>NZ_LT985980.1:2802177-3156694 GCF_900291985.1 Lysinibacillus timonensis | reverse complement strand
CAAGTATGGATGGATTTAGACAAACTGCACCTGAATTAAAGCATTATATGCAAATGATTGGAGCATCACGGAATCAAATCTTTTGGAAGCTCGAGTTTCCTCACTCGCTCCCCTCCATTTTTTCAGGTTTGAAAATTGCTGCAACGTATAGTGTGATGGGGGCCGTCATTTCAGAATGGCTTGGTGCAAAGACGGGGATTGGTGTATATATGACGCTAGCTCAATCTTCATTTAGAATTGACCGCGTATTTGTAGCAATCTTTATCATTATGATATTGAGTGTCATATTCTTCGGAGTCATTCGACTCATGGAAAAGCTTGTGGTAAAAGGCAGAAATGAGGGTGTGTAATATGTTATTGGACATAAAAGAACTAACTAAAACATTTGGGGACCTTCAAGTTTTAGAAGATATCAATATAAGTGTTGATGAAGGTGAATTTGTCGCAATACTTGGACCTTCTGGTAGCGGAAAAAGTACTCTCTTTCAACTGGTCGGTGGAAATCAAATCCCTGATCAAGGTGAAATTAAGTTGAAGGGTGAAGTCATTAATGGAAAAAAAGGTTTTATAAGTTACATGCCGCAACAGCCTTCCCTTTTTCCATGGCGAACGGTACTAGACAATGTCGTACTTGCTACTGAATTAAATGGTAAACCCAATTATGATGAAGCTAGACAATGGCTTTCGAAAGTTGGTCTAGCAGATTTTGAAAAGGCATATCCCATTGAATTATCCGGTGGAATGAAGCAACGCGTATCCTTTATTCGCGCATTGTTAAGTAAACAAAGCTTGCTCTGTTTAGATGAACCTTTTTCCGCTTTAGATGAATTCACAAGATTGAAAATGCAAAAATGGCTCCTTTCTGTATGGGAAGAAAATCGAAAATCTATTTTGTTTATTACACATAGTATCGAAGAAGCGTTGTTTTTAGCTGATCGCATCTATGTATTATCGAAAAGGCCCGCACATGTAAAAGCAGAGATCAACGTCCCCTTCTCTCGACCGCGTGATGAAAGCTTGATTGAAACTTCGGAGTTTTTCACATTAAAGCAACAAATCTTCCAATATATTAAGGAGGAGATTAGCGAATGATGATTGACGCACATATTCATCTTGATCATTATGATGAGATAGAACGTAACGAGATTTTGTCTAGTTTAGATGGACATGAAGTAGAAGCTTTAATTGCAGTCTCTTTTGATATGGAATCTTGTCAAAAAAATCTTGCTCTTTCATTGGAAGATTCACGAGTTAAACCTGCCTTTGGATTTCATCCAGAGCAGGAACTCCTCTCTTTAGAAACGATGAATGAATTGTTTAAATGGATGGAATCTCATGTAGATGAAACGGTCGCAGTTGGTGAAGTTGGATTACCTTATTATAAAAAAGGTGAAAGCAATACTATTTTAGACTACCAACCATATATTGAGCTACTCGATCGATTTATAGAATTTGCTGTAAAACATGATAAACCAATCGTTCTTCACGCTGTTTATGAAGATGCTTCTATTGCGTGCGATTTACTTGAAAAGCACGGGTTTAATAAGGCCCATTTCCATTGGTTTAAAGGTGATCAGGTTGCCCATCGAATGATACATAATGGCTACTATATTTCTATTACACCTGATGTGTTCTATGAGGAAGAAATACAGCAGCTTGTGCAGATATACCCTCTTGAGCAACTAATGGTGGAAACAGATGGACCATGGCCCTTTGAAGGCCCATTCTCTGGTCAAATAACTCATCCAAAGATGATGAAGCAGTCAATTGAGAAAATCGCCGAATTAAAAGACCTTTCTTCCGAGAAAGTGACGCAAATCCTCCATGAAAATACAAAAAGATTCTATGGGATATAGTTAATGAGCCTTGTGTAGCTTTAAATTAAAGTTTGATCAAAAATGCCTCGAAAACTAAATTTTACGGTAAATAAACAATCCATTTTGAAAAAAAGATTAATCAAAATGGATTGTTATCCAGCAGATGTAATTTAGGCTTTATAAAAATGTTTGATCATTTTCTACCTGTATTGCTCCACAAATGCGCCCGATAATTGAATGGCGATGTTCTATTTGCTGGGTTACTCACACTTTGGCTTCAGGTTAAGCTTCAAATATAAATAGCCGGAAAATTTCCGCTTATTTAAAAAATAAAGTAAAAAATAGCTGAAATAGACGGAGAAATTCCGCCTATTGACTCGAAAATGGAGAAAATGAAGGATTTTCCTCTGCATAGCCGGAAAATTTCCCCTTATTTACACCGGAATATAGATGTATTCGGCATTTAACCGGAAAATCTCCGCTAATTTCTCTTTCACTAGTTGTGCTTAAAATGCTTTACCGGAACCTCTCATTATAAATCAAATATTAATCGATGAATCCATCCACTCTATCTCATAATCTGGCCCTTAAATGAAAATTGAGCGTATATTCTTTATCGAAAATTGCGCCTGATAACGCGTAAGATCATATATTTATATTCTTGACTTAAAGTTAATTTTATTTAACTTCACTATAAAAATCCTTCCTTAGTTTTCCGCTTAGCTGAGCATATATTTTTGTCGTCCCACTCTTTTCATGACCCAGTAAGCTTTGGATCACATCAATTGGCGCTCCGTTATTAATCATATGTGTTGCATAACTATGTCGTAATTGATGGGGATGGGCTCCGATGTTTCTATTTCACTCACAAGATTGTTAACCCCTTTATTGTCCAACCTAAAATTAAAAAACTAAATATAAGTAATAGAAATAAAAGCGATATACATTTTTTCATTTATATCACCCTAATATATATTTAGAGGTATTTTTCCCGAGAGTAGCCCAACTTATTATAGATTATAGCCCTATCATCAAGGAAAGCACTTTTCTTAATCTTGAAATGCGTCCGATTGTGGAATAACGGGTGGCATAAGATTTATGTATTTACTAGTTTAAGTATAACTAGGAATTTTTGTTAAATGGATAATGAAATTAACTTGTTGAAGCAAAAGCAGATTACTAAATAGCCATTGTAGGTTTATAAGACAGCGGAGAGGTTTTCTGATAAAATTCTATAAAGCCTATTAGAAAAAGAGACATCCTAATGAAAGGATGCCTCTTTTTTATGGTTACATCATTAAAAATTAAAGTTTTACGATGTTTGTAGCTTGTGGTCCACGTTGTCCGTCTTCTACTGAAAACTCTACTTTTTGACCTTCGTCAAGTGATTTGAAACCTTCACCTTGGATGGCTGAGAAGTGGGCAAATACGTCTGCTCCGCCTTCAACTTCGATGAAACCGAAACCTTTTTCTGCGTTAAACCATTTTACTGTACCTTGTGTCATTTAAATGACCTCCATTTAATTGTATTTAATAAGATCGCATTTCTTCATAAAGAAAAAAATTCACATATTACAAAAAGTATCGTATAAAACACAATTACGCTTTGTAATAGGTGAATTTATTATTTTTTATAAACTATCTTATTAAACTTATTATAACCCTAAAAATTACATTTGTCTAATACATAGGTGGATATTTAAATTTCGTAAAACAGCGTCTTAATAATTTTCCTCTGCATAGTCGGAAAATTTCCCCTTATGTACTCCAAAATAAAGGTGCATTCGGCATTTAACCGGAAAATCTCCGCTAATTTCACTAGTTGCGCTTAAAAATGCTTTAACGGAACCTCACATTATAAATCAAATATTAATTGATGAATCTATCCACTCTATCTCTTAATATGGCCCGATTGTGGAATAAGAAAAATCCTGCATTTCAATACAGGATTATAATCAAGCTTTATTATTAATTATCAATCTTTATTTTAAATAATCGAATTTTGTTTTAAATAATCAATGTTTTTTATAAAACTACACCTAGCATAAGTAATGTGCTAGGCTTAATGCCAAATGAAGAATTAATCTAATAGTGGATCTATCATTTCGTTAAACGGTGGATAAATCTCAGGGTGAAGGATACTTGCAATTTTATTCAGACCTAGAAGTAATCTAGGTGACGGACGACAGAATAATGGTTCATCTAAAATATGGAGCTGATTGGTTTGAATAGCTGTCATCTCATTTGCGTCTGGTCGTTTTAAGATTACCTTTGGATTTATTTTTGATGTTTGAACGCCAACCCAAATGATACAGATCATATCAGGATTTCTTTTCTTTACGTCTTCCCAATCCGTTTTCACACTCGATTGAGGCATATCTTCGAAAACATTTCTCCCCCCTGCAAGTCTACTTATTTCAGTAATCCAGTTCGTTGCCCCAGGTGTGAAAATCGGTTTTGCCCACCATTCCCAATAAATAGTAGTTGGCTTTTTGACTTGCTCTGATAGAGAACGATATTGTTCTAGAATTTGATGGAATTGTATGGATAATTGTTTCGCCTTATCTTTTGTATTTGTCACTTCACCTACAAAAAGTAAACTATCCGCAACCTCTGTTAATGTTTTCGGATTCGGAACGATGACATAAGGGATATTACGTTTCTTTAGTTCTTCAATATTGCGCTCCATTCCAGGTACTGAAAGCGATGCGAGAACTAAATCAGGTTGTAATTCCTTCACTTTTTCCATGTCAATATTTAAATCAGGCCCAAGTTTTGGTAATGCTTGAATATCCCTTGGCCAATCCGAATAGTTATCTACGCCTATAAGTGAAGAGGTTAAACCTAAATATGCAACTAATTCCGTATTACTCGGACAAATGGATATTAATCTCATTCTCATTCTCCTTAATTAGTTTGATCTTTTTGATAATCAATGATCATTTGATGAATTCTTTCAATATCCAGATGTTCCTTAACAACTTTTGCCAACAAGTCAAAGCCTTCCTCCCTTTTCTGAGTAAAGGAGGCTCGATTATATATAGGTTCTAGCCCCTTCATTATCCTAATATCATTGAGGATTACTTCACGGAATTCATCGTTATGAAAGATACCATGTAAATAAGTCCCTATCGTTTTCCGATTTGAAGTAATTGCGCCTTCCCTTCGGTTAGATAATCGAATTAAATGATCATACTTTGTTTCAAACTGAGATTCACCCATATGAATTTCATAGCCCGATACTGGAATCATATTTTCGCCGAAGTGAGCAACCCCTTCTGAGTGAATAGTTGTTTTCATAGGGGTCATCTTAGTTGTCATCGGTAACAGTCCTAATCCATTCGCGACTTCATAAGATGACTCGACTTTATATGGATCTACAATTTTTTCACCTAGCATTTGATAACCACCACAAATTCCGAAGATGGTTCTATCTTTTTCTTTTACTAGATGTAATATTCTATTCGAAAGCCCCGTATTGTTTAAATACATCATATCTTCTATTGTATTTTTACTACCAGGTATGATAATCAAATCGGGTTCACCTAGTTCCTCAACCGTACGAACAAAACGAACATGACAATCCGATTCTTCAAATAATGGATCGATATCAGTGAAGTTTGAAATCATCGGGAGACGAATGACTGCAATATCAATTTCCTTGCTAATGTTCTTTGCGGCTGTATAACGACTAAGCACTACAGAATCTTCTGCTTCGATAAACATATTTTCAATAAAAGGAACAACACCCAAGATCGGAACACCTGTATATTCCTCAAACCAATCGAGTCCTGGTTGCAATAAGGAAACGTCACCTCTAAATTTATTAATGATGACCCCGATAATACGCTTTCGATCATCTGGTTCAAGAAGCTGCAATGTTCCTACTAAACTAGCAAATACACCACCCTTCTCAATATCTCCAACTAAAATGACTGGTGCGTTAGCAATCCTTGCTACTCGCATATTAACAAGCTCACGATCATTTAGATTAATTTCGGCAGGACTTCCCGCTCCTTCAATGATAATACGTTCATAAACATCCGATAATTTTTTATATGATTCTTCGATAATTTTTAGGCCTTTTTCATAAAAATCTTGTCGGTATTCGCCTGCCTTCATATTTTGAAAAGGCTTCCCATTAACAACAATTTGGGATTTATACTCTCCAGTCGGTTTTATTAAAATCGGATTCATATCTGTTGTGGCGATAATGCCAGCTGCCTCTGCTTGTACTCCTTGCGCCCGACCAATTTCCTTTCCATCAACTGTAATATATGAATTTAATGCCATGTTTTGAGACTTAAACGGAGCTGTCTTGTAACCCTCTTTATGAAAGATTCTACATAAGGCTGTTACGATAGAGCTCTTTCCTGCATCGGAATGTGTTCCTTGTATCATTAGCGGAATTGCTTTTCCCATATTAAGTTCACTCCTAAGGCCCGTGGTGACCTTTATTATTATGGTGCTGCAAAGGATTGTTTGTGGAGCGTACATATTGCCTTTTGTGGCTGAATCGCCCTATTTTGTGTCAGTATCTCCCTTGTGATGATATCGCCCTATTTTGTGTCAGAATCCCCCTATTGCAAGGATACGTAATAGAACCTTGCTATTAATCTAAAATTCTATCCCTTTTACAGCAGGAATGCCTTCATCATAATAATGTTTTTCAGGTTCAACGACAGACACGAGATCAGCTAGATCACGCACTTCTTGCATAGCATCCCTTCCTGTAATAACAAGGTGTACATGGGAAGGTTTATTTTTAATTACATCTAATACTTCTCCAAGTGGTAATACATCATCAATTGGGAATTTATCTATCGCTAGCGCATTATTCAGTTCATCTAAAATAACTAGGTCGTACTCGCCACTCATTACCGCATCTTTAGCAATTGGCCAAGCTTTTTTTAACGCTTCTCTATGTTCTTCTGGCGTTTTGGTCCAAGTGAAGCCGATACCGAGTTGCACCATTTCTACCCCAAGCTTTTGAAGTGCAATTTGTTCACCATATGTACGCTGAGGCGATTTTATAAATTGATAAATCTTAACTTTCAGCCCTCTTCCAGTTGCACGAAGCGCCAATCCTAGCGCTGAAGTTGTTTTTCCTTTGCCATGACCTGTATAAACTAGTGTTAAACCTTTTTGTTTTGCTTTTGCTTGACTCACGATGATGACCTCCAGACTGTTAATTTTGAATTAAGGGGTATGAATCCGCCTTGCCTTATGCTCTACGCATTTATTAACCCAGTTATCAACCATTTCAGGGCAGGAAGCAAAGTGAAAATGAGTATAACCAGCTACTAAGTTGTGTACTAAATAACCTTCCTTCATTACACCTCTCATGCCAACTGATTTATAGGCGTAAGGAAGTTCCTCTCCATTTGTCTTAAAAATTGAGTAATGGTATTCATGCCCACGTGCCTTATAACCACCAAGAAGATAATTGTCATTTTCCCCACTAATCTCTCGGTATCCTAATGCAGCTAACCTTGTTTGCATTTGTACTCTCCCTGGTATTAACCCAACCATTTCATATGTTTTATGATCAGTTGATTCAATTGACTCCGTTAGATACATGAAGCCCCCACATTCAGCAAGTGTTGGTAGTCCATTTTCGATTGCCGCTTTTATTGATTGCTTCACTCGATCATTAGAAGCAAGAATTTGAGCGAACTCTTCAGGAAAGCCTCCTCCTAAATAAAGCCCGTCCACATCACATGGCAATTCTTCATCTTCAAGTGGTGAGAAATAAACAACCTCTACCCCTTTTGATTCCATCAACTCTAGATTTTCTGGATAATAAAAATTAAAAGCAGCATCCTTCGCAACTGCGATTTTCACTATTGTTTCCTTCTTATCCTCAAATAGTGAGGGTTCTTGACATTTAGGTAGAGGCGCTACCTCTGCCAATTTTATAAGTTGATTTAAGTCGATGGTTTCTGCAACTAGTGAACCTAATTGATCAAAATAGGAATCTAGCTCTCCTCTTTCCATCGATGGAATTAGCCCTAGATGTCGCTCTGGAATTGCAATATTTATTTCTCGTTTTAAATAACCAATTACAGGTACATCGCATACCTGTTCAATTGCTTTTTTGACGAGATGATAATGCCCTTCACTTCCGACTTTATTCGCGATTACTGCTACGATATTTGACCCTTGTGCAAATACTTGAAAGCCTTTTACAATGGCTGCCGCACTCCGAGCCATGCTCTCACAATTAACAACGAGAATTACTGGACTATTTGTGATCATGCTGATTTCAGCCGTACTGCCTTCATTCGTTTCAGGATTTTTTCCGTCATAAAATCCCATTACACCTTCAATGATGGAGATATCCGCCCCCCTACTTCCACGCTTGAAAATATCTAGTACTCTAGTAGTTGAAAGCATCCAGCTGTCTAAATTTCGGGACACCCGTTTTGTAACAGCTGTATGATAGGAAGGGTCGATATAATCAGGGCCACATTTAAATCCTTGTACTGTTAGGCCTCTCTTTTTTAACGCAGCCATTAACCCAATTGTTAACGTTGTTTTGCCAACACCGCTCCCAGTACCTGCGATGACGATTCTTCGTTCATTCAACTACAATTCCCCCTTTTGTTACATATTAATTAAACTCAAATTAACCATTTATAAATATTTTTTTACGGCTTCAATCGTTACATTGTATACAAATTCACTAATTGCTTTTCCAACAACCGTTTTGGATTGTACGGGATCGATTTCTTTACCTTCCTGTGTAGTTGCAAGAATTAATGTATCAGTCTTTGCATCCAAGTTGATTAACCGGAGATCTTGTAATGCTTTCATTTTTGCTTCAGTTGCTAACATATACCCATTCACAAGAGCTCCATCCGTTAAATGTGCATTAATGAACAGCATGATATTAATGATGTTAGAAACTGTAGTTTTACTAGAATATATAGCGCTCTTGTCAACTACGTCCTTCATCATTAAAATCATTACCATTTTCATTTGTATACCGTCTATTTCTTCAGTTACCATTACGATTTCACTGGGCTTTTCATTGGAGAGAGTAACTGATGCTTGCTCAAACGGTATACCAAATTGTCCTTCTAAACTCCGCAATTCTTTTTGTTGTGTGATATGATTAGTTCCTGAAATATTTAAATGACAAAAGTCTTTTAACCATTGGATGCCGTCCCCAATCATTCCATTTGAAATTGTTCTCAAAGGTTGGGAAAATTGAATATGAATCATTTGATCTGTCTGTTTTATTTTATATGCTTTATCAAAACGATATCGAGTTGTTGATGGAGTGTATTTTGGTGTCATAAGGAGTTGCGGTTTTGGAACTATTGGGTGTGACTGAGCATTAACTTTCACCTGGTATACCTTCTCTAATTGCTCTTCTTTGCGAAGTACGTTAACATCCCCAACCTCTAAAAAATTCCCATTATGTAGCAAGGCAAATCGGTCCGCGTAAAAAGCAGCAACATTTAGATCATGGAGAATTGAAAATATCGTTAACCCCATTGTTTGTTGTCGTTCCTTCAATACATCTAACAATTGAAATGTATGTTTAATGTCTAAATGATTCGTAGGCTCGTCTAAAAGTAAAAGCTCTGGCTCTTGAGCTAATGCTTTTGCTAATAAAACCCTCTGCTTTTCCCCACCACTTATTGTACGAAATTGCTTTTTACGAAATTCAGTTACTTTTGTTATCTCCATTACTTCTTCAATAATCTTTCTATCCTCTTTTGCAAGATTCTTCAAAATACCTTTTTGATGAGGGTAACGGCCAAGGCTTACAATTTCCTCTACTGTATAATCAAAGGAAACCTGAACTTCCTGAGTTAACACCGCAATTTTTTTTGCTTTTTCAAGGTTCGAGTATGCAGAAACCTCTGTACCTGACAAAAACACATGTCCACTGTGTATAGGTAACTGTCCTGTTATCAGTTTAAAAAGCGTTGTTTTCCCGCTTCCGTTAGGACCAAGAAGAGCAAAAAACTCGCTTTTTTTTACCTCTAAATTAATTCCATTAATGATGGGAGTATTGGAGTATCCACCAACTAAATCTTTAACTTGAAGCATTAGCTATTTCTCCTCCCAATTCTATCTCTTATTAATAAAAACGCGAACACCGGTGCTCCAACTAATGCTGTGACAACACCAATCGGCAGTTCTTGTGGCGCAATAATGGTTCTAGATAGTAAATCTGCAAAAATAAGAAAAGCCCCACCTATAATGATTGATAACGGAAGTACATGTCTATGATTTGGACCAGTTACAAGGCGAACTAAGTGCGGAATGACTAATCCTACAAATCCTATTGATCCGGAAACAGCAACTGCTGCACCAGTTAGTAAAGAAGCTCCTATCAAAACAAAGATTTTCCCTCGTTTGACATTAACACCTATATGATCCGCCGCTTCTTCACCTAAAGCCAAAGCATTCAATTCACGATAGTGATACAGTACAATTAAACTACCAATGATCATAAATGGGATGATTAGTTGTACGTAGTCCCAACCTCTCATTCCTACACTTCCATATAACCAATAAATGATTTGTGTCATCGCATCTTTATCACCTAGTGATATAAGGAGTGAGACAAGGGCACCTACAAAAGCACTAACAATAATTCCGGCTAGTATAATTGTTTCAATTGCTAAACTTCTGCTACTTAAGCGAACAAGTCCAAAGACGACAATCAATGTAATTAACCCACTTATAATCGCGACAATAGGAAGTGTGAAGCTTCCTAAACCTACTATCGTAAATTGAAAAAACAATACTATAACTGCACCTAAAGAGGCGCCCGAAGATACACCAATTGTATAAGGATCTGCTAATGGATTTCGTAAAAGTCCTTGGAATGCTGCACCAGCGATTGCTAATGAGGCGCCTACACAAAATGCTAGAAGTACTCTTGGTAAACGTATATTCCAGATAATCATTTCTTCATTTTTTGGAACTTCCTCAAGCCACCCCATATGTAAACTGTTTTCAAATATGATATGTAAAATAGTCTGAATCGGTATTGTGACACTACTTAAAAATAAGCCAAGAAGGCTCGAACATAGTAGGAGCCCTCCGCTTAATAAATATAACCAGCCAATTTTATTCGTTAAAAACCTCTGGATAGATGAGTTTTGCAAGTGTTTCAACTCCTTCAATTAGACGCGGACCCGGTCTTGTAACGGTATCGTTATTTACATCAAACACTTGTCCATTTTTAACGGCTGGCACTTCAGCCCAACCTTCTCGTGACAGTACTTCATTTTCTGGGTTTTCGATATAGTAGCCATACGTTGTAATGATAACATCCGGGTTTAATTGAACAATCTCCTCTTCTGTCATCTTCACCCAACCTTCTAGGTTTTCAGCTACATTTGTCGCTTGTATAGACTCTAACATTTCGTGCATAAATGTATTTTGCCCAGTTGTAAAAATATCTGGAGCAGGCGAAACTTCTACCCAAACTCTCTTTGGATTGGTTACGGATGCTTGTGCTTTCTCTTTAATAACTTGAAGACGCCCTTCCATATCCGCAACAATTTCTTCTGCTTCCGTTTTTGTTCCAGTTGCTTCACCGATCATCTCAATTTTGTTATAAACATCCTCAAAAGAAGTTGCACTACCTACGACAATCACTTCAATACCTGCTTCTTCAAATTGTTTTAACACATTTGGATGAGTTTCATAATGATAATCTGTTACTAGTGCCATATCTGGAAGTAGTGAAAGAACAAGCTCTGCGTTCATGTCTTGTCCACCTACTTTTGTAATGTCTAATACTTCCTCTGGATAGTTATCGAAATCTGAAACTCCAATGATTTTATCGCCTAATCCAAGCGCAAAGGCAATTTCTGTATTACTAGGTTGGATTGAAACGATCGTTTCTGGTTGTTCTTCAATGGTTACCTCTCGCCCTGCATCATCTGTAATTGTTACTGGGAAGTCAACTTCATTTGTTTGAGTTGCCTCGTTATTTGTAACCGATTCTTCATTATCTTGAATTTGAGTATTCTGATCATTTGAACCACAACCAACAAGTATGCCGAGAGTTAGTAGTAAAACAAAACTAAAGATCCCCCATTTTTTAAATATGCCATTCATCATTCGTTACCTCCTAAATTTGTCCATAAAAAAACCGCCTTTCTCATTAGAAAAGCGTCTGTTAAAAGGGCAGTTTTAACCTTTGTTTAAGTGACCAGTAGAATCACTTATTATCGATTTTAATAAAAAAGTTATCGATACCTGCACTTTAAACATCCTTTCCTCGAGGAAGTTTAAATAAACAAATAGGCAGGTATCCTGACTTACGTATCATTGGTTGGTTAACCCTTCCCATGTTGAACACAGTGGGTATTTCTAACCTCCCTTCTCGCTTACAGTGGCGGGACCGTGTTGGACTTACACCAACTTCCCTCTTAGTCTAAATCAATCTTGTACAGATTAATTACAGAAACCTATTTATTAAATATTCAATTTAGTTCTAACCATCATTATAGTTCAACCATTACTATTTGTGAATTACCTGATAACTTATGACAAACATACGGTTACTATATTACAAATACTTTACAATATAAATTTGTTGCTTAAACAGGAGTATTATTGTTAATAAACTCTTCAAACGCATCTTTTTTTAACGGCTTACTGTAATAATACCCTTGTCCAAATTCTAGCCCGTCTTCACTGAGTGTTTCGACATGTTCTTTTGTTTCAATACCTTCTGCAATGACATTTAGCCCAATCGTTTTGGCCAAATTTAAAACAGCTAATACAATCGCTTTACTTTCCTGATTGATGTGAATATCTTTAATGAAGGATTGATCGACCTTTAATGTGTCAATTGGTAAATGCTTTATATAACTCAGAGAACTATATCCTGTACCAAAATCATCTATCGAAATTTGTATACCTATATTACGCACTTCATGAAGTATCGATATTGTATTTTCTAAATCGGCGAAGATACTTTCAGTTACTTCAAATTCTAGAAATTTAGGATCTAATCCGGTCTCTTTCAATATATTTTTGACCTTATCCATAAAATACGGGTCGTCTAATTGACGAACTGATATATTTACCGACACGCACAGCGATGAAAACCCTTTATCATGCCATTCCTTCGTTTGTCTACAGCTTTCCCTAAGAATCCACTCACCTAGTGGCAATATCAATCCGGTTGATTCTGCCAGTGTTATAAATTTCAATGGAGGAATTACGCCTAAGTCAGGGTGTTTCCAACGTAGTAAGGCTTCCATTCCTATTAGCTCATTCGTTGAAATGTTCAATTTCGGTTGATATTCGAGATAAAATTGTTCCTTTTTTAAAGCATAGCGCAGTGCATTCTCGAGTAATCTCCGTTCAAGTGATTGATGCTCAATGGATTCATTAAAGATAAGAAAGCTATTTTTCCCTTGTGACTTTACTGTATAAAGTGCATCATCTGCATTTTTAATAAGTTCTTCAGATGTACTTCCGTGGTCAGGGAAAATAGCGATTCCAATACTTGTGGTCACTATAAATTCTTGATTTTCCACTACTAGTGGTGACTTAAATTTTTCTTGGATATTCTTCACGATTGCAATTGTTTCTTGTTCATTAGCTATACCTTTTAACATCACGATAAATTCATCACCGCCAAGTCTAGCAGCGATATCATTTCCACGTATGGCAGACTGAATAACTTCGGCGGCCTCTTTAATAACGAGATCTCCTTTATCGTGCCCCCATTGATCATTTATATATTTAAAATTATCTAAATCAATAAAGAGGATTGCAAGTTTGTCATTCGAATTTTTCCGAGCTAAGATTTCATCACTTAGTCGATTCATAAACGACCTGCGATTTGGGAAATCGGTTAACGTATCATGATAAGCTAAATGATAAATTTTGCGTTCTACTTTTTTACGATTTCGGATATCCCTCATTACAACTAGCATCAATTCGTGAGAAGAATAACTTGAATGATCCACTAAACGAATAGTTGCTTCTATATCGATATAATCTCCATTTTCCGTTTGAATACAGAACTCCATTAAAATTGGTTCTTTTCTTTTCCTACAATAAATTCGGACTTCATCTTTCACTGCTTTAAGATCTTTGGGGTGTATTATATGGAAGAAGTTCCCACTTTCTAATTTAGATACGTCATAATTCAATATGCTATTAAATGTTGGCGACACATATCTAAATGTACCATCAATATCAATAAGTGCTATCAGATTGATTGAGTTTTCAGCAATTAGCCGATAGTTCTCACTATTCCTTAAAGCTTCTTTTTCGAATTCCTTTTCCTTCGTTATTTCGTTACTGATCGAGTAGTATTGATAAGGCTCCTCATCGTTTCCAAAGATCGGAACAATATTTGTATGGACCCAAAATTTGCTTCCGTCTTTCTTTTGATTTATCAGTTCACCTTTCCAGTTTTGCCCACCTTTTAGTGTCTCCACCATATTCAATAATTGGGATTGATCAGTTTCATTCGAATATAAGATTGCATGAAATTGCCCTATTAGTTCATCTCTACTATATTGAGTTACTTCACAGATTAGGTTATTAACGTAAATCATTCTTCCATTTCTATCAAAAATAGCTACAAGCGTGGATTGATTAATGGCATATTCCATTTTACGTAGTTTAATTAGTTCCTTTTGAATATTTGAAGGCAAATTTGGATTTTCTTTAAATCCATCTATACTACTGCTATTCATGGATGTCTCTCCTTTAATTATTAGAAACTGATTGTTCAATATTTTAATCGAAGTACCGTTATGTTAAAACCCATAAACTGGTTCGTAATCCTTTTTTTATAAAACCCTATCTACTTTGTAAATATAATGGAATATGAAATTGTATACAAATCCTTAGACTCAAGCTCAGCCATTCAGTAAATATGGTAGAGAATAAAATTGAAAATTTAATAATGTTGCATTGCTATTATCACTATATAAAATTATTCCCCTAGTTCCTCCATTTTTAATATATAACCGGAATGTTCTAAATAAGTTATCCTATATGTTTCCCCTTTATGTATAGGTACCAACTGCCATTCAAGATACAAGTCACCATTTTGAGTTTCAATAATATACGAGTCATTTCCATAAATATCGAGAACTTGTAAATCCTCTACTTTCCATTTTCGATTTTCATAGTCCTCAATATCTTGGACGTGACCCACCATAAATACATAACCTTGATTGATAAGAAACGTTGTCAAAATGAGTACAGTGATCCCCCCTATAGCCCAACGAAGTACAATATTCTTTTTAAGTTTACTTGGGTTAATAAACAAGATTATTGCAATAAAATATAGAAAAAATAGACACAGTACAAGTCCTGCTCCGTATAAGACTGTTGTACCAATCGTATCAAAAATAAAAGCTTGATAGATTTCTGTTACAAATAACAATCCAATTAAAATGGTGGCGCCAGCGATTAAAACTAAAGCTACAAATATGGTAATGAACGTTATTAGCACAGCATTATATTTTTTATAGTTAGACACACATATCACCTCATTATAATAAGTTCCCTCGTTCCTTCTATTGTAAAACTAATGAATCTAAATTGGTGTATTATGTATTTAATTGTAATCATGCAAATATTGCATAAAAGTTCAGCCTTATGTCCTATAAACAGTCTGTCACAAATATGTTATGTTAATAAGGTTGCTACTTAGGAGTATCTTTTGCTTTCAGTGAAAATATGATAAAGTAAGCAAATGAACTGAATTTCTTTACATCAAAGTATTGATATGTAAGAAGTTCACCCATCAGGAATATCCTGCAAATATTATTGATAGGTGGAGAAAAAGATGAATTATCGAGTTTTATTGTATTATTTTTACAATCGAATAGATGATCCTGCCGCTTTTGCAGCAGAACATTTAGAGTTTTGTAAGTCAATCAACTTAAAAGGTCGTATTCTTGTTGCACATGAAGGTATCAATGGTACTGTTTCAGGTACAGTTGAGGATACGAATGCTTACATGGAACATATGAAAAATCATCCATTATTTGAAGGCATCGTTTTCAAAATTGATGAAGCAGAAGGTCATGCATTTAAAAAAATGCATTGTCGTCCGCGTCCTGAGCTTGTGAACTTAAGCTTACCAGAAGATGTTAATCCGCATGAAATCACTGGCCGTTACCTTTCCCCACAAGAATTCTTTGAGGAAATGCAACGCGAAGATACTGTAGTGCTAGATGTACGTAACACTTACGAATATGATGTCGGTCACTTCCGTGGTGCGATTCGCCCAGAGGTAGAAACATTCCGTGATACTCCACAATGGATTCTTGACAACAAAGAGTTATTCGAAGGGAAACGCGTTTTAACATACTGCACAGGCGGTATTCGTTGTGAGAAATTCTCAGGATGGTTAATGCGTGAAGGTATCGGTGAAGAAGTTGGACAATTACACGGTGGTATTGCTACTTATAGTAAAGACCCCGTTGCGAAAGGTCAGCTTTGGGACGGTCAAATGTATGTATTTGATGAAAGATTAACTGTTCCGATTAACCAAGTAGAACACGTAGTAGTCGGAAAAGATCACTATGATGGTACACCATGTGAACGTTACATTAATTGTGCAAGCCCTGAATGCAATAAGCAAATTCTTGCATCAGAGGAGAACGAAGCAAAACACCTTGGTGGATGCACAATTGAATGTACAAAAGACCCACGCAATCGTTATGTTGTAAAACATAACTTATCAGCAGAATATGTTGCTGAAGCTATTGCTAAACTAGAACAAGAGCAACACGCTTAATTATAAAAAGCTGAACCAAAAATTTGGTTCGGCTTTTTTCATTTCTATTTTCCCTGCTCTAAAAGTCAATGTTTCGTTCGTCTAAATAGCTGGATAATAGGGCTCGTAGCGTGGGTTGAGATAGTATGGTGGACGTGGCCCAATCAGCGGAAGTTTGAAAGTCATCGTTCCGTATTTTATAGGTTCTTTCTCTTTAGACTGATTGATCAGTAATAACCTTACCTCTGGATTGTAGTAATATTCCATGAACTCCCCTCCTGTATTGATTCACTAATATAATATAGTAATTATCTCAAATGGGTGATAAGCTACACATTTTCAATAGAAGAACAAACACCCAAACACTTGCATAAATTATGCAGAATTGTTTATTTAGGAGGATTATTAATCTTATGTCTAAAAACAACTCTGAACGACAATACCCAATGCATGCAAATTACGGGAAAATTACTCAATATAAAGAAGTTGCTATCACTGTCCCTGAACAACGACAATACAGACAACCAGGTCTAGAGCGGTTGATGGTACCGAGACCAATTATTGAAAACCCTAATTATCAAGGGAGCAATAAATTAAAAGATAAAGTAGCCCTCATAACAGGTGGTGACAGCGGTATTGGTGCAGCTGTAGCAATTGCATTTGCTAAAGAAGGTGCGGATGTCGCAATTTCTTATTTAGATGAACACGAAGATGCATACCGAACAAAAAATCGTATAGAAGAGCTCGGCAGGCATTGTATCTTGCTACCAGGTGATTTAAGAAAAAAACAGCAATGTATTGATATTGTTGAAAAAACAATTGAATCATTTGGTAAGCTCCATATCCTATGCAACCACGTTGGAATACAATTTCAACAGTTAAGCCTAACTGATATTACAGATGAACAATTTGACGATACATTTAAAGTGAACATTTACTCCCATTTTTACACAACACGCGCAGCACTGAAATATTTAAAAGAAGGTAGTTCGATTATTAACACAGCATCCGTAGTCGCTTTTGATGGGAATGATCAACTAATGGATTATACAGCTACAAAAGCTGCAAACGTTGGTTTTACTCGAGCATTAGCACGAAATTTAGTAAAACAAGGAATACGTGTCAATGCTGTTGCACCAGGTAGATTTTGGACTCCACTCATTCCATCTAGCTTTTCTGCTGATCAAGTGATACTTGCTGAAAATCCAATGGATCGTCAAGGTCAGCCTTTTGAAATTGCTCCTACTTATGTATATCTTGCCTCGGATGATTCACGTTTTGTAACAGGGCAGACACTCCATGTAAATGGTGGACAAATATTTGCTTAAAACTAGACACTCTTTAATTAGACAGAAAATAGAATAATGAATTAATCTTTAAAATAAACTGTTAATTGTAGATTTGACTCCTTTGGGGTAGACTATGATAGTCAAACCAACGTTTCTCAGAACATCAGGCTTCTATTGGAACAATCAAAGGAGAAATAGGATATGGATATACTTATCGGAATTATAGGCTTACTTTTAACATTCGCACTAGCCTACTTACTATCAAATGATAAAAAGTCAATCAATTATAAAGCACTAGCTATATTGTTTGTAATTCAAATTGTTCTAACCATTATATTGTTTAAAACCACTTTTGGATTAAAGGTAGTTGAATCCATTTCAAACTTCATTACTTCCGTGATGAATTACGGATTTGAAGGTATTAACTTTGTTACAGGTGGATTCGTAGTTGTTGAAGGTGGTTCTATATTCTTTATTAATGTATTGATGATGATCATCTTCACTTCAACTTTGTTATCAATATTAACTTATATACGTGTGCTCCCATTAGCCATCAAATATATTGGCGGTGCTTTAGCAAAAGTGACAGGTTTATCAAAAGTTGTGACGTTCAACAGTGTAAATGCCATCTTTTTAGGGCAAAGTGAATCACTACTAGCTATCAAAAGATATTTGGATAAGATGAACGATAACAAACTATTTATTATATCTACTGCTGCAATGGCTTCTGTGTCTGCTTCTATTATGGGAGCCTACTTAACAATGGTTCCGGCCGAATACGTATTAGCAGCTATGATTTTAAATGCCTTGTCAGGTTTAATTATTGCAACGACAATGGCACCTTTAAAAGCGGAAGAAGACGAAGTGATTGACATTAAGGAAATGACTACTACGAAAAACATATTTGATGCGATAAGCCAAGGTGCACTAGATGGTGGTAAAGTAGCATTAATAGTAGCAGCTATGTTAGTTGCCTATGTAGGAATCATGGCTTTATTGAACGGTTTATTTACAGCATTGTTTAGTATTACATTTACAGAAATTATCGGCTATATTTTTGCACCTGTTGCATTCATTATGGGTGTACCAACAGATGAGATTGTTGTGGCTGGCTCTATTATGGGTACGAAACTAGCAACAAATGAATTTGTAGCTATGCTACAATTCCAACCGTTAATTTCGGAACTTTCAACGAAAACGGTTGCGATTATATCCACGTTCTTAATTTCATTTGCAAACTTCTCTTCCATTGGAATTATTAGCGGTTCCATTCAAGCGGTTAACGGTGAAAAGGCTGCCGTAGTTGCGAAATTTGGTTTAAAGATGTTATTAGCCGCAACAATGGTTTCAATCTTCACTGCAACATTAGTTGGACTATTCTTTTAAACTCAATGGTGAATAAACTTACCCTCTTCTCTATCGAACGAATAGAAAAGAGGGTATTTCATTTATACCTCATTCTAAACCTCGTCTGACTTTTCCTCTAATTGTATTTTGAACAACTCTAGTTTCTTGTTTATGGGTATTTACTCAAATCTCACACTACTTTATTAAATTTTGTTTTTTAGTCCTTATTTAATAGAATGCAGCATATGTTTATGTTGAAATGACAACTATAGAGTTTATTTTTCTTTTATAGGTCATAATAATGGAGGATAAAAATGCATCATCATATTCACGATCACCATCAGCATGCTCATAGTCATAAAAATGCTTTGCTTATTAGTTTTATCCTGATTTCTTGTTTTGTCATGGTAGAGTTTGTTGGGGGCATCTTAACGAATAGCTTAGCCCTTCTATCGGATGCTGGACATATGTTTAGTGACGCAATTTCTCTAGGTGTTGGATTGATTGCAATTAAAATCGGTCAAATTACAACAAATGACAGTAAAACGTATGGCTATCAACGAATTGAGGTTCTAGCTGCTTTATTTAATGGCCTTTTATTAATTCTAGTGTCGATTGTCATCATGTGGGAAGCCCTTCATCGTTTTAGAGAGCCACATATTATTGAGAGTAAAGGAATGCTTTTGATTGCTATAATTGGTGCCATTGTAAATGTTATTGTGGCGATTATATTAAAAGATTCGCACTCGCATGGCCATGGTCACAGCCATTCTCATGGAAATATTAATATGCATGCAGCTTTTTTACACGTTATTGGAGATTTACTCGGTTCAATAGGTGCCATCATTGCAGCCCTTCTGATAATGTATTTTGGCTGGACATTATCCGACCCAATTATTAGTGTTATCGTATCATTTTTAATTATGAAAAGTGGCATCAGCGTTTCTTATGACGCGGTCCATGTTCTGATGGAAGGAAAACCCGATCATTTAGATATAGAACTAATCCGTAAACATTTACTAGGAATACCTGGTGTAGTCGGTATTCATGACTTTCATGCATGGAGCATTACATCTGAATTTCCTGTTATAAGCTGCCACTTGGTAATATCAGGAAAAAACCATGATGTTGTCTTGAAGGAAGCATTAAAAGAATTACATGATAAGTTTCATATTGAACATGCGACCATTCAAGTAGAAAGTAGTAAAGCAGAATTATATCCATACGATCGCCATAGCTGTAATTAAAAATGCAGTGAAATGCAAACTACCTTCAATGCTCTAATTAGAGATGTTGAAGGTGGTTTGTATTTTATGCACTTATATAATTAAAGAACTTATGATTTACCATATATAAACACGTGAAAATCAAGTCTCATATGTGATATGGTATATTATCTATAACTCTATTATTGAAGGTGAATACCATGTTAGATGTAAGTGAAAGTAGTTTAAAAAAGTATGTCGTGCATCATATAAGTGATGCTCTTGTATTAAACGATGAGGCTTTCTCACAACCAGAAATCATGCTACAAGCAGCTTTTACTCATTTGGCCTTTCATAAAATTGATTGGGACCAACAATACGAATTTTTTCACGAAACCGATCTTGGGTTAAATGAAGTGTATACATATGTGAAATCAATTTTTGACCAGGAAAATAGTTTTCTAGAGCAGTCAAAAAATATCGCCACGCATTTACATAGCGCTTCCCAGCATCCGAATATTAAAGCTGGAGAGTTATTTATTGGATTATTTGATCATTGCATATGGAATAACAGTTCAAAACGAGCAGTTGCCATAGTAAAAATTGATGAGAGAGAAATCTTCCTAGATGTAAGGAATGACCAAGAGAAAGTGATGGTTAATGGTATTGATGGCATTAATGTCAAGAAGATCAATAATATGGCTGTAATTGTTGATATGGGCCAAGATGAGCACCCTGCTGTTTTTATTAAAACAAAAAAGAAAGAGGATGTTGTTTATTGGCAGGAACGCTTCTTAAAAATTAAAATTGCTGATGAACATTATCATAAAACAAATTTAGCATTAACAGAGGTTAAGAAATACATCTTAAAAGAAGAAAGCTTTTCAAATAAAGAGAAATTAGGACTTCTAAATAAAACCCTCGATTACTTTAGAAACGAAGAGGAATTCCATGTAAATGAATATATTGATACAGTTTTTGATGTTGTAGATACTGCTCAGAAAGATATAATCGTGAATACAGTGAAAGAATATGAAACAGTCATATCCGAAAGCGCCATTGCTAAGGCTGAAAAAAGCTATAGACGGAAAATTAAGCTTGATTCAACTATTGAGATACAAGTTAATGTTCCGAATATCGAGCAATTGAATGAGTTAATCGAAGTTGGATATGATGAAACAACCAATCGCAAATATTATAAGATTTATTTTGAAGAGGAAGCATAACCAAAATTGAATCCCACACCTTTATTAGAAACTCCTTCTTATGAAATTTGGTTAACTAGTTTCCGTTGCTTAAGTTTTATCTAAAAAGAAGAATATAACAAAAAGTAATTGTAGTGAATAATTCGCTTTCCTATATGACACATTACATATAGGAGGTGGAAGTAATGTCAAAAGTAATTGGTGTTGAGCAATCTTTATCAAATGTTGAAGCTGCATTACAAGCAAAAGGATTTGAAGTTGTTCAGCTTCGTAGTGAAGAAGATGCAAAAAAATGTGATGCTTGCGTTATCACTGGGACAGATGAAAACGTAATGGGAATCAGTAACGTGGTAACTGAAGGATCTGTTATCAATGCTAGTGGTTTATCTGCCGACGAGGTTCTTCAACGTGTAGAAAATATGTTCCACTAAAATAATTTAGGAATGCTACTCAAGAGCTAATTATCACTTGAGTAGCATTTTTAGTTCTCCCAATTGGTTAAAAAATATTGCCCTGTTCGTCACAGTAAAATTCAATCGTAAACTCTTGTTTAAAAGGCTTAGTAGCTTCAATGTAAATCCCTTCAATGTGTACACTAATTGTTCTTCCACCATCAATAATGAACGCTTCAAAAGATGATTGTTTCCATGTACCTACTGAATCCGACTGTGTTGCTAGGTCTGCGAAGCTTGCAAACAGTTGACGATTATTAAATGGGTTATACTGTGTTTCGAATTTCCCTGTTACTTCGATTGGACGTATCATATCAGATAGATATATATTGGCCGTTTTTGTAATTTCCGTAACACGCTTATCCGCATAATCATGATTATGCACCATTGTTAAATATTCATTTATTTGATTTTGTATTGCTTCTTCGTATACTTTTGGTTCAACCCAATTATCAAATTCCTCCATTGGCGCCATTACAATACTGATCCCTACTTGCTGTTGCATTATTTTCTCTACTATCTCCGTATATTGGTTATAATACGCCGCTTTTTGGTGTAGAGATAGTGGCCCCTCCATCGCGTATGTCTTTTCAAATGTTCCAAATACATAAAGAAACAAAACTAAAACTGCTACTGTACTTGTAGTCTTTTTCATTACGTCCTCCGATATTGAATCTAAGATAGTAACAGAGTTATCCTCTTTTTAAAGGATATTTCCACTTTCAAATCCAACCTAACATTTGCATCCTTACAAACAGCATTTAACAGTTTAAAGATTATTAGTCATATAAACATTAAAAAGCCAGCTACTTTTAGTAACTGGCCACATCATTTCAATTCGATTTTATTATGTGTAATTGATTTAATATTTCATCTAACTCTTGACTGCATTTTACTGTTTCAGGGTGCACGAGCCCTTTTAATCTACCTAGTTGAATCATACGCGTACGTAGATGAAAAATTTGGCATTCTAATTCTAAAATAGCTACATTAGTTTTCCCCATCATTGCTCCCCCTTATATAATGACTACTAGTACATCTCTAAAGTTTCATGATGCTTTATTTGTCTATTATTATCCTTTGAGGGGAGGAACTTGTGTATCACCATCACTTCCCATTTAACATGGGTATGTGTTCTAACGAATAGGAAACGATTCCTATAGTATATTCCTAATTTGAACAATCATCTGACTTACTATTGGATAATCTCTACGGATTCAGTGAGTGCATTAAAGATTTCTAAGCTTAACCCTTGGTAGTCTGGCGGGGAGGCAAAAGAGAATACATATGCATGATCATTTAGTATAAAAGTGCGTTGAATTAACTGAATTGGTGGTCCACTTTGATTGTTAACACTAATCGTTTCATTCCAATCAATCTCACCAACCGAGAAATACTCATTTGATACATAGTTGTAACCTGTCATACTTGTGGCAATCGTAATATATTCTTCCAAGGTCAATGCTTGTGGTAGTGGTTCAGCCAGCACATTAAAATTGGTAATTTGGTTTTCATCCAGATAATAGGCTGCTATTGGGAATGGAAAGTTATCAATCACAAGTTCTTTAGCATTTTTCGGTAAATAAAATGTAATGTCTTCAAATTCTACAATCCCAATTTCTTCATCTGTTTCTTGACCCGAATCATCCGTTACTTCTTCTTCAATTTCTATTTCTGGTTCAATTGATACCTCTTCTAAATCAGATTCTATTTTTAATTCCGAAACTTCTTCATCTTCATTTGCTATTCCTTCATTTTTCCCCTCTGTTTCGGCCGTATCCTCTTTCGACTCCTGTTGACTTTCCCTATTTTGTTCACCTGAAGAACAAGCCACTAAACAAAATACACACATCAAAATCAAAAGAAAATGAGTTAATTTCATGGTGCACCTCATCTTTATTATTATTTTCAACAACATTAGCATTATATTACTGACGCTTTTAAAAAATGGCACCAATATTTTTTATTTATGTCTTACCTCAAAAAAGCGTTAATCCTAATTTATTGGATTAACGCTTTAGCTAGGTTCCTTTGGTCGGTCATTTTGCTGTTGATTTGATTGTTTTGATTTTAAAAATAAAATAATAATGCTTATATAGTGCTAATGATATTAATAAAAGTTTCACGTATAAGATGTCTATAGAAATAATTGAAATGACAATAAATGAATCAGCAATGAGGTTAATTCGAATTTTCTCTTTGCGAGTCATTCCCTTATTGTATATGAATGCTTTAACATATTTTTTATAGATGGTGGTTTGTTTGAACCATTTCTCAATTCGTTTGGAACTTCTTGTAAAACAAAATGCTGCAATTAAGAGAAATGGCATACCTGGGAGTACTGGAATTACAATCCCAATAATACCAATGGCAAGGGCTAAAAACCCAAGTATCATAAATAGCATATTTCTTAATATTTTAATTGCCATCACCTTTTGCTGTTTGTTTCGATTCTCCACCTAGTTAACACTAACAAGAACACTCGTTACCTATTTAAAGGGGACATGCTTTCAACTATTTTCCATATTATTTACATAGTTTAATTATTTTTTAATACCATCGATAATTTTTCAAGGATTTCTTCAGGTGAGTGGACAACGAATTTAGGTTTTTCTCTCTCTACTAGGTCAAAACCATCGATTCCCCAACTAACCCACATAAAAGGGACATTGACTTTATTACAAGCTAAAATGTCTCTCAATTCATCCCCTACATATAATAATTGGTTTGGTAATAACTTATGCTTCTTTAAAAACTTTTTGATTACTGTATCCTTCCCAAAAATTCTACTAGAAGATAAAACTTCACTCACAGAATGAATACCTTCTTGCTTAAGGAGTAGCTCAATATTTTCTTTAGCATTCGATGAAAGAATGGAAATTTGATAACCTTCCTTCCTTAGCGCCTCAAGCAGCTCTTTAATACCTTTAAAGACTGTAACTTCCTTTACATGCTCTTTAAAATAACGGTATACCTTAGGCAAAATAATTGGTAATTTGTGCATTGGAAAATGATAGGCTTTTGCTCTTTGTTGTATGGAAAGATGTTTAGTTGCGATGACACCTTCACGATTAATTGGATCATAATGATATTTTGGCGCATACATATTCCATGCTTGTATGAAAACATCCGTTGAATCTGCTAATGTCCCGTCGAAATCAAACATAATATACTTCAAAATGGGTTCCTCCATTATATATCCTTCTTCTTTTTCTCTAGTTTAACAAGTAATGTACAGTTAGTGTTAGTAGAATAATAGATTAATTCTTCCATTATTATAGAGCCAAAATCTCTACCTAGTTTACCTATTATATTCTTAATGAAACTTAACATGACATAACCTAGATCTAATTCAATAGAAGGAGTTTGATTCCTTCTTATTTGAACTTTGCAAATTAAAAGTCCACTATATGTATTTGTATTTATAAGCTGTTGAAATAGAAATAACTGATTGAAAAGTACTATAATGGTGCTGTCATAATTAGATAGGAGGGCTATACTTTTGGTAAAAGAAATCTTTTTAAACGAACGGTTATTTCAATTAGAACATTATCAGGAAGGTTTAGTAAATGGGGCTCTTAAGATTGATGTTGATTTTAAAGTAACGAGCGAGGATTACCATGATGTTGCTGTCCTATTGTATGAAGGAACATTTAACATAAAAGTACCTGAAAGAGATTTAGCTTTTCGTGGTACAATACAGCATTACTCCACTTCGATTACAAACTTATATGAAGCAGGACAAATTGGAGATTATAAATTGACGTTGATTGAAGTGAAAAAATAAGAAAGAGGCAACCCACAATGAAACTAAGTATACTCGATCAATCACCAATCTCCTCAAATCAAACAGCACAAGATGCCCTATTGGAATCTGTTAAGTTAGCTCAAGTCGGAGAGAAATTCGGCTATACGCGTTATTGGATTGCAGAACATCACGATTTACCAGGGTTAGCCTGCTCAGCACCTGAAGTGATGCTAGGTTACATCGGTGCTCATACGAATCGAATTCGCATTGGGTCGGGTGCTGTTTTGTTACCACATTATAAGCCCTATAAAGTAGCGGAAGTGTATAATATGCTAGCGACTCTATTCCCTAACCGAATTGATGTCGGCATTGGTCGTTCTCCTGGTGGGTCCGCAGAAGCGACGAATGCTTTGTCGGATAATTTCTTACAAAAAGTATTTAAAATGCCTGATCTAGTCGAAGAACTTCTTCGCTTTTTCCATCAGAATTTTCCTAAGGAACACGAGTTTTCGAAAGTGACTGCTTCCCCTGTGCCACATGTGTCACCTACTCCATGGATCCTTGGGACAAGTCAAAAAAGTGCTGTACTTGCTGCCCAATTTGGGTTAGCATATGCTTTCGGTCATTTTATGAGTGACCAAGATGGGGTTGCCATTATTGAAGAATATTTGGATACCTTCCAAAGTAAACAAAACGGTCAACAGCCTGAAGTATTAGTTACTGTTCCCGTTATCTGTGCTGAGACAACAAAAAAAGCAGAGGAGATCGCTATGAGCTCACTCATTTGGCAGCTGCAAACTGCAAAAGGGATAGGAAAAACAGTTCCTTCGATTGAAGATGCCTTTCATTATCAAATGGATGATAAAGAAATAGTAGCATTCGCTGAATTGAAACAAAAAATGATTATTGGCAATCCAAAAGAAGTAAGCCAAGCACTTATTATGCTACAGAAAAAATATAAAGTAGATGAACTTATGCTATTAACAATCACTCACCAATATGAAGATCGCATCAAATCGTATGAATTAGTTGCACAGGAGTTGTTTACTTAGGCCATTGACTCATTAAAGGCAAATATTGATACTCTATTTCTGTATTTGCCTTTGTAATAGTTTTAAAATTCATACATACCATGAACTCCCCTTCTAAATTAACTGCCATATTCCAAGTACACTTTAATAGTTTTTCACCAATGGTCTTTACCATCATTCGCCTAAAATTCGTATAGATATTATCATAAAATAATTATCTTTCTGAAAATACATTGACTTATATCCACAATTCTCTTAATCTTTCTTATATTAAGAATTATAGCGAAGAAGGATATGGGATGATAAGATTGGTTATTTAAGCGATTTATCTCATTACAAGATTGTCCCACATTTAAGTTCCACACCTTATATGGTGATAGTTTTTTATTATTAACGAAACGTTTCCTACACTATACGTTTCGCTTCTGTAATCAAAGGCATACAGAGAATTTAATGACAACAAGAGGAGGAATTAACTTTGGAACAGAAAGAACAATGGTCATCTAAAATTGGTTTTATTCTAGCTTCCGCCGGATCTGCGATTGGACTTGGTGCAATTTGGAAACTTCCATATGTAACAGGTACTAGTGGTGGTGGTGCATTTATTCTTTTATTTTTACTGTTTTCCCTATTAATTGGATTCCCTTTATTACTTGCGGAATTTGTTATTGGGAGAAGTACACAAAAAGATGCAATTTCAGCTTATAAGCACATCGCACCAAATACAAAATGGCATTATATCGGATATTTAGGCGTTATTACCTGCTTTATATTACTATCTTTTTATAGTGTAATCGGTGGTTGGATTATTCAATACATCTTTTATAGTGTGACAGGTCAAGTAGGGAAAGGTAATGTTAATTATGAGATGCTGTTTAATGATTCGGTTTCAAACTCAATTTTGGCAGTTGGTGGACAGGCGTTATTCTTAATAATCACGACATTCGTTGTTGCGAAGGGCGTTCAATCAGGTATTGAAAAAGCTAGTAAGTTTATGATGCCGGCTCTATTTGTTTTATTTATCATTTTAATTATCCGCTCACTTACACTTGAGAATGCAATGGAAGGCGTTCAATTTTTCCTTATGCCAAATTTCTCAGAGCTAAACTCACAAAGTATTTTATTTGCATTAGGACAATCATTCTTTTTATTAAGTGTTGGGGTTTCCGTTATGGTAACCTATGCCTCATACTTACAAAGGAATGAAAATATTATTCAACCAGCAGTTTCCATTGTCGGAATGAATTTATTTATTTCCATATTTGCTGGTCTTGCAATTTTCCCTGCTGTTTTCTCATTAGGATTTGAACCTACAGCTGGCCCGGGTTTACTATTTATTGTCTTACCTTCCGTGTTTGAACAGATGGTATTTGGTAATATATTTTTACTTATTTTTTTACTGCTATTTTTATTTGCAACACTCACTTCCGCATTTTCTTTATTAGAAATTGTCGTTGCTGTAGCAACGAAAGGAAAAGGTAGCCGAAATCGTAAAGCATGGATGATTGGTACTCTTGTGTTTATTCTAGGTATCCCATCTGCTTTGTCTTATGGTCTATTATCAGATGTCTTCATTTTTGGAATGAGCATTTTTGATTCGGCAGATTACCTAGTAAGTAATATACTAATGCCAACTGGTGCTTTCCTTATTTCCATTTTTGTTTCCTACAAAATTAAAAAGGATATTCTTAAAAATGAATTAGTCCAAAAATCAAAGGTTAGTTTCCTTTTTGAAGCTTGGTATTTCTTATTACGATATATTATACCTTTAGTGATTTTCATCGTATTTTTAGATGTAATCAATATTATATAACCTATGCACTATTAACGTCCCCTACAGTAAGATGTTAGGGGACGTTTGTTTATATTCCATTTTAAGCTCGTTCTATATCAATTTTTGGTATACATTATAAATTTGGTTTATGTAACACTAAAATTAAATGAAACTTAATGTCCAATCTTTCGTATGAATAAAAAATGGGAGGTGCCATATATGAAAACTCTAACGAAAAAACGACTTAAAGCATATTTGATTGACTCAGCAGTTTCAACTGCTCTTTCGTTCGCCGTTGAATCATTGTTACGAAAGAAGGTAAAAAATGAAGCAGTTCATTCCATTGTTACACCAACTGTTGTCATGTGGGCATTAGAATACATCCAGTTGCGGAATAACGGACAAACAATAGGTTACAAAACGATGGGACTAGCAATCGAAAATAAGGATGGCTCTAAACTAACAAATAATCAAATCGCAAAACGAATTCTTTATCGAGATACTGTCAGCACGTTTGTCTATTTGAAAGATCGAGAAAGATTTGAAGGTGAAGATGGCTCCATTTTCCCACATGATCACTTTGCTGGGACAATCGTGATAGAATCTAGACAAGACTAATTATAATATTCCATATTCATTTATATAAAAATAAAAACCAAGTTCCTGCTAAAAGGTTCTTGGTTTTATAAAGCTTTTTTAAGCATTCTTTTAATTTGCTCAAGTTCATTAGAAATTTTATTTAATTGTTGCTGCATATTCACTTGATCTTGAGATGTACGTTGTTGGCTTTGTGCTTTTTCTTGAGAAGCTAATACTTGTGAGTAAACAACAATCGATTCTCCTAATATAACAATTATGTTACCTAAAATCTCTACCTGATCGGAAGTATTTTTATTTGCAAATTCCGAGCCAGCTATGTTTTGAAAAAAATTTTGTTCTATATTGTTCCCTCGATTGTTCACCACTTTATTAACACCCACTTCCATCCATAGCTAAGCTATAATATGCAAGTAAGGAATAATTGTATAGGTTCGTCCTAATTTGTGGTTTATTACCCTCTTATAAATTTAAGGACATCTTCCTACTAACTGTATTCATACCCAAGTTTTCATAAAAGCCAATTGCTTTTCTATTGAATTCCCAAACAGTTAGTTCTAATTCTACTGCCCCATTTTTTTTAGACCAATCCACACAAGCTTGAAATAACAATTTTCCAATTCCACTTCTTTGTTGGGTGCTTTTCACTCCGAAATCGTTCATATAAGCATAGTTTCTTGGCGCCATTGACTCAAAAGGTGGAGATTGCTTTAGTTCCATTACGGCAAATCCGACTACTTCTTTCTCTTCTTTAGCAACTAGTATTTCGCAATTCGAATCTTCAAGTAACTCTTGAAAATAAGAAGCTGGCATTACGTAATCTACCTTTTTAAAAATATGGGGCAAAGCTTCTGCATGCTCATCATGCCCTTCTTTCACAATAGCATTTACTTCTTGAAAATCGTCTATTGTTGCTTGAGAAATTGTTAGTTTCATCATCATATACCTCTCTTATATTAAGGTGCTTGTTTCAAAAGATTAATAACCATCTTATTCCTACAACTATCATTCAACAATAAGGATGTTAATCCCTCTTGAAATATACGCATTTATTAGGCGCGATTAAACAATCGGGGTAAAGTCCATCTTGGGTTAACACTTTTAGTATGAAATAGGAATTAGCCATTTGATGTTTCCAATATATTTGTTACTTGCTCAACAAAAATCTTTAAAAAATAATATCCCACCATAATTTTATGGCTGTACCAAAGATTAAAACAGCTAAAACTCCTTGCAATACTTTTGTATCTATCCTCCTACTAACTTTTGCACCAATTGGGGCTGCAATTAATCCAGCGATAATGACGATGATTGCCGGTAGATATTCTATCTGCCCTGTTGAAATTTTGCCAACCGAACCAGCAATTGAAGAAATAAATGTAATCGCTAAACTTGAAGCAATTGTCATCCTTGTAGGAATACGCAAAATTAGTAGCATAATCGGAATTAATAAAAATCCTCCACCCGCTCCAACTATACCTGAACCAATACCAACAACGAAGGCTAAGCTAGCTGCTAAAGTTTTGCTATAAGTAACTTGGTCTAATGGAACGTCATCAATATTGTTTTTTGGAATGAACATCATTATCGCCGCAAGTAATGCTAAAATTCCATATACCATATTTACTTGTTCTTCAGATAAATGTTGTGATCCAAAACTACCGATGAATGTTCCGATTAAAACAGAGATCCCCATCACGGTAATTAACGATTTATTTAAATAGCCTCCATTCCGAAAACCGATGACACCTGCGATGGATACAAATAAAACATCTAGTGCGCTAATTCCAGATACTTCATGAGCCGTTAAAGCTTGAAAACCAAATAGTGGTGGTATCATCAAAAGCATTGGGAATTTTACAATCGCACCACCAATTCCAAGCATGCCTGATAGAAATGACCCGATAAAACCGATGGCAAAAAGAACTAGCACATAACCAATATCCACCTTGTTTCCTTCTTTCTTTCTTTCTTTCTTTCTTTCTTTCTTTCTAAATAATAAGCCAGGAGTTTTTTGATTTTCTGACTAAAAATAAAAGTGAGTCGCATAAGGACAACCCACTTTTTATGATTAAGCTTTTCTAATATAGAACGTTAACACATCTGCTTCTTCTTTATGTTCTAAAAGCATATGGCCAGCAGCAGCTGTCCAAGCCGTTAAATCAGCTAACGCGCCTTTATCCGTCACTTGTACTTCTAAAATTTGACCTGATTCTAATATATCCATTGCTTTTTTTGTTCGTACAATTGGCATTGGACATGCCAATCCTTTTGCATCTAACACTTGATTTACTTCCATTTTAACTGTCTCCTTTTTATTCATAGATTAATAGTAAGGAAATATTCACTTCGTTCCTTGTTATTAGCGTACTGCACAACGGTTCGGACCGATTTCCATCTCTGTTTGTTCATCATTGTCAGGAGTAATTTTCCCCATGTTGACTTGACGAATTTGTTCATAAGCGTTTGGTTGTGGTGGTAGATTATCCGTTACTGTATGACGGAATTCTTCTTCACTTTCAATGTTCAAACCATGGTTTTCTGCAAATAAATCACCTAATCGTTTTGCGACAGTGCCGTCTTCATTTAATTCTTCAATGATCATAAAGTGTGCTGGTAGAACGATTAAATCCTCTGCTAATTCACGGTAACGCACGTTTAATGTTTCACGAAGATCGCCTACCCAGTCTTCTGCAAGACCTGCTAAGTCTGGTCGGCCAATTGAATCGATGAATAAAATATCACCCGTCAATAAGTACTTACCATCCACTATGAATGATGTTGAGCCGATTGTATGACCTGGTGAGTATAGTGCGCCTACTTCAATTTGAGAAGCACCTACCTTCACTGTTAACCCATCTTCAAGTGGTGTGTAATCGAATACGACTTCTGCTGCATCTTTTGGTGGTAAGTAATACTTAGCACCTGTTGCTTCCGCGATATGACGACCGCCTGAAATGTGATCGGCATGTAAGTGTGTATCAAACACATGTTTAATTTCAACATTTTTTTCTTTCGCAAAGTTTGTAAATACTTCTGTAAAACGAACTGCATCAATAATGGCTGCTTCCCCTTCAGAGATCACCATATAAGAAAGACACCCTTTTCCTAAACGAACGAATTGGTATAGTTCACCGCCACCTGTTAAATCACCGACTTTAATCGGCTCAAGGTAAGAACTCCATGATTTCATACCACCTTCAAGGTAGAACACATCGCGACCTGCTTCTGAAATCATTTCAGCGACCATAAGAGACGATCCTTCTTTTGCACAAACGACTAATACATCTTTATCAGTCGGTAGTTTTGGTAAGATTTCATCCACACCATCTAATAAATCGAAATAAGGAATATTTAAATACTCAAAGTTGTGTCCTTCAATTTTCCAGTCTTCAAACGCGTCTTTGTTACGTACATCTAAAATAAATAACTCTTTATTTTCAATTACTTTTCGTGCAACGTCTGCTGCTGTCATTTTCATAAATGTCATAGCACATTACCCCCATAGGTATTATTCTTATGTTTTTTTAGTGGAAGGGTATATGCCCTTCCACTAGTTTTCCCCTAACTCTTTTGGTATTAAAATGTTAAAGTTGGTGCAGCATCTTTAGCAAATTCTAGGAATGTAACTGCTCCACCAACTTCAATTCCATCGATAAAGTCTTCCTTTGTTAAGCCCATTACATCCATTGTCATTTGACAGCCAATGAATTTTACGCCCAAGTCTATCGCCATCTCTACTAATTCTGGAATGCTAGGTACATTTGCTTTTGCGAATCCTTCCGCGAAATGTTCACGACCTTCTGGCATCGGTAATTGTTGTATCGCTTGTTTATGAATTAAATTTAACCCTTCAAATGTAAAGAAGATGGCTACCTCTTTTTCCGTTGCGGCTGCCGCCGTTGCAATATTAAATACTTTATAAGCGTCAAATAATCCACCGTTACTTGCAATAATAGCTACTTTGTTAGACATAATAAATTCCTCCAGTTAATTTATGTTTTTATATACTTTTTGATAAATCGCCGTTCCAAGAACCTAATCCTGGTAAGACATTATATACTTTCGCAAATCCTTTTTCCGAGAGTTTATGTGCAGCAAAGTCACTGCGTGTTCCCGTACGACAAATTACATAAATTTCTTGATTTTTATCTAATTCATCTAAACGCACTTCTAATTCACCCATTGGGATTGATTTAGAACCTTCAATATGCCCAAATGCATATTCTGCTTCTTCGCGAACATCAAGAATAATACCTCCGTTAGCAGCACGATCGATTACTTCCTCATTGGTAATCGTTTGTTCAAATTTCTTTTCCGATTCATGGTCATCGCCACTTTTACGAATGTAGTGCAGTATGACACCATCTTGTTCTTTATTGCCGATATATTGATGTCCAATACTTTCGGACCAAGCTTTCAGGTCTGCAATAGAACCTTTGTCTGTCGCTTGCACTTCTAAGATTTGTCCTTCACTAACATCATTCATTGCCTTTTTTGTTTTTACAATCGGCATTGGACATGCGAGTCCTTTGCAGTCTAACTGTACATCTGCTTTTAATGACATTCCAAAAACCTCCATATACCTAATAGGGTATTATTATTTCCAAAAAAATTATTCTACTTTCCCTTCCCAGTTAAGCATGCCACCTGTCATGTTGGTTACATCAAAACCTTGGCTTTGTAAGTATTGTGTTGCTTGACCACTACGACCACCAGAACGGCAAACCATAATGTACGGTATATTTTTATCTAATTCATGTGTACGAAATTCTAGTAGCCCTAGGGGTATATGTGTAATACCAGGGATATGACCTGCTTGTACTTCATCCACTTCACGAACATCAATTAAATTTAGTTTCTCACCGTTTTCTATACGTTGTTGAACTTCTCTAGCAGTAATCTCTTTCATTTCATATTCCTCCTAATTTTGTTTTTAACCTCTCCATGCACTCATGCCACCACGGACGTTTGTTACTTTTTCATAACCTAGTTTCTTCAATTGCTTACATGCTTGGATACTTCTCATACCACTTTGACAAATCACAACGATTTCTTTATCTTTTGGAAGTTTCGATAGATCTGAACCAAGTGGAATATTTTTAAATTGACGAATACTACGAGATTTATACTCACCTGGTGTACGAACATCAACAAATACTTTCTCTTTGTCATTTAATACATTTGTTAACTCTGTAGTTGATATTGATTTTAAACCACTAACAGGCTTCATTCGCCAAATTAAAAAGATGATCACAAGAGCAATAAAAATCCATATCTCCATTTCATTACCTCCTTATACCACTAGGGGTATTGTTTCTTTAAAAATAAAAAGTCGAGCTTAACGACTTTTTACAAATAGATTAACAGCTTCTTCAATTGAATCATTTATGGCTGCTTCATCTTTTGCATCCATAATACAATCTTTCAGGTTTTGACTAACAATAACGCCTATTGCACGATCGACACCTGAACGTACTGCTGAAAGTTGAGTAATAACTGCTCTACAATCTTTTTCTTCTTCCATCATTTTCAGAATGCCACGAAGTTGTCCTTCCATTCGCTTAATACGATTTTTGACTTTGTCGTCATAATTCAAGTGCGCCGCCCCCTTCTGTTTTGTATTTATTCGTGTTGATATACACATCATATACCCCTATAGGTATGTTGTCAACAATGAAACTGAAATTTTCTTTAAGATGAACCATTAAAGCAAAAAATAAACTAATAGAAACCGAAAATGACAGTGAGTTTTTCTTTTACGTTGTTGACAAAAAAATCTACCAATAAAAAAAGAATCTCACTATTAAAGCGACCTTCGCAGAATTGTAGCTTTGGAATAAGAATTGATTAAAAAATATCCCTTAATCCTTATCTTTCGGTAACTTTAAAAACTCCATCTTGAAAAAGGATTGATCAAAATGGAGTTACTCTTTTTAAATAAGTATGAGATTTTTATAAAAAAAGTTTGACCATTTCCCACCTATGATATTCAAGAATCGTGCGCGATACTGAATAGCGATGTTCTATTAGCTGGGTATTCACACTTAGGTGTACAGGTTAAGCTCTAAATGGAAAAAGTAGCCGGAAAATTTCCGCTTAATTAAAAAATAGAATAAAAAATTACTGAAATAGACGGAGAAATTCCGCCTATCAACTCGAAAATGGCGAAAATGGAGAATTTTCTTCTGCATAGTCGGAAAATCCCCCCTTATTTACCCCAGAATATAGATGTATTCGGCATTTAACCGGAAAATCTCCGTTAATTTTACTTTCATAGTTGTCCTTAAAAATGTGGTACCGAACCTCTCATTAATTGATGAATCCATCCACTCTATCTCATAATATAGCCCCGATTGTGGAATAAGAAAAATCCTGCATTTCAATACAGGATTATAATCAAACTTTATTATAAATTATCAATCTTTATTTTTTATAATTGAATTTTGTTTCTAATGATCAATCTTTTTTATAAAACTACAAAAATTTATCTTAATTTTAATAATTGAGTAGGTGGTAGCCCCCTTTTCTAATATAAGAAAATCATCTCCTACTTATTACGAATGGCAATGCAATACTTCCCATGTGTACATAATAATACGATACTCATCACAATAATTGAAAATAGTTGTGAATTGCCAGATGACACTGAATAAAATGTAGCAAATAAAATCGCAATAACTAAAGCGATACTTACAAAGTTATACGATTTGTATAATCCAATAAGCATGACATGTCTTTCTCCATCATCTGCAATAGCTAACAGTTTTTCACCATATTTTTTTTCTGAAAGAGGTGGTAGATTTCGTTCAGGGTAAATAAATCTCATTAAATTAACTGAAAGTAATGTTAATAAATAACTGGCTATTAAAGACACCATTCCTAACACTACGTAGACAATTTGAATTTCCATAATAACCGAGATACATAGGACTAACAAAGATAGAACAATACTAGACTGGCCGAACAATGTAAAATCCGAAAATTTCTTATACATGACAGCATCCACTTCATCTTCCTCATCACCAAATACTTCACTACTATACAGTTTTTTAATTTGTGTATAGAGAACAATGCACAGTATTAGTAAAACAAGAATCGCCACAAGTATCCCAATAACAATCATTTCGCTATATTGACTTAGATCAAAAGCTAAATTATTTAAAGCAACATAAGAGACGAGAAAACCAATAAGAGCACCTATTAAAAGTTGAAACAATATTTTCATTTATAAATCATCCTCCTCGATAATAAAGACATTTTCCACAGGTTCATTAAATATTCGAGCTATTCGAACAGCAATTAATAATGATGGGATAAATTCTTCCCTTTCAATTAAACTAACCGTTTGTCTTGAAACCTTTGCAAGCTTTGCAAGTTGGGTTTGATTTAAACCATCCCGAGCCCGAAGTTCTTTCAAGCGACTTTTCATGTAAGCAACTCCTCTCATGTATCCATTGTAAACAAAACATTTCATATTGACAAGTATATTTGTCAAATATAAAACTATTATTGTCACTTTGAAATATATTATAGTCAAATCGAGTTCGTCTTTCCCAACAAAAAAAGTGCATTAATTATTAATTTGATTAACATTTCTTAGTTTATCTTTAGGTTAAATAATTTGAGTTGTTTGGTCGACTAGGAGCAATTTTCAGCAAAGTATTGGAGCTATTCTATGATAGCTAGTGCACAGTAAAATTTTATTTAACCATTGACAGGAAATAACATATATACCATAATAATAAAAAAGAACATTCGTTCTGTTTATTGGAATTCCGCTTCAAAATAAGAGAATTGATCTGAAAGGAAGAATGAAAATGAACCTATATATCATCAACAGCATTAGAACAAATAATTTTAATGATGAGCAAATGATGGGGAAAATCAAAAGTTTATGGGAAGAAGCTTCACGTAAATTAGTTAACTATCAGGAGGCAGTATATGGCGTTTACTACGATTACGATAGTAACTATAAAGGGGACTACTCTTTAAGTGTTGCTATTGAAGAGAATAATAGTGCATCAATCATATATTTATCTAATGACACGAAATATGAGGTATTTAACGTAGACCATACGGACGAGCAAGGCATCATTAAAACTTGGGGCCAAATATGGGAACTAGAAGAATCAGGTTTACTTGAAAGAGCATACTCATATGATTTTGAAAAGTATTACCCTAATGGAGAAATTGAAATTCACATTGCTACTAAGTAATCATTTTTTTGTACATGCGGAGATAATAAAAACAGGTTAATTTGAGTAAGATTAACCTGTTTTTATTAAAAATTTTTCAATTGTTATTTTTCCACATAAATCATCATTACTTAATCATTACTTAATACCAATGTTATCAAACGGCCAGAATACCAATCCTGCTTTACCTAGTACTTTATCCATTGGTACAAAGCCAACTCGAGGATCACGACTATCACTACTATATTGACGGTTATCACCTAAAACGAATAAAGTTCCTTCAGGTACCTCAGTTTCACCTAAATACTCTTCCATTTTGAAATCTTCCGTCAATGTTTCGTTCTCACCTAACATACTTTTGTATTCATCCAAATACGGCTCCTCGTATTTTTCACCGTTAATATAAAGTACATCATTTTTATATTCAATTGTATCACCTGGAAGACCGATTACACGTTTTATATAATTCGTATCCTTTTTAGCTTCGAAAACGATGACATCGAAATGATCGTAACCCATCATTCTAGGCCCAATCCTATTTACAATGACTCGATCTCCATCTTCAAATGTAGGCATCATAGATGCACCATCCACTGCAACAGGTGTAAATAGGAATTCTCGAACTAACCAGATACATACAAATGCAATGACAATTGAAACAAGCCATCCCCATAATTCTTTAAAAAAATTTGATCTTTTCACCCTAACACCCGCATTTTCTTGTTTGTTTAATTACTTTTAATTATTTTATCACAGTTTATGAATATATCATTCCTTATTTAAGCATAACAAACGTTTTACATCTATATTATAGGTCAAATTCCAATGCCCCCACATTTTTATAGAGTTTATTCTGATATGTATTCATAACGAGCTATTTTCAAATCATTTCCTGTAGGGTTTTGGAATATACGAAGTTCGAACTCTTGCGCTATTGCAAAAAGATGATCAAAAATGTCTGCTTGAATTGATTCGAACATTGCCCACCTTACATCATTTGTAAAGGCATAAATCTCTAAAGGCAATCCATGTTCACTTGGTGATAACTGACGAACCATTAAAGTGGATTCCTTTTGGATTCCTGGATGATGTTGAAGGTAATTAGTTATATACGCTCTAAAGACTCCAATGTTTGTAAGAGCCCGACCATTGACTACATTACTTCGGTTAATATTATTTTTCGTATTGTACTCGGATATTTCTAGTTCTCTCTCTACAATATAATCTCTTAGATAATGGATATTTTTACACTTCTCAATCATTTCATCCGAACAGAATTGAATACTCGTTGTATCAATTAACAAAGACCGTTTTAACCTGCGTCCTCCTGAAGCTTGCATTCCTCGCCAGTTAATAAATGAATCGGAAATGAGTGCATAGCTTGGGATCGTTGTAATGGTGCGATCGAAATTTTGTACCTTTACTGTATTTAAAGAGATATCAATTACATCTCCATTTGCACCATACTTCGGCATTTCTATCCAATCACCGACGCGTACCATATCGTTGGCTGTTAACTGTATACCTGCAACGAGTCCTAGAATTGAATCTCTAAAAACTAACATGAATACTGCTGATAATGCTCCTATACCACTTAGAAGAAGGATTGGGCTCTCCCCAATTAAATGAGCAATAATTATAATACTGCCTAGGATGAAAAGGATTATTTTTGCTACTTGAATGTATCCTTTTATTGGCTTAACCTTCGATATTTCATATGTTTGATATATATCGTTAATGGCACTTAATAAGCTATTCATTACACTCAACATGATAATAATGATATATGTAACGGATAACTTCTCAATTAAATGTTGATAGCTTGGAAAGGTTGAAGCAAAGTAATGAATAATAACCGCAGGCACAATATGAGATAATTTGTGAAATACCTTCCGTTCCAAGAGTATTTTATCCCATTTATATTTGTTATTGTTTACGATATGAGTAATAAATCGAATGACCACTTTTTTCGTAATAAAATTTGCTATGATACAAATAATTGCTATAGCCGCAATCATGATTGTTACAGAAAGATAGTCAGCCCATGTATCGCCCACTCCATATCCTACAAGTTGGTTATGAATAAATTCCATAATTCCCCTCCGTATTTATAGTAAGTTGTGATACTCTCTACGCCCCCTATTTGCACATAAATAATATTATATAAACTTTTGACGTTTTATAGGACTTATTTTCGAACCATCATTTCATTAGTGAAAATAAGCATAATAGAATTCTATAAATTCAAACTACACGATTAAATATGTAACGGAGGCAAGGTTTCTCCTGTTTCTAAAAATTTTTAAGATTACTCAAGATCGCCGGCCAGCCATTGTTAATTCCTAGAAAACCTTCACTTTCATCGTAGAAATCTTCTTTTAATATTTCTTCATGTTGTAGTGATAGTTAAACAGCCCCTTCCATTTCTATAACATTGTTCGTCTCTCGATTATAAATCATCATAATTTATAACGAAAATGATGCCTTTTGGATTCCATGTTTAAATGGTAATTTACCTACTTAGGCACCTCTGTATTCAAATAAGTTTATCCCATTCTTGTTCATCTGTTAAATTGCTATACAAACTGACCTTGTTATTTTATCAAATATTGACACTTTAACTGAAGTCAGCGTTTTGATATTGTTAACGTTAAATTCACTGTATTAAAAGGAAGGTTGGTTATATTATGCAACAAATGCAGAGTTATTCAGCAACACGCAATAAAACTTTTGATTTAATTATTACGGCATTATTGATTGCTCTTGTTTTCGTTTCTACTGTATTTTTAAACATTAAACTACCGATATCCGCTAATGGTGGTCTTGTCCACCTTGGTACAGCAATGCTTTTTATTGCGTCTATTTTATTCGGACCTAAAAAAGGAGCAATCGCTGGTTCTGTCGGAATGGCATTATTTGACATTGTTGGAGGCTGGACGTTGTGGGCACCGATTACGTTTGTGGCACGTGGGTTACAAGGTTTTATTGTCGGGAAAATTGCGTGGTCTAGCGGCCGCACTGGTAATAGCATAGCCCTTAACTTAATTGGGATGATTGTATCTATGCCTTTTATGATCGCTGTTTATTACGTAGGTGAAGGCATTTTATATGGTAACTGGATAGCGCCAATGGCTTCGATTCCTGGCGATTTAGTACAAAATATTTTAGGACTTATTATTGCCATTCCAGTTTGTGTGGTATTAAAAAAAGTACCTCTATTAAATAGAGGCTAATGAAAGTTTCAAATAAAGGAGAAAGCGTTTAGAATTCATCGCTTTCTCCTTTTTTATCAGTTAATTCTATAAATCTTTAAGTATCCCATAAAAAAAATTATTTCTCGCTACCCTTATTTTCAAGTTCGCTATTATGAACTGATTCAGGCGCCTTTAAAAATTGGTTTTCTATATTATTTTTAGTGATTGCTAGATAACTTAATGTGTTTTCAGTTTCTATAATGGAATACCGGTCAACGAAATCATAGCTTAATTGATCCTTCCACAAATACTTTTTATTAGGTAGTTGGTCTTTATTAACATTTTGAATTTGAAATGAATTGTCACAGTAGCGGTAAATCTTAGGATCTTCCTGAAATAACCGATCAAAGGTTGCTGCTGCTTTCACAAGTTTTCCTATGCTATGAAAGCTCATATTTTTAATGGGGCTTGAAGTAATTTGCTTCACCTTTAGAGTTCGACCATTAGCAAAAGAAACAGAAGAACTAACCGAAAAACTATAATGGACATCACCTGATAGAATGATGCATGGATCCGGCTTCCACCTTGCCAGTTGTTCAAGTATGTTCGTTAGTCCCTTACCATTGTATCTCCAAGCTTCCATATCAAAAATCGTTTGAACATGAACACCCAGCATTTGTAATGGCGGAACGAACTGAGATACGATTGTCTCTACTAATTCGAACCCAATGATTGGTGTTGGTGATATAATCATTAATGGTGTTCCCTTTTTCCAACCACTGTTTTTTAATTGTTTTCTTAATGCTTCCAATTCGAATGTATTTATAAGCTGAGGAGGACTCACATCGCCTAACTGTTGCCCCTCGTTTTTTGCTTGGCCATACTCTCGTTTGGTTCGGGTATCGAGAAATAATGCGCTAGTGCTTGTTGGTGTCGTGAAATGCCATGGATGATGTCCCCATAACATTTTGACCCATCTTTCATGATGAACCATTACTTGGCCATTTCGCAAATGCTCAAAATAACTTTCCATCAGATTGATAAAGTCCTTACGGAAAATTTCAGGCTGATTTCCCCATGCTTGAAATGCCCAATATGCAGACAAACCGTTAGCTACTATATGTCTACCTATAGGTGATGTTTGAACAGCCTCCTTCCACTCCGCTGAAATATTCCAATCATCTGTAATATCGTGATCATCAAAAATCATATACGTAGGAATGTTCGCTAATAATCTTCTAACTTGATAGGAATCATACTCACCATTATTCAGCGCTTGTTCCTGAGCGGTATATCGTCTTCGTAACTTCGCCTGTTCCAATTGCTTTAACTTTTCACTTTTTGACCTTATTCTAATATGGTCATTCTCAAAGGCTTCTTCAAACGTTTCAAAAAGTTCATGTCTTCTAGCTAATGTCCAAAGAACAGGACTCCAAGAAAACAAATACATCGTTGCATATTCACCATATTGGATCAGATGGTTGGAAGACTTCCCTGAAGTAAATTTGGCTAATTTATTCATGACAGATTTACGGCTATTTACTTTATATAAATCCAAATTAAATGGTTTGCTTGCTATTCTACTATCTAGTGCTGATAAATCCTCTTCAATACCCATTAAGGCTTTTCCTAATATATTTATTGGTCGAAACAGTGGATCTGGAACGTCATCTGCATATATTTGGTCTCCCATTAAAAAGAGCGCCTCAGGTCGTTGTTGTATATTTCGACTATTCTCTGCTAGTAATCTATCTCCATTTAATAAAGTGTCATCCCCTTCACCATGAGATTTCCTACATGAACCGAACAAAAACCTAGCTGCTTGCCTCTTCCCCTTCTTTGGTATGTAGAATGAATCATATATAATACTATTTGGATTAGAATGGGTAAGAAGTCCAAAATCGTCTAAATTCATTGATTCTTCCTGATTGACAAAGTGTAGGTTATAACCAATTAATTTATCTGTAGGAAATTGACCTGTCTTAGGAGATATTCTAATTAAATGGATAAACAAAAATTCTCCTAAACGGATTGATTGTGTTTCAGTTTTAGTTTTCATGCTGGAATAATGGTCTTTTTCATTATCTTTCGTTATTTCATAGAAATCTGCATGTATCTTATAATCTTTACTGGTAACTACCCAAATAAAAGCTTGAGTAGATTCTACCCGACGGATCATCGGACCAGCCAATAGAGCGGGAAATAAAAATTTACACATCTATTTCTTCACCCCTTATTTAGCTACCATATGCAAATAGCCCATTGATTGTGAAAGTTAGATAGCCAAACAAATATTGATAAAGAAAAATTTGTTGAAATATGTAACATTTTTTGATGTTATTCGTCATAACTATGACACTATTATTTTGTCGATAGGTGAATTAAAAAGTACTAAAGTAGAAATTTTAAAACATAGAATAGTAGAATTCATGTTAATACATTATACTTATATTAGTTTTATTGGTTTTCCAAATTACAAAATGAATTCAATTGAGGGATATATGGAGACACGAACAAAAAGACGAAAAAATAAGAATTCGAAAAAGATTTTTCTTTATTCTTTTTTAGGTTTACTAACTTTACTAATTAGTTATGTTGGGATCCAGTATTATTCTTTTCAACAAGCTTTAAGTAAAATGAATACACTGGAAGGAAATACCCCTGTGATTGATACTCCAGATAAAACCATTCACAAAGAACCTTTTTCAGTATTATTACTCGGGGTTGATGAACGTGAAAATGACGTTGGAAGAACAGACACGATGATTGTTATAACGGTGAACCCGAATTTAGGGACCATTAAAATGTTAAGTATTCCTAGGGATGCACGTGTTGAAATAATTGGTAATAATACTACCGAAAAAATTAACCATGCCTATGCTAGAGGTGGCATCCCGATGAGCATTGATACTGTAGAAAATTTACTAAACATACCTATCGATTATTATGTATCTGTAAACATGGAAGGGTTTTTAAGCGTGATCGATGCTGTGGGAGGAATTGAAGTCGAAAACGATATTGATTTATTCCATAAAGGATATAACTTCCCTAAAGGGAAAATTACATTAAATGGTGATGAAGCACTTGTCTATTCACGAATTCGCAAAGAAGATCCACGTGGAGATTTTGGACGTCAAATTAGACAAAAACAATTGCTTGAGGCTTTATTTGCAGAGGTAAAAAATCCACAAATTGTACTGCAGTTAAATGAGATTTTTAATATATTAGGTTCAAATGTTAAAATGAACTTTACAATGAAAGAAATAACGGAAATGCCGGAATTGTACAATCAACTTGATAAAAGCATTGAACAAATACAATTCGAACAAGGTTATGGTCAATTTATTGGTGAACTTTGGTACTACATCCTTGATGAAAATGAAGTTGCACAGGTAAGTAAAGAATTAAATGAGCATCTTGAAATTGAATAAAATCTATTATAAACAGCTGTCAATGAAAGTAACTTTCATTGATAGCTGTTTTATTTTCAAGGGGACTTTTGACAGGTTTGTCTTTTAGGCTTTTTCAACCATCACCTACTCTTAGATATATAAAGATATTTGTTTTATCCTATAGAAATTGAAATTAACATAAGATAAATAAAGTATCAAGATGGCGGCAATTCAAATATGCTATAAGAAATTTCTAGCTTCAATCAATTATTTTATCCGTCTAAGAATTTGTTTTATATAAATGGTTAAGTCTAGTAGTGATATTAGCTGCTTAAGGAGTGAGGAAAGTTTGCAACAAGACAACGAAGTTTATGACATTACGATAATCGGTGCTGGTCCAGTTGGTTTATTTACAGCTTTTTATGGAGGTTTACGACAATGTTCTGTAAAACTGATTGAAAGTCTACCACAGCTTGGAGGACAATTAACCGCATTATATCCCGAAAAGTTTATATATGATGTTCCAGGTTTCCCTAAAGTACGCGCTCAGGATCTTGTCGATCATTTAAAAGAACAGATGAATCAATTTCACCCTACTATTTGTTTAGAGCAAGCGGTTGAAACGTTAGAAAGACTTGATGACGGCACATTTAAATTAACGACGAATACAGAAATTCATTTAACGAAAACGATTATTATTACTGCTGGTAACGGCGCTTTTCAACCAAGAAAATTACAACTTGAAGGTGCAGAGAAATTTGAAGGTGTCAATATTCATTACTTCATCAACGATCTGAACCAATTTGCTCAAAAACGTGTAATGGTGTTTGGTGGCGGTGATTCGGCTGTTGACTGGTCATTAATGTTAGAGCCAATTGCAAAGGAGGTTATACTTGTTCACCGTCGGGATGTTTTCCGCGCGCACGAAAGTAGTGTTGAAAATCTAAAAAATTCTACAGTTCATATAATGACACCATTTGTGCCAACTGAATTAATTGGTACTGAACGAATTGAGCAAGTGGTTTTAGAGGAAGTTAAAGGATCTAGAAAAGAAACAATAGATATTGATGAAGTGATTGTGAACTATGGTTTCCTCTCTTCTCTTGGACCTATTAAAGATTGGGGACTAACACTTGAGAGAAATTCAATTGTAGTCAATAGTAAGATGGAAACAAATATACCAGGAATTTTTACTGCAGGTGATGTATGTACGTATGAAGGTAAAACAAAATTAATTGTGACTGGATTTGGCGAGGCTCCCATCGCAGTGAGTAGCGCGAAATTATATATTGACCCAACTGCGAAAAGACATACCATTCATAGTACTTCATTGATGGAGGATTTGAAGTAGTAAGTACCAAATTTCAATCAGATTCAGAGTATTAAGGGGTAGTAATTCTCCAAGGTATTCAACATTTTCACAGCGTATCGAGTAAGTTATTAAAGGTCGACCTCTTAATGTTAATCTGTACACTCCTCATGGACATTAACATAACTTTTTTCGATATTTTGTCCATGAGGCTACTTCTCATAGACATTTCCCATACTTTTCACTTTTGTTTTGTCCATAAGGTTACCTCTCATGATTATTTTAGGTGTTGTGTTATTATTTTATCACTAAGAACTCTCTCGACTACTAATTCATAACTTTTTCTATGATGATGCTCAGAACAATTCCAATCGACATTTCAATTAAGGTATTACATACTATGCCTTTGAGAGCAGCTAAGCTACTTTGTTGCATAAAAAAACACCCTTATCTAATTAGTAAGGGTGTTTCTTAGCCTTGCTACACAATATAGTATGGCAAAGCCGCCTTGCCGTAGTTATTATAGAAAGTTTTAAACCACCACTCCTCAAAGTGGGTGTTCGCAGAAGCTTTCCTGTTTATCGTCATTCACCACAGTGTGACGCTCGCCATTCCAACTTCAATCTAAAACTCCCTTTTACAGCTTAAAGGTTAAAACTTAATATGTTACGTACAACGCAGCTTTAATGTTATATTAATATATAATTTAACTTAACACAAGTAAGTATTTTTAAATTAAAAAGTCAACAGTTTATTATTGGTAATCAGTTTAAGTTATTTAATAAGTCCGAACAGAACCCCATTGTTTTCAGCTTCATCAGTTCCCCTTTTATAATGGAACCTATAGTGAAAGAATCTAAAGTTAGCCTAGGCTCATAACCTAATAAAACTATCCTATAAATAGAAATAAAAGCACTCTTACCATAAGTAAGAGTGCTCCTTAGCCTTGCTACACAATATAGTATGGCAAAGCGGCCTTGCCGTAGTTATTATAGAAAGTTTTAAACCACCACTCCTCAAAGTGGGTGTTCGCAGAAGCTTTCCTGTTTATCGTCATTCACCACAGTGTGACGCTCGCCATTCCAACTTCAATCTAAAACTCCCTTTTACAGCTTAAAGGTTAAAACTTAATATGTTACGTACAACGCAGCTTTAATGTTATATTAGTCGATTATTATATTATGCGCAAGTAAGTATTTTTCTAGGAAAAAGTCAATCGCTTATTATTGGTAATTAATTTAAACTATGTATTTCTAATGCAGCTTGTACTTCCATACGCAACAGTATTCGCTAAACCCAAACAAACCTAAAATAAAATTGGCGTGCTATTATGCAGCACGCCATGAATTAACTATTACACTTTTATAAATATTCACTTTGCTACAAATGAAGCTAACATTGCTTTTGACCACGTTGCAAATAAGTAAGATGGTTCATAACCTCATTCATTTCTTCTTCTGATAGTACAAATTCCTTAGCATATTGTGAGTAATACTTAAGTTGCTCTATATTTCCGGCCGTCACTAAACTAGAGAGTGTAATCAAACATCGATCGCGTTGGGAAAGCCCCTCTTTCTTCCATGCATCACGAAAAATAATCTCATTAGTTAACTCTGCAAGTTTTGGTGCAATATCCTTGATTGCTTTATGTGGACCATTCGCCCCTATTGTCCCTTTCATTTACATCCCCCCTAATTAAGAGTAACATAACAGCATAACTTTCTAAAATCTAATTTTTTTACTAAATCTTGTCTATTAGGTAACTTTTTTATATTTAAAATTCGTCCTACTTATTTTTTAAAACTCTATTATGTAAAAAAGAGCGTTTATGAATAGTATAAACGCCCTTGTAGTATGTTTTTTCGTTCATTGAAAATCATTGATTGTATTTTAGAAGAAAATTAAAAGCAATGCTCCAACGAAGAAACAATAGTAAGTGAAATAATTTAGTTTTCCATTTTTCATAATACCCATAAACCACCTCATTGCGAAGTAGGTCATAAACAACGTCGCAATAAATGCTGAGAAATAAGGAATGGCTAAGTCCGCTTTATTCGGTTCATCTAAAAAATCAGTAAAGCCTAGCACTATACCTCCAAGGCTCACTGGAATGTATAGCATGAATGAAAATCGAAGTGCGGTATCTTGCTTCATGCCTACTGCAATCGAAGAGATAATCGTTGCACCGGAACGACTAATGCCAGGAGTTAATGCAACTGCCTGGCCTAAACCAACTATTACCGCATCCTTTACTGAAATGTTTCGCTCTCCTTTACTCCCTCTCATATTACGAATTAACCATAGGGCAATACCTGTAACAAATAGCATTATCGCGATAACGGTGATGCTGACATTTTCTGCAATAAAGTCGTTTAATAAAACTCCAAGTACTCCTGCTGGAATCGTTCCTATTATGATGAAACAAACAAATCGAAAGTCACTTTTGTATTTTTGATTTTTCGTTTTCAAATATTTTAGTGAATTGAAGAATAGCCTCGCGATGTCTTTTCTATAAATGAATAAAATTGCAAAAAGTGAGGCTGTATTCGTAAGGATTGCAAACGTAAATCCCTGTTCCCCTAATCCTAGTATTTCACTTACAATCATAACATGTCCACTTGATGACACTGGGATTGGTTCAGTAAAGCCTTGAACTAATCCAATAATGATCATCTTTATAATATAGATAATTTCTGAATCTCCCATTATTGCCTCCTAAAAATTGTCTTTTACTTTAATATGAAACGAAATCCAATGGAAAGTGTTTCCTCACTAAGATACGTTTTTCAACTCTATTTAAGAAGTACAAAAGCGTTGATCCTGTAGAGAATCAACGCTTAAATTAGAAAAACGAACAAATTAATGCCAATTAATTTTTGCATTCGTTTTACAGATTAGATAGATACCTTTTTTATCCGCTTGAGAAAGAGAACTTGCTGTTTTCTTCACAGCTTCATAATCAGAATGATCTATTTGGTTTATATCTGGAAAGTAACTGTATTTTTCTGTACGAAGATATTCAGAAGTTGAAATAATCACATAATCATTCCCCTCAACTTGTTCGGCAATCTGTTCAAATGTTTTAATAATCTTTCCATTTTTCATGAAAACCTTTTTCTCATAGGAACATAAAACCTTATACCCCATTTGAATGCTTCTGTGAATGTCTCTGTTTCTAATAATTTCAAGCTCAGCAAGATAGTTCTCGTAAGAATAAGAAAAACCATTGGCATCGATAAAATATTTATCTTCACATTTTATATCAAATGGGTGATTGCCATTTTTCTTCGGAAAGTCATAAGATATTAAAGGTAATGCATCGCTTGTAATCACCCTTGGAGCTCCTACCCATGCACCAATATTCTCATAAACATAGGAAGATAGTATTTTTAAATCTTCTAACGTCATGGAGTTTTCCTTTTTTATTCTAGAAAGGTATAGCTTATTAATCCACTCATTTACGTCCGTTAAAATGTGCTTGTAGGCACCTTTATAACTATAGCCTTTCTTTCGATACTCCTTATATTGAGCAATCAGTTTTTCTTTTTGTTCGTTAACATGAACCTCCATATTATTGCCTCCCTTTTGCTTCAAAGCTTTTAGGTGACTAATACCTTCGATTACTGAATTCATTACATAGTTTATACCCCAATTATACACCCCTAATATATTGGAGTTTATGCATGTTATTGTATCAAAATATTTTGAAGGCGATAATTCCATTTAACTTTTTTTACAATTTTTTACCTCAATATAATAAAAGGCGTTATCCCCTTTGGATTAACGCCCTATCAGTTAATTTGCTTATACAATTTTTGTGTATAGGATGAAACATTTGAGCTACCACTTTTCTGCTACTCGCCCAGTCCCGATACATATTATTGGTCATTTTTAATTTTAGGAGATGGTTGTGTTTGGTAGACTCTTGAATTTGGCGGCACTGATTGCGTTAACCAAATGTTACCTCCAATAACTGAGTCGTGGCCAATTTTAGTATCCCCACCTAAGATTGTTGCGCCAGCATAGATAACTACATTATCTTCAATATCAGGATGACGTTTGATTCCTTTGATTGGATTGCCTTGTTCGTCCAGTGGAAAACTTTTAGCACCTAGTGTTACGCCTTGATAAATCTTTACGTTTTTGCCAATTGTACATGTCTCTCCAATAACGACACCTGTTCCATGGTCGATAAAGAAGTAATCACCAATTGTTGCACCAGGGTGTATATCAATTCCCGTTAAACTGTGCGCATACTCAGACATGATTCTTGGAATAATTGGCACACCTGCCTTATATAGTTCATGTGCAATCCGATGAATACTAATTGCCGTGATAGATGGGTAACTAAACAATATTTCTTCTGTAGAAGTTGTAGCTGGGTCCCCATTATAGGCCGCTTGAATGTCTGTTTGTATTGTTTTTCGGATTTCTGGAAATTTGTTAATTAACTCTATTACAACTTGATCTGCATTGAGGTCACTGCTAGGGCTATTATTGATAAGAACTTTTTCGATTAAATCTCGTAAATCCAAAGCAGATGCTCTTAACTGATTGCCAACACTTACATTGATTCTAGTTTCACCATTTGTATATTTATCACATAGGCATGGAAAAAGTGTATTACGGAAATTTTGCAAAATTTTATATACCGTTTCTTGACCTTGAAATCCTATAGTATTTTCAATAGAAAAATAATCCTTATGAACATCTATTAAAGAGTTTGCTACATTAGGTATTTCCTTGTTTAACCATTCTTTTAAATTCATCGTACCATTCACCTCTTAAATGGATTGTACCAAATCTGTATTAATTTAGCATCTAGTGAATTTTGTTCAGATTTGGAGATGTTGTGCAATATATTTTGCATCATAACCAACACCTTGAAGTAATGCAGAGCCTCGGCTATGCTGCCAAGGTAAGCCAATAAAATAAAGTCCTTTTACATTCGTAATACCTCTGTTGTGTTCTATTTTTCCTTCTGCACTTAGGACCCCTTCAATGTCTAACCAAGGGTAGATGGAATGAAAACCAGTTGCCCATATAATATTGTCTATCGTTATGGGCGTTTGATCTTCAAAAATTATCTCATTATGTATACCATCTACAACTCTAGGTTTTACTTTAACCTTCTTTTTCTTAGTGGCTTCTTTAAGTTCATAGCCAAAGATGAGATCGCCCTTCTTTTGAATAGCTTTCCCTAAAAGCGAATTACCACTTAGTTTAAGAATTCCGAGCTTATCAAACCACCAAAAGATGCTTTTATTCTGGAGAACTAATGGCATATAGGTGATTTTATGACTGACAGCTAAATAAGTTTCTTTTACTCCCGATAATTCTACTGCAATTTGAGCACCACTATTGCCACCACCCACTACTATCACATTTCCATCCTTTAGCTGGCTTGGATTTCGATATTGTGTAGAATGAAGTTGGACGACTTCTTCAGATAATTTGGTCGAAAAGGATGGAATCCTTGGCGTTTGAAATGCTCCAGAAGCTATGACCACATTTTTACATTGATAAACCCCTTGGTCTGTTTCAATTGTAAAAAGATGATTATGTTGTTGATAAACTTTCGTCACTTCAGTTTGCAACTGAATAGGAAGTTGAAACTCCTCTGCATATCGTTTCAAATAGGAAACGATTTCATTTTTCGTTGGGAAACCATGTTGAACACCTACAAGCGGCAAACCTGGTAAGCAATCATACATTCTCGGTGTGAACAAAACTAGCGAATCATAACGATTCAACCAGCTTTCGCCAACTTCCTTGCTTTTATCTAACAGTAGAAAATTTTGATTTTGCTGTTTTAAATAGTATCCGACCGCAAGGCCTGCTTGGCCAGCCCCAATAACAATTGTATCTAGCAATCTTATAATCTCCTTTTTATGTAGTGTGCCAATAAATAATTCATACTATTTATTTCCATAAAAAACACGCTAATCCTCTTTGATTAACGTCCACTCGAGGTTGAATTAGTAAGTTTCCACTAAACACAATTGAATTTATAATAGTATTGACATTTAAGACTTTAGGGTTAAGAATCTATACAAATATGTATAATTCAATATACTTATCGCACCATACTTTCTTCCTAATACATTGCCAAACCAAAAGTAATATCTTAACAAAAAAATTACATTAGTTATATAGACTTTATATAATTCTCTATTATACTAACTTAGTAAATAGTGAAGGGTGAGAAAACAATTGTCGCAATCAAGTAAAACAATCGCTAGCATTGGCAGTATTATTGAATTTCATAACGGTGTTCGAGGAATCGTAGAAAAAATTTATGACAATTCTGTTTTGGTAAGTATTCTCCAATTCGAAGAGTGGGATGAGTATTACAAGAGTGATAAAACTGTGATAAATCATAAACACTACCAAATTATTCAATAATTCAATATACATATTTAAAAAAAGTAGCGGCCTTGCTACTTTTTTTATACATTTAATACGTGTCCTGTGTATTCACTTTAGTGTAGCTCGTTTGAGTTGATTTTTTAATAGTTCATTTAGATCCTAGCTATAAGGTATAACATTCTCATCAATTTCTAATGTTCCTATTCCTTTCTTTTCATTTTGTTTGAATATCATTGAACTATCAGGTGTAAGAAAAACAAAATAAAGAGGAGAAATGAACATTGAAAAAAGTCGTTTTAGTACCAGCTTTGTTAGGGGTAATGGGTATTGGGGCAGTGCTCGCAGTTGCAGGTAATGACAATTTCAACGTAGCAGCTACTTCCATTCAAAACTTAGACAATTCATTCGCACAATCGAGTAATAACACAAGTAACCCAGTTTTGAAACTTACTAATCAACCGAGCAATAAAACAGCGACTGAACAAGTTAAACTTTCTATTGAAGAAATTGAAAAGAAAGCATTACAAGTAGTCAATGGCAAAATTACAGATTTGGAATTTGAGAAAGAAGGTAAGATGAGTTTTTATGAAATTGACGTGTTAACAAAAGAAGCAGAATATGAGCTAATTTTAGATGCCTTTTCTGGAGAATTGCTTGATCAAGAAGTAGATTATCATGATGATGAAGATGATTATTATGATGATATTTATGACGACGATTCCTACGAGGATCGCTATGATGATGACCGTTATGATAATTAAGTTAACAATTAAGGAATAATGTGTAATAATAAACACCTCTAAACTTCGTAAAGTTTAGAGGTGTTTATTGCCTTAATAGTCCTGCTTCGTTTTAGTAAATTATATTCTCATGATGGCTTCTTCAATGCTTGTTTCTCCTGACACAAGATCAAAAGATTTATTGAATGTATTCTCTGCTTTAATTACTGATAGGATTGTTTTAGCTACATCCTCTCTAGGGATATAGCCTCTTTCTAGGTTTTCAGATATGGTTACTTCCCCTGTTCCCGAGTCGTTTAGTAAGCCACCAGGTCGAATAATTGTGTAAGTTAAATTACTTTGAACGAGCATACGGTCTGCATAATGTTTCGCCACGTAATACGGTTTTAGTTGTTCGTTCCAATTGGTCCGATTGTGAGCTTGTAACGCACTGACCATAATAAAGCGTTTTACTTGGGCGCTTTCGGCAGCTTCCATTACTTTTACTGCACCATCGAGGTCAATTAACAATGTTTTATCATAGCCTGTATGTCCACCAGAGCCCGCTGTGAAAACGACTGCATCACAGCCTTTTACTGCTTCTACTAGCTGTTCGACAGTTCCTTCAAGATTGCCTATCACCGATTCGATTCCTTTGCCTTCTAGTTCTTTGAACTGCTCTTCTGTTCGTACTAATGCGCGAACTGTATAATCATTGCTTTCATTTAATAATTGAACAAGATGTTTACCAATTTGTCCATTTGCCCCAACAACTAATACCTTCATCTAAAAACCCCTTTCGTAACATGTCTCAATTATTATTTCACAGGGAGTATTAGCAATTCAAATTAGTCGCCTGAGCAAAATTTTCCCACTACTAATATCCGACCAAAGTATTGAAAATTAAAATGTCAGTTCTATTTGCTTACTAGATTCAATCGTTTCTACAAATTTTTCAATTGTTGAAGTTAAATAAGTGTCAGCTCTTCTAATAAACACTGTTTTAATTTTACTGTATTGATGTGGGAGAGTATGACATCGGATGAGCCCACTTTGTTCCATATGTGCAACAGCCGATCTTGGGACAAATGAGACACCAAGTCCCATGGCCACACTACGTAATATGGTTTCTAACGTACCGAATTCCATTACTTTCTGTGGGGTAATATTTTGGTCCTTATACCATGCTTCCAGCCTGGTTCGATATCCACAACCTTCGCTAAAACATAAGAATGGTTCCTCTTTTAATTCTTCCAGTGTGGTGTCACTCATATCTGAAATTAACACAAGCTCTTCATTAAATACTTCATGGGAAACAAGATCAGGATGGAAGTCAGATTCTGTAACGAATGCTCCATCTAACTTATGATTTAATACCTCTTCTTCTAAATCCTCAGTAACCCCAGTAAATAAAGATAAATCGACATTTTTATATTTTTTTATGTAGGAAGATAATATTTTTGGTAAATGATATACAGTTTCTACTGTCCCAATTTCTAGTTTTCCAGATGGTTCATTTTTATTTTGAACTGCTTTCTTCATTTCGTCAGTTAACAATAATATTTTTTTACTATAAGCTAATAATTTTTTTCCTTCTGGTGTTAAAGTCATCCCACGACGATGTCGGTTAAATAGCTGAGTATTCAGTTCCGTTTCAAGTTTCTGAATTCTGGATGTAATATTCGATTGTACATAACTGAATTCTTTTGCTACTTCTGAAATCGTTCCCTTTTCCGCCACCATTTGAAATATCTCTAAATCCTTGAATTCCATCATTCTCCACCCCTCTTTTTTATATGCAATTCTATGATATCAATAAAAATGATGATAATCATTATTTTTATTCGTTTTACGAGATATCGATATAGTTATAAGATGAAGATGACATATTCATGAAAGAGGTAGAGGTAAATTGAAAAACAGTGTATTGTTAGGTGCTTTTTTATGCTTTATTGCTGCTGTTTCATGGGGAGCTATGTTTCCAGTAGCACATGAGGCTTTCAAACATATCAATCCATTCTATTTTACGATTATTCGTTACGGGGCAGTAACGCTCATTTTAGTAGCCCTACTATTATGGAAAGAAGGCAAACAAGCTTTTCGATTTGAAGGGAAAGTCTTGCGTTTATGGTTTTTCGGAACAATGGCGTTTACGGTCTATAATCTTTTTATCTTCTGGGGAGAAGATTTATTAGGTCAATCTGGCGTAATGGTCGCATCTATAATGGAATCATTGATGCCGATGATTTCAATTGTTATCGTATGGATGCTGTTTAAAAAACGTCCACATGTCTTTACGTTATCATGCGTGTTAGTGTCTTTTATCGGCGCTATGTTAGTTATTACAAAAGGCGATATTCAATCTTTCCTTGGTGCAACAGATCATATCATTCCTAATGTACTTATTTTCATTGCAGTAATTGGATGGGTCATTTATACAATGGGTGGTAGTGAATTTAGTGATTGGTCTGCGTTACGATACTCAACATTAAGTTGTTTACTTGGTACAATCACAGCAATTGTGATCACTGTAGGAACAACCCTGTTTGGCTATACTACTGTCCCATCAGTTGGTGACATAGTAGCAGTAAGCCCACATATGTTGTTTATGATTATATTCCCTGGACTTATAGCGTTACTAGGTTGGAATATCGGTGTTAGTATTTTATCACCATTAAATGGATTACTGTTCATCAACTTTGTTCCTGTTACAACGCTCTTAATATCGATTATCCAAGGAAATGCGGTTACGATATTTGATCTTATTGGTACTGTCTTTATCATCATTGCTCTTCTATCGAATAATGTTTTTGTAAGGATGATGCAAAAGAAAGAGGCAGAAGAGCATGTTCAGACGAATTTAAGCGAAAGTTTATCCTAACAAACACTATCTCTTTTCCTTTAAAGATGTTACTAAAATAGCCGTATATTACACATTAAATAAAATTACAATTTTGAAAGTCGATTTCCTATGATGAATAGAAATCGACTTTTATTTATATCTTCCATGGCTTCATTATTTCTGTTAGTTCATTAGTTGATCATCTTTGTTATCAATATATAGGCTTCCGTCTGGTTGCACTTCCGCAAAAAACACTTGTGAAGGAGAATTGATTCCTGCATTTAGCAATTGCTGTTCTAACCAGTTTTGGTCTAGGTTTAATCGGGCTAAATTATTTGTATTAATCTGCCCATCTGAAATTACTTGCGTAGCTGTTGGATACATTTTGTATTTTGATTGTATATTTAGATCCCCTTTTGTTACAGGCTGTATATTCTCTTTTTTCATAACAGAAAGATTTCCGCTTGTTTCAAAAATAGCATACTCCACATCTTTTAAAGAGAAAACGTCCTTTGCACGAAGCATCGATAATAACGAATCTACGTCCAATTGCGATTTCCGAAGCGAGCTCTCCATGATCTTTCCTTCCTTTATAACAATAATAGGTTCACCTGTTGTAAACTTTCTGGCTGATTTAAATTTTATGTCAATGAAAGCCATAATCAATGTAAAGATTGCCCATCCTACTAGTGCAATGACTCCATTTTGTATGGAAAGACTTGGACTCACGGCTAAATTTCCTGTGATAGATCCTATGGCAATAGCTGATACAAAGTTAAAAAAAGTCATTTGACTAATTTCTTTTCTTCCCATAATTCGAGTTAGAACAAATAATACAATAAAAGCGGTAACCAGCCTGATTAGAAGCTCTGTAAAATTCATGTGTTCATCCTCTACCTTTCAAACCTTTGATAATGGTAGCATGTGCTGTAGAGAATCTAATATTCTTTTTTCAATACTTAATTTGACTATGATGTTCAATTTTTAACAGTGTATATATTAATAAATCTTTTATATTACGTATTAAATTGTGGCATTTGTAGGAAAGATATTAAGGAGTATTTCTAGGGAGGGAAAAAATTGTTCTATCATATTAAAGAATTACAATATAATGCAAAGCCTGATAAGCCTGATCCTGTCTATGCAAAGAAGTTGCAGGAAGTTTTAGGTGGACAATTCGGTGAAATTACGGTAATGATGCAGTATCTTTTCCAAGGTTGGAATTGCCGTGGTGAAGAAAAGTACCGTGATATGCTGTTAGATATAGGTACAGAGGAAATGGCGCACGTTGAAATGCTTGCAACAATGATTGCACGATTGCTAGATAAAGCACCTGTTCAAGACCAAGAAGAAGCTGTTAAGGATCCGATTATCGGTGCCGTTTTGGGTGGAATGAATCCTCAGCACGCAATTGTATCTGGATTGGGTGCGACGCCTACCGACTCTGTAGGTTATCCATGGAATTCACGTTATACGATTGCAAGCGGAAACCTTTTAGCTGATTTCCGCGCAAACCTAAATGCAGAATCACAAGGGAGACTGCAGGTAGTTCGTTTGTATGAATCTACAACTGATTCTGGTGTTAGAGATATGCTATCATTCTTAATCGCCCGTGATACAATGCACCAAAATCAATGGATGGCGGCAATTGAGGAATTAGAGCAAAATCAAAAGCCTATCGTGCCTAGCACTTTCCCACAGGAGCTTGAAAAGCAACAAGTTTCTTATTCCTTTATGAATTTCTCAAAAGGCGAAGAAAGTTCGCAAGGACGTTGGGCTAGTGGAGAAAGCATGGATGGACAAGGCAATTTCGAATATATTGCAAACCCTGCAGCAATGGGTGAAATACCGAAGTTGGAGCAAGCCCCAGCCTATATTCATAATTCGCCTATTCCTGGTGAATTACCACCTGGAGCAGGATTAGCGAATTACCAACCACAGATTTTTAAAGACTTCGACGGAGATGATCATGAGTTCAAACATTTGAATTCGCATTAAGATTTCTTTGAATAACATTTATGGAAAACGATAAGAATTGGTTAGTAATTGAGGGCATAAGTTGCCCTCTTTTAAATTTAATTAGAATGTAGTCGTAATATGTTTAAATTTGTAGTCACTTAGCGTCTTTTAACATATTCACTTCCCTTTTATGTGGATATATTGTGGGTATCCTGTGGATATTGTGGGTATCTATGTGAATATTCTATAAGAATTAAAAACTCATGTTATAATAATCAACAGAAAATGTGGATATACCTGTTAATATCTTGTATATATTCTGTGCATAAATGATAGTCTCGTTTGTGTGGGTCTTTTAAAGTTGCTAAATTAAATGTCTCCATTATTCCACTAATAAAAGAACTACAACACAATCTTATAGTTTATTTCAATTAAAAATTCTCAGCTGTTTAAATTGTGTTTTTATCCGATCTATTTTTTTCTTAAACTGACTACGATGATCCGGTCGTAAGGAGATATTAAGCAAAGAAGCAATAGTTTCGGCTACTTTTTCGATTGACATCTCATTCGTATCGATATGTTGTTGAAACAAATCATTTGCTAACCCTTTGATACAACGGTCAATTTGTTTTACTGCCCATGAGTTCTTCCCTTCTCCTCTTCCTCGTAATCTCTTTATTAGTGTATCCTCTGAAGCTGATAGTACAAAATGATGAACGGCTATACCTTCGCTTCTAAGTTTACTGACAATCTCTTGAAAATATTGTGGGCAAACAATCGTCATTGGTACAATAATAATTCCTTTGTATTCTTGTTCTATATACTTAAGTAAGTTGTAATTGAGCTCCCGCCAGATTGGATAATCTTGAAAGTCATTTTTGCGCGTTTCCTTTGGGATGTTCTTCCCTATAAAGAATCCAATATTTTCAGGGTCATAGACAAATGAGTTAGGAATTCTTCTATGTAACTCGTAAGCAGTTTGCGTTTTCCCTGAGCCAAACGCTCCATTTATCCAAATGATCAATGTAAGCACCTTCTATATATTTCGTTTAATTTTTAGTTCAACATCTATTGGTTGAGCTTTTAACTAACCCTATCATCTTATACACACAACACTTAAAATGAGTATAAAAGCGCATTCCCTTATTCTAAGCTTATTTCGCTAAAAGGAGCGAGTTTAGGAATACGCTTTTTATATGATTTATTAAATTAAACCTTAGTCGCTATTACTTGAATTGGAATGTTGAAGATTAAATTCTTGTATTGTAGTTTGTTTTCCCTCACATAGTTCATAATACAAAGAATCATCCTTCCAAAAAGTTGAAGTAGATTGATTCAAAATGATAGAATATTCATTCTCCTCTATATCAACAATATATAGTGACGGCTCATCGTCTTTCTCTGAGAAAATATCTACTGCTAGATATTTGTTATTTGGACTAAGGGTTATTGATTCTAATACTATCCCACCGTCAATTCGTTGTAGAAATGCAAATTCATGTTCGTTCAAATCATATGTCCAGAGAGTGACACTTGAGGATTCTTCATTTAACGGCATTTCCTGTACGCCAAAGAAAAGTATCTCTTCACCAGGGTTATAGACCATTGAGCTAAAGCGTATATTAGAATCTAAAATTTCTGGTCTATCTCTTAAATCGTCTAATGAAAATAAATCACGTTTCAGTTCACCTTCGATTAGTTGCACATACTCCATATCTGATGATAAAATTTCTGTTTTCCCCACTTCTGTATAACTTTCGATTTGGTAGCCACCTTCTACCTTCTTTAGTTGGAAATCAAGCTTAACAATACTGTTATATGGTAAATGCCCCTCTGCTAAAGTTACCTCTACTTGTACGTGTTCCAAATCCTTCTCTTTTGTATTAGAAAGGATTTTAAAACCTTTGTAACGGGGATTTGATACAGTCAGGAATTCTGGTGGTTGATTCATTAGACTTTTTGCATAATCATCATCTCGAAGAATTAAAGCTTGTAAAAATTGCTCCAATGTTTCTACTGATGAAAGCTCCTGTGTACCAAGTTCAATTTTTGCTAGGCGGATATCCTCTACATTCATGCCATTCATTCGCTTTTTAATGAGATATAGTGTGTTCTCTTTTGAATCCCAAACGTGATGGCCATACTGATACATCTGCAAGCTAGAATTATATTGTTTTAGATTAGAAGTAATTTTTTTCTTTGTTTTCAAATTCGCATCAATAATCCAAACATCCTCCAAACCGTTTTCTTCCTTCACATAAGTGATATAGTGACCATCTTTGGAAACAGATGGGTTCTTTCCACTATCCACAAAAATCGATTCACCTGAAACTAAATCTTTCTTCACAATATTTCCATTCTCTTCGTAGACAATAAAGTCTTTTGTTACAGCGATTGTTGAATTTGAATTGGTTGCAATTAACTCCTCATTCGTATCATAAAGGGATTTTAGGACAATTTGTTTCTCGCCATCTATATGCTTTACAACATAATATACCTGCTCATCTTTCCAAACTGGCATTGTCCATTGCTTCTGATTAGAACCTTTTAACAAATTTCTTTGCTCATGTTTCACTAAATCTAAAACATAGATATCCCCTTCGTTAGACAATAGCATTTTAGAGCCATCTTTATTTACACTAATTGCATCCGCTTCTAAGTCACTAACTTTTACCAAACCATTCGATGTGTATCGGAAAGTTCCTTCCCCCTTAATGGATATAAATAATTGACCGTCTTGATAGTCCAAAGCTGTAATATTACCCTGTGCCATATCCACAAAGGATAAGGCATTCGTGATTAGTAATTCAGCTGCACTTACAATTCTCTGTTGAGTACTTGTTAAGATAAAAGTGATGGCTACTATTGCCGCTGCAGTTAGTCCGAAAAGTGCCTTCATAGTGGAATTCCACCGAGTTTTACTGTTCTTTTCAAACGACTTTCTAAGACTTTTCTTGAACTCATTGTCCACAGGAATTTTTTCTTTTGCTTCAACAAGTAGCCGCTCTAATTTTTCCTCATCCATCAGCCTTCCCCCAAACATTTTTTCATTAGTTGTTTTAGTTTTTTTGTTATGCGCCCTGTTTTTACCCGGATTGAATTGTCTGGTAACTCAAGTAGGCTAGCGACTTCCTTAAACTGCAACTCGGCAAAATATCGTAAATTAATAATCTCCATTTCTTCCTTTGGCAAAAAGTGTAGAGACTTTTTTAAGCAGGTCAGTTCTTCCGACTTTTCTAAGGAATCCTCAAAGGGAACTGGGGTCATATAATGCTCAATATCTTCTCCCATGGCAATTCCTTTTTTCTTTCTGTAATAGTCTATAACTGTATTTCGTGCAATCGCGAAGAGCCAAGCTTTTTGATCGCGAATCTCATTTATTTGCTCGCGTTTTTTATAGGATTTACGGAAAATCTCACTGACAATATCTTCTGCATCCCACTTGTTCCCAGTTTTCACAAACACATATCTATATATATCATTAAAATATTGATCATACATGGCCAAGAAACCACTTTCCAACTGCTATCCTCTCCTGTACTACATAGTAAGACATTCTACTTGTTACCTTGTAACATGATTAATAATAAAAATAGCTAGCTATCTCTCCTATAAATTATAGGAACTATGTATTTTTCTCTTTCTGAAGAATTAAAGTACTAGAAAAAAGCAGTGATTCTTCTAATCAAAAGTCACTGCTTTTTTCTTTGCTCTACTTGCCACCTCGTACTTTTATCGTTAATGTTCAAATGGCAATCTACTCATTTATAAAGGTTAACTTTTTAATCCCTCTTTCTATGAACATTTATAAGTTTTGCAATCTCTCTTTTAAAACTTCTACTAGATAACTCCATTGTTTAGCTTCATCTGATTCAGCATTTTCTGCATATGCGTGTTCACTTGGTACGACGATAAAGAATGATCCTTTGTCGCTAGTAGCCACCTTTGTTAAAAATGGATGATCTTGATAGTATTCTGAATTCTCTTGTTGCGTCGACAAGCGAATGATAGATAATAGAAGAACCTCTTTATTTAAATCTTTAAGATAGAAGAAGGTTGTTGGTGGTTTTCCTTCTTCATTTTCACTAGTGCCTTCTATTATTTTAAGTTGAGTCATTATTTCTGTTGGTAATTGGATTGTATAGCCTAGCGTGCTTTCATATGATTGCATTTCCTTCAGGTTGTACTCTAAATTTGCATCATTGATCGATAAAAACGTATTCCAAATACCAACCTCTTTTTCAGTTACAGGTCCAAGGCTAGTAATATACCAACGTTCATTAACTTTCTCAACAGTTAGACGAGCTGTATCTTTCCCTGCAAATCCTGTAGATATATATAAATCAAATTGTACTTGGAATTCTATTTTATTCTTGTCTATTTCTTTTTGACTTACAATCTTATAAGTTTCAACCCATGGGCTGGAAACACCCGTTACCCAATGGCTATGTTCCAATTCAGCTGTTAACCCCACTCTTGCCTCGGGTAAGAAAAGGGCATATTGTAAGGCACCATTTCTTGTCTTAACTGCCTCTGCAAAACGGCTGATTGTTTCTTCAGGCGTAGTTCCCACAATGCTTAATTCCAGCATATTTAATCTTTCTTCAACGGAAGTTACTTCTTCTATTTCTCTAACTTCAATTTTCGGCTCTATTGCTGATGAATCTAATTGAGCAGCATTTACATATGGTGAAGAAATTAACGCTACTGAAATGGCAGTAGCTAATAAAGCAGATTTTCTAAACATTATTTATTCCTCTCATTCGTTCATTATTGGGATAACGGGGCCCCTTGTCATTCCAACTATAATAACGGATGAATTTTCCATTTGTAACAGTTATTAAAAAAATATTTTTGCTTTTTTTGTAATCCTTTATATCCCCTTATTATCTGTCACTTTTGAACAATGCCACCTATCGTAAAACCAATTTTATTACTCTATAATTAAATTAACAACCAATTTTAGGAAGAAGTAGGTGTGTTTTCATGAAGGAAAGATACCTTTGGATTGGCCTTACCATTATCATCTTCAGTTGGGTTGGAAACTCTCTATATTTCCAGTCAAAGCAGCTTAAACAGCCAATCTTTTTAGATCATTACTATGAAACGTATGTACATGAAGGAATGTACTTGGAATTCTTTTATTTGAGTAATAAACAAGAACCACTTGAGGTAAGTCGAGCCACTGTTGATGATGTTGCGGTGTATCCGACAAGTTCGGGATATTGGAATTGGCCGGATACCTCTAATTCTGCAAAGGTTATCCAAGAATTTGCACATCACAATTTAATGTCTGTTACATTGCAATTTCCTACACATGACCTGCCTATTAAAGAAGGATCGAATGATATATGGTCCTTTGATCATTTAGAATTTACGTTCACCAACGGGCAAACAATTGTTGCGGATCTTGGTGAAGTTAAAGTATATGGAAAATGGCCTAATTCAGGTGAAATCGATTCACGATATGGTTCAACAGGTGGTTCAGGTGCAGAACACGAAGACATCAGTGTAATAACAGAGCCACTTCAAATTGAATCCATACAAATTCCATTTGCAAAGGAAATTGCTAAAGATGCTCTCGTAAAAGTTACTGTGAATAAAGAGGTTGTAGAGGATGTTACAGAAAGAGAGCACCCTGTAAAACTCTATAATGATAGTGTTGAATTGTTATGGGATGAAGATGGCTTTGCTAAAAACGACACTCTTTTCCCTCTTGATATGAATCGAAACCATTCGATGAAGGTAACGACTCAATTTACTGCAGATCGTAGTTCGTATTTTTATTTCGATATAAAAATTGTTGGCACAACTGCAACAGGAAAGCTATTCGAACATTGGATTCCAATTATCGATCACCCGAACCTCACGCAACAAGAAGTTGATGAATTGGTTGCTAATAAGCAAGGAGGCACTGCAAAATGAGCAAAGCATTTACGAAAATCTTTTGGGGTTTTTTATTCATTTTCTTAGACATTCGGCTTATTATGCCAATTGATTTATTTGCTGATCCAATTGGGTATTTCTTTATCTTTTCTAGCATTGAGATGATCTACGATGACTTACAGATTGGCAGAAAAGCGAAGAATGTATCTTTGGCGCTTGCGATTTTATCCATTCCTACTATCTTTGACCTAACTGTAGATAATGGCATTGGGCAACCTTTAAACTGGTACATGACTGGGTTAGGAATAGCTCATTTTGTACTTATCTTTTATATATTCCAATTGATTGTTGAAATTGCGAAGAAAGCTGGGGATGAAGTATTTATCCGCCGTTCAAACAACACATGTATCACCTATTTCATCGTCACGTTCATTATCTACCTATGGACTTCCTTTGCAATGAATCTTTCAATGCATACGGATGGGTTCATGACTGTAAGCATATTGCTATTAATTATCGGTTTTATTATGGGGATTGTGTTTCTTGCACTTATTTGGTCGGCGAGGAAGATTCATATAGAGCCTATGGAATAAAAACATATCTTAAGGAGAAATGGTATGCGAAAGTGGTTAATTATTGTAGGAATCGTAGCTATTGGTTTCATTGGCGTATCGATATGGTATATACAAGCAAACTCAGTTGGCACACTATGTGAGCAGTATGAAAATGATAGAGACATAGGATGTAAGGAAGTCTTTACAGATTGGCAGCATCAAATAGCGTTTATTAAAACAAATAATGGTATCGCTTTTTTACAAATAGACCCAAACGGAAAATGGTTACCAGCGGCAAGCATTCTTTCGTTTTCAGATTTACAATCTAATCCCATAGATTGGGTTGCTACAACCGATCAAAACAAATCTTTCGTTGCAGGAATAGCAACAAAAGATGTGAAACAAGTTAAGTTGGCAAATCCTGTCCCCTACTATCCAAATGTCATTTTTTTAGAAGATTACTCTATTTTCTACATTCCTTTGGAAGAGCAAAGCCATTATTATGGACTAAATCTACAAGGTTACAACGATCAAGGTGAATTAATCTATGGTAAGCCTGAAGATAGATGGTACCATTAGCTTTTAAAGATAAAGCATATCCAATTAAATTTAAGGATATGCTTTTTTGAATGAGTATTTGCTTGAACCGTCTACTCACTCACTATTTCCTTCACTCTTCTGCCATGCAGGAAGAAGTAGAGGATTGTTGTCAATATGACGACGCCACTAAGAATGCCATAAAGTTTCGCATAACCTAGAGTTGGAATGAAGAGACCTAAAATCGAAGGGCCCACACCAAGGCCTATCTCGATGAAAATAAAAAATGTGGCAGTTGCTAATCCCATTCGAATTGGTTTTGTGTACTTTACTGCAACAGCTTGCGAGCATGATTGTAAATTTCCATAGCCAAGACCAATAAAAGCTCCTGCCACTAACAACAATAAGCTGCTATTTGCAATGCTTAATAGATATAGACCAATAGTAAAGCTAATAAACGCAGGATACATTACATAATTTTCACCCTTTAAATCAATGAGACGGCCAGTAAATGGGCGTGAAGCAAGCACAGCCAACGAATATACGAGAAAGAAAAAGCTTGCCGCGCTGACTTGATTCATCTCAATTGCGTAAAAGTTAATATATGACAGTACGCTGGAATAACAAAAACCAGCCACCAAAATGACCAGTGATATAGGAATTGCTTTAAATTCAATGAAGTTTGATAGTTGGAAACCCTTTGCTCTCGGCTGTATTTGAGTCAATTCTTGGTCAACTTGATTTATACGAAACGGTTCTTCCATTGGTGGAATATGCAAGAAAAAGGAAGTAATAAAACTAATAGCCGATAGTAATAGGCACAATCCGAAAATCAATTCAAAGCTAGTGTGCTGACTCATAAAAAGACCAACTAATGGACCGATTGCAGTAGCAACGACAGAACTTAAGCTGAAATATCCGATCCCTTCCCCTTTCCTTTGTCGAGGGATGATTTGTGTTGCAATTGTAATAACTGCTGTACTCGCAATCCCTAATGTCACTCCATGTAAAAAGCGGTTCAAAAGTAAAAAGTGAAGTCCTAATTGGATAAAATAAAACGCCGTTGTCACTACATACAGCGTCAATCCAATCGATAAAGTTTTCTTCCGGCCTATTTTATCCATAATATTCCCAATAAATAGTCGGCCGATTAATGTTCCAATAATGAAAATCCCCGTTACTAACCCGGCTTCACTCGTTGATGCCTGATATGCCTCTACTGCGTATAACGCAATGATGACAACTAACAAAAAAAAGACTAGCGTTAAGAAAAAATTAATGGTAGAGACAATCAAAAAATCCTTCGTCCATAATTTTGGTTTATCCAATATGTTTCCCTTCTTTACCGCATATTTTAGAGAACTGGGTTGCATAAGTATACAACTAGACAACATTTGGGCTATAAAACTACTGGTCATATAAAATATGTAACTCGCCAAGAAATAATTAAATTATATACTGAATAATCGATTAGAAAAAGTACCTGGCGAATGCCAGGCACTTTATTTTAGAATTTATATAGTTTTATTAATGGGAGCTAGAATTTGCATCGTGGATATTCACTAGTTTTAAACTGCTAGCAATGTACATTGTTATTCAGCTGCCAATTGCTTTTCTTTCCTTCCATGCAAGAAGAAATAAAGAACAATTGACACTAATACAACTCCACTTAAAATACCGTAAAGTTTGCCGTATGTCATGAACGGGATCATAAACCCAAGCAAATATGGACCAAAGCCAAGGCCGGCATCAAGGAAGATAAAGAATGTCGCTGTCGCTAAGCCCATTCGATGAGGCGACGTCAATTTTACCGCAATCGCCTGTGTACAAGACTGCATATTCCCAAAACCAAGACCAATCAATACACCTGCTATTAACAGCATAAAGCCATTGTTTGCAATACTTAATAGAAACAATCCAATAGTAAATAGGATAAATGCCGGGTACATTATGTAGTTTGCCCCTTTTAAATCTAGCAAACGGCCAGTAAATGGTCGAGAAAATAGTACTGCTAGTGAATACACAAGGAAGAAGAAGCTTGCAGCAGCCACCTGATTAATCTCAATCGCATAGAAATTAATATACGAAAGAACGCTTGAATAACAAAACGCCACAACCAGTGTTACGATTGCAATCGGAATTGCCTTTATCTCAATGAAGTTTGAGATGCTGAAGCGTTTTTCGTTTGATTCCGATTTTGTACCTTCCTCCAATTTAGGGATATACAAGAAGAATGCAGTAATAAGACTAATAATACCAATTACAAGACATAGTGCAAAAATCCATTGATAGCTTGTATGTTGGCTCATCAGTAATCCAATGAAAGGTCCAATGGCTGTTGCGAGCGTTGAACTCATACTAAAATAGCCAATTCCCTCTCCCTTTCTTGTCATCGGAATAATTTGGGCAACAATCGTACCCGTTGCAGTACTAGCAATCCCTAGCATAATACCATGTAAAAAGCGGTTCACAAGTAAGAAGTTAATATCTATTTGAACAAAATATAATGCTGTCGTTATGACATAAAGCACTAATCCAATATAGAGCATTTTCTTACGTCCAATTTTATCAATCTGACTACCTACAAATATCCGGCCGATCAATGCCCCAATAATAAAAATTCCTGTTACAAGCCCAGCTTGACTTGTAGATGCCTGATACTTATCAACGGCATAAACACCCATAATAACAATTAATAAATAGAAAACTAACGTTAAGAAAAAATTGACGGTGGATACGATAATAAAATCCTTCGTCCATAATTTTGGCTTATTCACTTTTAATACCCTTCTTTATTCATAAGATTGTTTTGAATTTTTGGTAGCGTTTGGAAGGTTATTTGTTGTTCTTGTTGGGCGATGCCTTCCATTGTACTCTTTTCTAATTCGGTGATTTTTTTGCGAAGTGCTTTGTAGATTTCTTTTCCATGCGGCGTAAGCTGGATTTTCTTTTCCCTGCGGTCTTTCCCAGGAATTTGAGCAATTAGTTGAAGTTCCTCGAGACGATGTACTCTTCTCGTAATTGTCGGCTTCTCTACTTCATAATAATTAGAAATATCCACGAGGGTAGTTGGCCCGTTATTTTGAATATAGTAAATTACTTGCCATAACGAATAGGAAAGTTCGTATGGAATCATTAACTCATTGAGACTCGTAATGAGTGGTCGATATAGTTTTAAATACGCTTGAAAGAACCCTTCCATTTAGCTACCTCCATTCAAATTTGTAAATATTTATAATTTGGAGCTGATTATTGCCAGAAGAACGCCGGCAATGCTTGTGGTTGCTATGTTTATGATGGCAGTACTTTAGATCACCATAGCCTTAGCGGTTTCCCTTGTGATGGTTTAGTTCGCTGGATTAATAGTTACTCAAGCTAACTATTGCTGAAGGTAACTATAAGTCTCTTAATGGAATTTGTCAATAGATTGTTAAATTATGATTAAGTGATGAAGTTGGAATGTGCTTCTGAGAGGAAATACGATTGTAGTGATTCATGGTTCACTTTTAGGCATTTCAACTTGTTCCCCTTCTTGGATTGTCTTGTAGATTGCTTCTACGGGACATTTCTGCTTGTTTCCCTTCTTGGTTTGGCTTGTAGAACACTTCTACGGGACATTTCTGCTTGTTTCCCCTCTTGTTTTGGCTTGTAGAACGCTTCTACGGGACATTTCTGCTTGTTTCCCTTCTTGGTTTGGCTTGTAGAACACTTCTACGGGACATTTCTGCTTGTTTCCCCTCTTGTTTTGGCTTGTAGAACGCTTCTACGGGACATTTCTGCTTGTTTCCCTTCTTGGTTTGTCTTGTAGAACGCTTCTACGGGACATTTCTGCTTGTTTCCCTTCTTGGTTTGTCTTGTAGAATGCTTCTACGGGACACTTCTGCTTGTTTCCCTTCTTGGTTTGGCTTGTAGAACACTTCTACGGGACATTTCTGCTTGTTTCCCCTCTTGTTTTGGCTTGTAGAACGCTTCTACGGGACATTTCTGCTTGTTTCCCTTCTTGTTTTATCCAATAGAATGTTCTTGGGGCATTTTAATATACTCAGTAAACCTTCTCCTAAAACTACCAATCATAATCAATCCATCTACCATACCTACCTTTGTGATAAATATTATTTACCTATACATCTTCACACTTACTTTTTCATATGAATAATTGTGGGACTAACCCCTTTGCTTGTACCCTCTGAATAAAAGGAGCACTACTTTGAGATTAGTTAAAGAGTATAAATATCGTATGTACTTCCGGGAGCTTGCTTATAAAATACCTTGGATCTTCATAGGCGCAATGACAACAGCAGTAAGTCTTGAAGTAATCCTCATTCCTCATGGATTAATTGATGGTGGGATTACAGGCGTTTCAATGATGCTTTCAGAAATGGCTGGATATCCTTTAAGTATGTTGATTTTCTTGTTCAACCTACCGTTTATCCTATTAGGTTTAAAGTTTTTAGGAAAACGCTTTGCCTTTTCCGCAACGTTTGGGATTCTTTCTCTAACGCTTTCAACTGGGCTGCTAGAAAGAAAAACACCCTTCCTCGAGGGCAATTCTATCTTAATATTAATTATTGGTGGGATTTTACTTGGTCTTGGAATCGGGATTGTTATTCGTAACGGCGGCGTCATTGATGGTAGTGATGTACTGGCATTATTGATATCAAGGAATACACGTTTATCCGTTGGAGAATCTATTTTTGCGATTAATATCGTCATTTTTTTATTTGCCTTATTTTTGTTTGGTTGGAAAGGTGCATTAGTGTCGATTATTACATATTTAATTGCGGTGACGGTCGTAGATATGGTGAGGAATTAGATTAAGAATCGCTTGGACTTGAATAAGCCGGATCCTAGTGATATTAGGATCGGCGCTTTTTCTTTCTTTATTGTGCTGCAAAGTTCATAATTGTAGCAAAGAATAAAACCGAAAACAAAGTATTACTTTCGTTTTCGGCCAGTAAGTTTTCATTATTGTTTTTCTTGTGCAACGGTATTTAGACACCACGTGAAGTTATCCCAAGCAGAGTGCCAACCACTGAAAATTTCTGACGAGTCGTCCCATCGTACATCAAATTTCTTTTGGCCATCTACGTCCACTAAATACAAGGCAAGCGTATCGTCTAGTTTTGACACAGCTAATTTCATACCGTTTTGAAGTTCTTCTTCAGTAAATGGTACGTCTGATACCGAACGGACCTGCGCTTGTTCAAATACTTGTTTGTTAATCACTCTGTAATTCATAAGTAACCCCCATTAAAACTTCTGTTTATGTTTAGTTCCTATTTCAAGTGCAAATTATAGGCCTATTAAGTATATCCTATATTCATCTAACAATTAAAACATTTAAATTATGTGAATTTTTCCAATGGCGTCAAACCTAATAAAAATGGCTTAATTCATAAGCGTTGTTTCTTTTTCAAATAGATGAAAAGATGTATTTCTCATAGAATTCATTGATTACTGCATCCTTATTATCTAAGGGACACTGTCTATTATCCCCTCTTAACTGTCTATTATTTCACTCCAATGCGTAAGACAAGTTCTTTCTCCAATAGTTTACTATTCCTGAATGTACTATTCTTAGATTCCCCGATGTTATGGCTTTTTCTCTTGCACCCTATTTTTTTCTATGCACAATCAACATATTCCTTCTTCACTGCATGAACTTCCAAAATATTTTTAAAATTAATTTGACACTATTTTTTGTAGATGTTAATTTAAAATTAAGTTTTCCAATAAATAAAATGTTTTTCCACATAGTGAAAAAATACTTACTGTAAGGAATAGTTTATATCATTCTATAAAGGGGTTAGGTGATTTTAATGACCAACAAGCTACAATGGAGTACACCAGAACAGCTTCGTTCTTTACTATGTGAAGTTGTGAGCTGGGATAGCCGTACCTATACAGATGGTGAACGACAATTTCCGTTTAAACTTCAACGAAAATTATTAGAGAATGACTATTTCCAACAAAACCCTGATTACCTATCACTACACGAAGCAGATTATGGACGAAATTTGGTAATGGCACTGTATAAGCATCCAACTGCAACTGAAACAGTTGTACTCATTAGCCATTTCGATACAGTTCAAACAGAAGAATATGGGGATTTGGAAGATCTAGCTTTTGATCCAGAGCGTCTAACAGTGGAACTACACAACCGTAAAAATGATTTAAAAGACGAAGCTAGAATTGATTTGGAATCAGGCAATTACTTATTTGGCCGTGGCACTATGGATATGAAAATGGGTCTTGTCCTTCACATATCGATGATTGAAAAGGCAATTTCAGAGGATTGGCCTATTAATATTGTTTTACTAACAGTACCAGATGAAGAAGTAAATTCTTCAGGAATGCGTGCAGCGGTAAAAGTATTAGTTCAATTACGTGATCAATTTAACCTTTCCTATAAGCTATTTTTAAATGGCGAACCTTCATTCACTCAAAAACCAGGCGATGAAAACTACTATATTTATAGCGGAACAATTGGGAAAATTATGCCTGCAGCACTTTTCTATGGAAAAGAAACACATGTAGGGGAGCCTTTAAGAGGAATGACAGCAAACTATATTGCTTCCTTCATGACACAGCTAATGGAATGGAACGCGCTCTTTACTGAATGTGATCGTGGCGAAAGTACTCCACTACCTGTTAACTTACAACAGAAAGATTTAAAACTGCAATATTCAACACAAACACCTTATCGTGCGGTTGCGCTTTACAATGTTTTTTTGATGAAACATACTGCCCTAGACATTATGGACAGGTTTGAGCAAGTAGCGACTGAAGCAGCAAAACGTTGTAATGAAGTATACAAAGACATATGCACTCAAGCTCAAACTCACCCTATAGGTGAAGTGAGGGTCATTCGTTATCAAGACTTATTAGCTTATGCTGAAAAGAAATTAGGAAAAGAACAAGTTTCTAACTTATTACAAGATGTTTTAAGTAATGACAATTGGGATGAAAGAGAAAAATCCTTACGTGCTGCAGATTACCTTATGACTCGATGCAATGAACTTGCACCTGCTATTGTATTACTATTTGCACCACCTTATTATCCAGCAGTGAATTCATCAGATCATCCACTTATTCAGGAGTCTGTTGAACTTGTGAAGAATGTAGCCTCGAAAGAATTTGGGGTTGAAGTAAAACAAATTCATTACTTTAATGGACTAAGCGATTTAAGTTACGTAAATTATCTAGATGATTCGGACGGATGGACAACATTTGAGCAAAACACACCGACTTGGGGCTCAGTTTATAACATTCCTTTCGAGGAGATGGCAGAACTTCAAGCACCCGTTCTAAACGTTGGACCATTTGGGAAGGATGCACATCAAAGTTCAGAGCGTGTTCATATAAAAAGTGCTTTTGTTCAAACTCCGCTTATTATTGAAAAGCTAATTAAAAATTTATTTGTAAGCAACAGTACTAAATAAACATGCTGAAAATGAAAATTGGACAAATCCTTCAGTTACTTAGGACTTGTCCAATTCATATTATACAAAAGATTAATATCCTTGTTGCTCTCCTTCTCTTAGAGAAGCTTTTGGAGTACGATCTTCCTCTTCTACTTTTCGAAAGCCTTTGTCTAATCTCCCGGCATTTTCAATATCGCCCGAAGCCTGATAACCGCCGACTGGTGCATTAGACGTTGTCCCAAAGAGATCCATTCCACCTAGTTCCACATTGATTCTTTGTTTGTCATTTTTCTTACTCACTATTATCACCTCTCGAATTGTAATATGCCCAAAATCGGCAATAATATAGTTAGCAATTAGACATTTTTTCTTTGAAATGACGTCAATTCGCCACAAGATACTTTATTGCACAATAAATTCTAGTTAAAGGTGCTTAGGATGGTTGGTAAGAGTAAAACTCACTTGAAATCAGAATACTAACCACCATTTTTTTGGTAGTTTTTCTTAGGAATCTATGCTTTTATATTTTTTATAAGCAAGCGGTGTCATGTTCATTGTTTTGCGAAACTTATCAATGAAGTAACTTGTACTGTTAAAACCTACTTGATAGGCAATTTCAGTTACATTGTAATTAGATTGTTGTAATAAGATGAGACTTTTTTGAATTCGATAATCTGTCACGTAATTTAAAGGTGATTTGTTTAAAAATCGTTTAAAATAGCGACAGCATTCTGAACGGCTTAGCTTACCTGCGTATGCGATATCCTCTAAAAGAATTTTGTCCGCATAGTGTTGATGTATCCAATTGAGCATCTGCTTCATCCGCTGATTTTTCTGCATTTCCCTCTGCTCGAATTCCAATTGAACACCGTTGTTTATGATACTTTTCCACATAACCATTAATTGAATGTTAATATCGATTTCATAAAAGGATGGACGTTCATTCATTAATTGACTAATTTTCTTAATGGAATCTAAGACAGTTACTGCCCAAGTGTCATCGGGAACAATGTGCAAATAGTGAAAATTAGTCGATTCAATATATGGGGCTAAAAATGTTGCATAAAGCTCGTGCGATACAACAAAGTTGGGTGATACATTGATACAAATATAAACGCAGCCAGAATTGTAATGATCTTCTGCCATATGTAAACAACCACTATTGATAAATAATCCTTCCCCTTCACGCAAGTGTACGGTTTCTTCATTTACTTGAAAAATAGCTGTCCCTTTAACGATTAGAACAAATTGAAATTCGTCGTGCCAATGAAGTGGTATATAGCCATTACTATTTTCATTGATTGTTGTTTCGTAACATGCAACTGGTAATACAACTGTACGATGCTCAGTTAGTTCTTTTAAATTTTGGTCAACAGTAAAGTTTGTTATTTGCACATTACCACCTCAATATCCTTATATTTTCTCATTTGATTTATATATTATTTAACTGCTTTTTCAATTAACATTGAAAACATTATAATACAATTTTTATATTAAAAGGGTGGGAAATGGAATGAATCGAAAGAAAGGTATGGCCCTGGTTATTACAGGGGCAGCTTTTTGGGGGATTGGTGGAACCGTTGCACAAAAACTATTTCAGCAATATAGTGTTGATGTAGATTGGCTAGTCACAACACGATTGTTAATAGCCGGTGTATTACTTTTAGCCGTACAATTTTTCGGAAAAGATCGTTCTCAAATTTTAGGTGTTTGGAAAAATCAAAGAGTGGCAATACGATTACTCATTTTTGGTTTACTAGGAATGCTTGCAGTTCAATATACATATATGGCTTCAATTAAATATGGGAATGCTGCTGTTGCCACATTATTGCAGTATTTAGCACCCGTGATGATTATTATATATTTGATTGTTAGGAAACAAAGTGTTCTTACACGGGGAGATTTACAGACGGTTTCATTAGCATTAATTGGTTGCTTTTTCTTACTAACAAATGGTTCGATATCACAATTCTCAGTACCGGCACCAGCAGTTGTGTGGGGGATTTTATCTGGGGTTGCTTTAGCATTTTATACGTTATATGCAGTACCCTTACTGAAGCAATTTAACTCACTCGTTATTGTTGGTTGGGCTATGATTATCGGGGGTTTAGCATTAAGTTTTATTCATCCTCCTTGGCGAGTTGACTTAGATCACTTTACGTTTGAAGCTTACCTTTACTTAGTGTTTGTTATTATTTTTGGAACGATGATTGCTTTTTGGTTTTATATTAAAAGTTTACAAAGTCTTGAACCGAAAGAATCTAGTCTGTTAGGTAGCATAGAGCCATTAGCAGCAGTCTTTACTACTGTATTCTGGTTAAAAGAAACTTTTGGCGTTTTCCAATGGATTGGTACAATATGTATCATGATTATGATTGTTCTGCTCACCTTGGGTAAAGAGAGCATTTCCAAAGGCGAAGATAACCTTTCGAGTAATGGGCCTAGTCATTAGGGGAGTAATGTGCTAACACGCTTCCATAATTCCCCTTTTCATTTATAGTAGCGGGCTAAATTAGATGATTAGTGTCTAAGAGGATTAAAACGAAATATTATTTGTTGTAGCGTCTTCTTTTAAAGGATTGAAAGATGTCAAAAATCACACCACATATTCCAACGGCGAAAATGATTCCACCATAAAAGGTTGAACTCCCTGATAAAATGTAATAAGCCCCAATTCCTATAATGACGTAACTGACAGCAATAACGAGAAAACGTTTCATATTTTAAAACCTCTTTTCATTTAATACATCATGTATATTTTATAGCATTAAGTATTTGTTCACAAGAAAAGGGACAATCCATTTTGTTATTGTCCCTGCTCTGAAATAATGGTTAAATTGCTTTTAAAACAGGGATGTGTCATCCTTGTTTTTCTTTTATTTGTTCACGTATTTTTTGCAATTCTTCAAAAGATAGCTCCCCGAGCGATTCTTTAATTTCTTCCTCAATTTGTTTTCTATTTCTTTCTAGATAGCGATTCCGCCATTCTCTCAGACCTTCCGTATTGTCATAGATAAATTCAATATCGATTTCTTCATTTTCTTCATCTGATAGATAATCTAACACCGACGCTAACATTCGTGATAGGTTTTCAGTGTCATCTATCGTTTGCGAATTGTTTGGCATTTGCACTATTTTTTCCTCTTCTATTTCTTCGTTGTTTTGAGAAGTCTTTCTTGGCATAATTTCTCTCCTATTCAGCACAATTTATTTACTTTAGTATTACCAATTGATAGCCATTCATTTTCATATCCAAAATTTACATTTCAAGAAAGCGATTATTTCTTATTCATATCGGATAGCTTAATGTATGTAACTAAGATAAGTAGTTTATTTAAGAATGGTATGGAGAAAGGAGTGGCAATAATGGGTATTTTAAAAAGTAATAAAAATCCAAAAGAAGAGCCCCTGCATTATGGTGAAATTTTTGCCATTTGGTCCCATGTTTTGGGGAACAATGGTTTAATTGCAGCTTACCAAACTATGTACAATCATACCGGTGACCAAGAGTTAGCCAAATTACTTGAAGAAGCGATTACTGGTATGGAGGAAGAAAATCAACAGTTAAAAGATATTCTAAAACTAAATGGTGTTGGGTTACCACCAGCTCCTCCAGAACGTCCAATCGCTCGTATCGAGGATATCCCACCTGGCGCTAAATTTATGGATCAGGAAATTAGTGCTAAACTTTCTGCAGATATTGCAGCAGGACTAGTTGCATGTAGTACAACGATTGGTATGAGTACGCGTGAAGATATCGCCTTTATGTACGGCCAATTTCATATGGTTAAAGCACAACTCGGCGCTAAATTGCTTCGCCTGAATAAAACAAAAGGTTGGCTCATTCCTCCCCCACTGCATGTTAGTCATCACTCATAGATTAAAGTTAGATTACCTAGTTAACATGTACCTCCCTGTAAAAGATTTTGTTTTTACGGGGATTTTTATATTTTATTCCCTCATTCAACCAATGCATCAACCCTCTTTTCTACATCAATAATTATTATTTAAGGATATAGAATTAACGTATTAAAAAAGAAGAACAACAAAATCTATTAACGGTATACCATGAATTTGGATGACAACTGCATTTAGTGTAATTAGAGGAGGTTTTGTAAATGGACAAAGAAATGCATTACGGTGAGGATTATAAATTTATTCCTGCAACATCAGTAGGAAGTGGTGTTGGAATTGAGGTATTACCTGACTTGTACAGTTATACTGTCCAAATTGTGAATATTCATTTCGTAGGTGATAGTAAAGATCATTTTGTTTTAGTGGACGCAGGTATGCCTGATTCAGCAGAAGAAATTATTTCGGTTACAGAAGAACGTTTTGGGCCAAATAGTCGTCCGAAGGCAATTATCCTAACACATGGACATTTCGATCATGTTGGAGCAATTATTGAATTAGTTAAACATTGGGAAGTAACGGTGTATGCACACGCATTAGAGCTACCGTTCTTAACGGGAAAAATGAGTTATCCTGAGCCAGACAATACTGTTGAAGGTGGTATGGTCGCAAAGATGTCGAAAGTGTTCCCGAATGAGCCTATTAATTTGGGCGATCGTGTTGAGAGACTACCATCTGATTTTAGTGTTCCACATATGCCAGGTTTTCGTTGGATTCATACACCAGGACATTCGCCTGGACATGTCTCCCTGTTTAGAGATGCTGACCGAGCATTAATTGCCGGGGATGCATTTGTAACTGTAAAGCAGGAATCCTTATATAAAGTATTCACACAGGAACAGGAAATAAGTGGCCCTCCAAGATATTTAACAACTAATTGGAGAGCTGCTAAGGATTCCGTTAGTAAGTTAGAGTCGTTAAAACCTACTGTTGCCCTTACTGGACATGGTTTGCCAATGTCCGGAGAGTCTTTAGCCAATAACTTAGAAATACTCGCTCGTGATTTTGACAGTATCGCGATTCCGGATTACGGCAAATATGTGAATAACGACATTAATTAAAACTTAAAATAATGTGTATGAATAAGTAAAAGTGCCCCATACTATTAGAGATTTCACTTCAAATCCAAGTGACTAGGAGGGTTAACCCGATGAGTGCGATTGATCGTTAGCTCGTGGGTCCATCGAAAAAACTGAATAAGCTTAAGCTCAAAGCGGAAGCGGAGGCAGTGTGTCATGGAGGAAGATAGCAAGTGAACATCAACCCGGAATGTATTTTCCGGGTTTTTATATTTTAAGCCAAAGTCACCTATTATAAATTTTATACAGAGTATTTGTTTTTTTCGCTTGGTACATTGCTAAATCTGCATGGCGGAGAAGTGTATCCATATTGACTCCGTGTTCAGGGTAAAAGACAATACCTATACTTGTCGTTACTTGAACAATGGTATTTGAAATATAAATTGGTTGTTTAATTACCTCATCAATTTTAGTAATTAACCCCCTAATCTCTGGTTCACTAGTTTGCCCAGGAAGTACAACAGCAAATTCATCTCCCCCAATGCGATATACCAAACCTACCGAATCGAGAACTCCGCTTAAGCGAGATGTCACTTTAATTAGTACCATATCACCAGCTTGGTGACCGTAAGCATCATTGACCGGTTTAAGACCATGTAAATCTAAATACATGATCGTAAACTTTGTGTCCTTATTAATTTCTTCTTCTAGGTCTAATTGAAATTTAAGACGATTTGGCAAATCTGTTAATGTATCATGATAAGCACGGTAGCGTACTAAGTCCTCTTCTTTCTTTTTCTCTGTAACATCCCAAAACACCACTTGGACAGCTGCTGCCCCTTTTGATTGAATAGGAATCCCACTTACTTCCACATCAATTTCCCGCCCATCGAGCCGAATGAATTTTTCATAAATTACTGGTGCAAATTCTCCTTTTTCTATACATTCAACCCTTCTTAATGCAATGAATCGATAATCTGGGTGGATTAGCTGATAAACGTTTAAACCGATAAGATCTTCTTTTTTTTCTGCCCCTAATAGTCGGGATGCAGTTGAGTTTGCGTATATAATCATCTGATTTTGATGTACCAAAATTCCTAATGGTGAATGCTCAACTAAAAGTCGGTAGCGTTCTTCACTTTCTTTTAAAGCTTGCTCCATTTTTTTTCGGTCAGTGATGTCTCGGTAACTAACCATGACTGCCTTTTTTCCCATATAAGTAATCGGGATTGCAGAAAGTACAGCATCCTTAATTTGTCCATCTTTACTCTTTATCCTTAATTCAAAATCATACAGAGGCTGATCATTCTCTAAAATTTCCTGAGTAACTTTTTGTGCCACTTCAATTTTAAGTGGATCTATAAATTCTCTATAAGACTTCCCTACTACTTCTTGTAATGTCGCCCCTATAAGATGGGCAGTAGAGGGATTGGCAAAAATAATCGTATCTCCATCATGTACTAAAATGGGATCTGGTAACTGGGTAATAAGGTCTCGGAATCTAGTTTCACTTTCAATTAATTTCAATTCCAATTTTTTCCTCTCAGTAATTTCTTGAACTTGGGAAATGAAAAACAAAGGCTGCTTTCCTTCACGGACAGTAGAAACTGATAGCAAAACCCAGACAAGATTCCCATTTTTGTGGATATATCGTTTTTCCATCTCATAAGAATCGATTTTACCCTCTATTAAAGCTTGAATTTTACGGGTATCTTCTTCTACATCATCTGGGTGAGTTATGGCCCGAAAAGAAATAGATAAAAGTTCCTTTTCTGTATAGCCTGTCATCTTGCATAATGCTGGATTCACTTTTAGCCATTGACCATTTAGTGAAAGTATGGCCATTCCAATTGTTGAATAGAAAAAAGCTTGTTCAAATCGCTCTATAAAATTAATCATTATACTCCCTCAAATACATACTCCTGATTTTCTATCTAATAGTATCCTGTATATATATAATCTAACGAATTATCCGTAACAAGAATTAATAATCTTATCAGAAGACTGTACCAAATTTAACATAATAATACACGGAAAGTCCTATAATGTTTTCTCCCCTTTAAAGAACACTAAAAAAGAGCTAGGAAATACTAGCTCTTTCATCTCTACTTGAAATATTATTGAATCATCACCACAAGATTATAGATATACCCATTTACTTAATTATTAACTCTTATAACATAAGTATTCCTAAACATAGACACTTGCACATGTTCCAGCTGCTGGCTCATAATAACAGTGGTTTTTGAATTGCCCTGTAAAAGGTTGACCGTACCATGACGGAGGGCACGGAGCATATGGATTAAAATACCATAGGGCATATTTCCCTGGATGGTCTCTCCAATAATTTAATACTTGCCTTGCTAATCTCCGTTCATTTTCCCGCGCCGGACTATAAAATAGATTTCCCTTTTGAACAGCTTCAAATGAATAATTTCCGCCCTGCACCTGATAAATAACATCTTCAATCGTTCTGACGTCCCTAAAATCTAAACAATCTGCAATCGCACGATTAACAATGACATTTCCAACATATAACATTCCTTGATTACCTTCACCCTCGGCTTCAGCTCTCATCATCCTTGCAACTAAATCAACGTCAGCATCTCGGAACTTTACTCTTGGCATATTTTCACCCCAACAATATGGTATGAAAAGAACGGTGAATTGATGTCATTTCGTGTAGAAATAGTTTATAGTTGATGCACTTTGGACTCGTTTTATGTTCAAAGATCCTAAATGATGTTTTGTTACATAAACCAAAAAAAAATACTCATATTAGTTGTGAAAGGAGTTGAATTTAATGAGTGTTAGAAAACAAGCACGTAAGAAGAGCCAACTAGAAACAGCAAATGAACATGTTCAATATCATAGCGATGAAGAATTTGGAACAACTGTGTTACATCCGGAGAATACTAATTCCGAGAAGTTATCTGTAGAGGAAGTCATCAAGAAAATGGATGAAAATCAACGCGGAATGGCTTAGCCTATTTCCCTATATAATTATAGAATTAAAAAAGAGCTAGTAAACTCTAGCTCTTATCTATGATACGCCATATATCTTGAATCTCTATAGGCACTAATATAAAGGCAGATTGCAGTAATGACATGCATAAACCAACCAATAATTGGTATGAAGGCAATTAGGCTTGTGACAATCCCTAAAATGCTTGGAGCAACCGACGTCCGGTTTGATATCGCGATTGCGAAAGTTATGATATGGAGAACTAACGCGATAGTTAATAGTTGCCATGAGCTCATGAGGACCATTAATCCGCCAAACAACGGAATTGCTAAAATAGCTTCGAAGGTTCCTGTAATACCCTTCGCAAAACTCGACCATTTCATCTTATCACACCCCTTCATGGGTAATATCTTCTACTATTATGTACGTTTCATTCGACAAAAAGATTCAATTGATTAGCTTATTGTCGAATCCCCTAAAAGAAAGATGTGTTCGCGAAGACTCGAAGCTTTCCCTTCTTAATGAAATGATATTTGGTTTATTATCAATAGCAGTAATCGCTATTGATATAAAAAAGCCCATCAATATTCAGTTAGTATAGATTTTGATGGCCGTTTTATATTTCTGATTACCTTTTATATCCTAAATTTTTTGATATACGCTTACCACTCTCAATTACATTTTCGATAAAGTAATGTAGCTTTTCATCGGTCATATTAAAACTAACACTTCCAATACTAATTGCACCTTCAATATCCCCGGTATGATTAAAGACCGGTGCTGCTACTGAAATGGTACCTTCTGTTCTTTCACCACGGCTTATACCGAAACCTTTTGTTTTAATTTCAGCAAGCATTTCATAAAATAGTGGTTGCTCTTCTTTTGGAATAAGGGCATTAATGATTTCATCTGATTTTGCTTTGTCCATATGGGCTAGCATTGTTTTGTTGGCAGCACCAATGTTCATCGGCACTCGGATACCGATTTTATCGATCACGCGAATTTGGTTTTCTGGACTATCAATTCTCTCAAACACTAATGATTCCGTTCCCATTGGTTTGTTGAAGTAGATGCTTTCTTTTACGGTTCGCATTAATTGTTCCATTTCCGTTTTAATTTGATTTGTAAAATCCAAGGAATCGTACATTTGTAATCCATACTCAAGCCAAAGTGTTCCTAACCCGTATTCCTTTGTTTTGATACTTTGTTGAATCAGACCATGCTTTTCTAATGACTTAAGTAAACGGTGCATAGTGCTTACAGGAAGTTCACATTCTTTTGATAGTTCTGTAATGGATAACCACTGTGAATTTACTGCTAGTGCTCGTATAATATCCATCGCTCGATCGATTGTTTGCATGAGGCCACATCACTTTCTACACGGTTTGTTTGAAATATTGTAGCATGATTGAATAACAGTTTCCATATTGTAGAAATGGATTTTAGTATGTGGAATATCTTTTAAGTGAGATGATGGTATTTGTTATGTGATTAAATGTCTTGGCTAAGTGACCGAACACAAGCACAATCAGCTCGAATACTGTATTTATAATCCAATTCATCTAAGTACTGCTTGGCAAATGCGGTGTGGGTCCTATATTATTCAACTCCCAAATGGGCGTCATTTTAATGTGTGAAATATTTAAACGGAAATATTCCGCTTATATTAAAAAATCTGTATATTTTCTTGAAAATAAAGGGAGTTTTTCCGGTTATCCTAGCGATATATATGGATTTTAGCCAATTTAGAGCAGTTAATCGGAATTTCTCCGCTTATTTCCGCTACTTTTACCCCCACTATTTTCATTAGACGGAGTTTTTCCGCTTATTTATTAAATTAATAGAAAAGGCTGGGGCAAAAGCCACCTCAAATTGGAAAGGTCGGTGGCATTTAGTGACATCTGCAAAATTTTTGCATTATAAATTGAAGGCAGTTTTGTCCCAGACTCTTTGTTTTAAAGTTCTCCATTATATAACTGTAGATAGCCTAGGGAGTAAGAAGTATAGACTGCTGCTGCATATATCATTAGCATGATGACTAGGAAAATCCAATCTTTGTTACTAATGGTGAATTGTCGGAAAAAGGTACGGTTTCGCTCACCCGTAAATCCTTTAGATTCCATTGCAGTGGCAGTTCTTTCGGCTTTTCTTATTGCACTTGCAAGTAGTGGAATCGCATAGCGCTTATATTGGCCACATTTCTCTGTAATTGTAGTCGCCTGGTTAACCCCTCGAATTCGGTGGGCTTCTCGGATAATTTTCATCTCGTTTTTCATCATCGGTAAAAAGCGGTATCCAGCTAGGACCCCATATGCAATCCGGGGCGACAATTTCAGCTGCTGAATTAAGCTTAAGATAAAATCAATTGTATTCGTCGTGAAAATGAAGAGTAATGACAATGCTGCCACACTTAACACCCGTACTGCTAGCGCTAATGCAATAATAAGGGATTCCCTAGGAAATTCAAATGTTAATATGGATATCATTTGTGCCGAGCTATCGGACTGTTTCGCAAAAACCAAGGTTGTCCAGAACATGCCAAAAGAAAATAATAGAAACGGCGACAAATATAGAAAATACCTTTTCCAGCTGACGTTTCCACCAATGAAAACGATTAATATCGTACATAGAAGTACAATGGATGGCGTGACTGGATCGAATATCAACGCCAGCAGTATGACTAAAATGACCACAGTAATTGCTTTCATAGCTGGGTTAAGTTGATGTAAGAACATGATTACGATCTTCCTTTTCACATAGTTGTTGCATTTTCACTTGAATTGGCAAGTCGAGTCCCCATTCTTTTAACACTTCAACTGGCTGCAACCAAAGTTCAGCCGGAGTACAATCTGCTACAATCAACCCCTCATGTACGACAATAATACGTTCTGCGTAAGTATGAACAAGCTCCATATCGTGGGTAATCATGACAATGCCAGTCCCTGTATGATACCGTTCACTTAATAAATTCATCATTTCAAAATTTGTCGCCATATCTTGCCCGAAAGTTGGTTCATCTAATATCAATATTTTTTGCTCATCCACAATCATCGTCGCAATACTTAATCTTCTCTTTTGCCCTTGGCTAAGCATATAAGGATGCTCATCTACATAATCATTTAATTTAAAAAACCCAAGTATACGGGTAACACGATTTTGTATTTCCTGTTCATGTAAGCCCTTCATTCGTAGGCTAAAAGCGACTTCATCGAACACTTTATTCGTAATAAATTGGTGTTCCGGGTTTTGAAAAACGTAGCCTATTTCGTTACGAAGGTGTGTTTCCTTCCAGTCTCGTAATGATTGATCTCGCAGTATGACTGTCCCTTCACTAGGTCGTTGAAGCCCGGTAAGAATTCTAGACAAAGTTGTCTTTCCGCTTCCATTCCTGCCGACAATTGCAACAAATTCTCCTTCTCTAATTGTTAGAGAGATATCTTTTAGAATTGCTTGGTTGTTAGCTATATATGAAACATTCTTACATTCTAGGAAGCTATCTCGTTTTGCTCGTTCTATTTTTTCTGTTTTCAGATCCCACTTAATTCTCGAGTATAAGATTGCCTGGTGTAAGAACTCCTCCAACGTCAAAGGAATATGATAATAATTAGGATCATAATACGAAAGTACATGTTGGGTAACTTTCGGAAGCCAAATGCCCTCTTCAGCAATCTCCTTTTGATGAGAGCGAATGGCCTGTCTTATTGAACCATCATAGAAAGCAGTTCCCTCTTTGTTTAACAGTAAACAACGATCAGCAAGGTCCGTCCATTGGTCTAGTTGATGTTCAATGATCACTAAAGAAAATCCAAGTTCTTTTTTTAACTGTTTGATTGTTTGAATCAGTTCAACTCTTGCAATAGGGTCTAGATTTGCAGTTGGTTCATCTAATATAAGCAACTGCGGGTTCATAGCAAGAATACATGCTAGTGCAAGTTTTTGTTTCTGACCTCCCGATAAAGTAGCGATCGTTGCGCTTTTGAAACCCTCCATATTCACAAGACGTAGGGCATCGTCAATACGAGCATCCATTTCTTCTCTAGGGACAGAAATGTTTTCTAAGCCAAATGCAATCTCATCCTCCACAGTCAACATACAAAATTGTGTTTCCGGGTCTTGAAACACAACGCCTACGATACGGCTTAGCTGACCGGGCTTATAAGACGATGTTGGCTTTCCATTAATGATGATATCTCCTGATAACGAGCCATCCAACTCACGAGGATATAATCCATTCAAACAAAGCGTAAGCGTACTTTTCCCACAGCCACTTGGACCAAGTAGTAGAATGCTCTCACCTTGCTCTAACTTAAAGGAAACATTTGATAATGTATCTCTTTCTGCAAATTCATAGCGCAATGATAAATTTTGAACCGAAACAAGGGGCGTCATGCCACTTTCCCCTTCCGAACTTCTTTTCCAAGTGCATAGCTTGAAAGTACACCTGTTTTGGCAAGTCCGTCACTAATGGCTTTTCCTAGAAGTCCTGCAATTAATGCTCCACTAATCACACGAGCAACGAACATCGCAATCACGTATCCCGTCTCAAGAGATACAAACCCACCCATAAAATAGCCATAAACAAAACTTGTGACCGAAGAGCCAACGCCAGCTAGCATCAGAACCAACGTTGAGTAATTTCTCCACCTTGTTGCAGCGAAGACAGCCTCAGCACCAAGCCCTTGGATCATCCCACTGATAATTAACATAGGACCTACCGCATTTCCAATTAGCACCTCAACCATCGCCGCAATCGTTTCCGATAAGAATGCCGCCCCCGGTTTACGGATTATATAAGCCGCAATGATGGAAACGATAAACCAAATGCCAAAAATGAGATCATAGCCAATTGGACCAAAGAACCCTACGAGCAATTTCCCCAATGGAAGGAACGCTAAATAAACAACTCCAAATACGACAGCTAATGCTGAAAGGACAACGATTTCTTTAAAACGCCAGTTATTCATGCTGATCACCTCGATGGGATGGACTATTTGCTGAAATCGTCACTGTCATGACCGTATGACTAGATCCAGCATTGACAACTGCCTCAAATACAGTGTGAAGACCATTAAAAATTTGGGCAGCATCTCCATCTAAGCGTGTAGAATAATGCGCATGTGTGACAGATGCATATTCCTTTATCGCCTCTATTTGTTGGTAAATAACATCCATGTACGAACCTGTTCCTAAAGGGTATAGTGAAAACTTTGCTGCAATTGACTGTTTTATTTGTTCAGATACTCGTGTATTGGCAGGTTCATCATCTTCAGCTAAATAAACATCACCTTGCGAATCTCCAGGACATCCTAGAGAATAAGTAGCTTGAAATGCAACATGCTTTCCTGTTTTTGCCGCATTTAAGAAAATAGCGCTCGTTACGTCAAAAACATGAACCAATTTTCCACGAACTGTCGTTGTGACATCGTCTGTCTTCATCCAGACCTTTGTTGTATCTACTTCTTTAAGTGAACTTGTTATAATATCAATAAAATCATCACTCATTGGATGCAAGGAAAAGCTTGCACCCGCAATTTTACTTGTTCCACAACTTTGATTTGTCATTTTAATTCCCCCTATTTATGAATGTCCTGTGCTTTGGCCAAAGACACAAAAAAACTGCATCCTAGAGGAATGCAGTTAGAGTTTAAAAGACAAATAAAACATAATAAGTCTAACCGCACTTCCCCACGCTGGTATTATCCAGATCGGGTGCAAAGAGTCAGAACGAAACAGTTCTTCTCAGCCATTTTCATAGCTCCCCTAGTGCTTATTTCGATATGCAGTTTCTATACAGACCTTAACAGATTATCCTATATTTGTAAAGTAGCCTTAACGTACTATTTTTACAATTGAATATGCCAAGGTCATTCTTTTGTTGTCTTTCTCGTTCAATCTCCAACTCTTTCGCCATTAATATAATAGGCGGGTTCTGAAAAAGGAATGAATACGACTTCTACTTCATCGACACCAGTTGATAGGATGTATTTAGTTACAGACTGCGCGAAACGATCGCGGGTCACTTGTCCACGCTCAAACCATTTCACTTCAATTAGCGGGAAGGCCGGAATCTCTTCCCCTTCAAAAACAAACGTAGAATGAGGTACTTCGAACGTAAAATTATCTGTCCCGCATTCACAAATTTCTGCAAGTTCATTTACTAATGGCTTGCTGATTCTTTTCATTTCTTCAATGGATACTCCACGTATAACTAAATGCGGCATCTGTTTTCCCTCCTAATATGAATTATCTTGTCCTACTAGAAAGTGTATCACTTCAAAACCAAAGTTTCCCGTTCGATTACTATTACCTGAATCAATTTCATAAGTAGAATATTTGGCAAAAAAGGCGAACAATCAATTGTAGCGGAAGACGGCGACTCCTGCGGGACTAGAGTGAAGCTTGAGACCCCGCAGGTGCTTGCACCGAGGAGGCTCAAGTCACTCCCGCGGAAAGCGTCCGTCTGGAGCGTAATAAGCAATTAAAAAAATCAGCCCTAGTAAAAGAGCTGATTCGTTTTCTACTTATAATCTAGAGACCGTTTCTACTATGTCAATGCTAGTAGTTCATGTAAGTATGCATCTATTTGATTACATTACTCAGCTTGTTCTTCGTCTCTAAAGTCGTCAGTATTTACAGTTATTAAAATTAAACTAGCTCCATCAGGTACCTGAATATCTTTAGCAGGACTTGGGGGATTAAATGGCAGGTTTTCATCCTCATTATAAGTAAGCGTAGATCCTAGAACATCCTCTGCCATCATAATTGCCTCATGCAGCGTGTCGCCATCTGTAAATACATTTTCTATGTCTGGAAAATCGACCATAAAATTGTGGTCCTCATCACACCATTGAATTATTGAATAGTATTTATATATTGCCATCATTCACCATCTCCTTATCCCTTACCATAATAATTCATTAATTTTAGTATTTCCATTGTCTCCCCTTGGGTATGCTATTTTTGAGAGGTGAATATCATTATGCCAAAAAAACTAATCAATGCGATTAAAGAACACTCCCTTCCTTTGAATGAAGAGAGCTTGGATAAGATTGTTGAAGCAATAGGAAATGCACGTATTGTGATGATTGGTGAAGCATCGCATGGTACACATGAATTTTACACAATCCGCGCTGAACTTTCTAAAAAATTAATTGAACAAAAAGGCTTTAACATCATTGGTGTAGAAGGAGATTGGCCTGCAGTTCAGGCAATAAACCGCTATGTTAAAGGCTACGGAGATGAAACTCCGTCAGCAAGAGAGGTGTTACTAAAATCATTTAATCGATGGCCGACGTGGATGTGGGCAAATGAAGAAGTAGAAACGTTTTCAGAATGGCTGAAAGAGAAAAATGCCACTTTAGACAATAAAGTTGGTTTTTACGGAATAGATATGTACAGTCTTTTTGAGTCGATTGATGAAGTGTTGAACTTTTTATCTGAAAATCCTAAATATGAAGTCGACTTAGAACATGCAAGGAAAGCTTTCACCTGCTTCGAGCCTTATAATCGAATGCCAGAGCACTATGCCCTTTCTGCTGCTCATTTTACAGATGAATGTATCAGCGAAGTATCGAGACTGTTGAGTTCTTTGCGAAGCAATGAAGACCGATTCTCGGACAAGTACGAGGAAGATTTAAATGTCATTATGAACGCGCTTGTTGCCAAGAATGCAGAAGCCTATTATCGTGAAATGATGCACGACGCGAAATCTTGGAATACCCGTGATTACCATATGGTCGAAGCTATTAATGAATTGATGAACTATCATGGTGATAATGCAAAAATGATTATTTGGGAGCATAACACCCATATCGGGGATGCCTCGGAAACCGATATGAAGGACGATGGGTTAATTAACGTTGGGCAAGTTATTCGAGAACAGTATGGCCACGACCATACATTTGCCGTTGGATTTGGGACATATCAAGGTACTGTTATCGCTGCAGATCGCTGGGGCGACCCAAAAGATGTGATTACTGTTCCACCTTCGAAGCTAAGTACATGGGAAGGACAGCTTCATGCGGCTAGCCCGGATGATAAAGTTTTGCTATTTACGAATGATAATCGAGAATTATTCAATGAGTGGATTGGTCACCGCGCAATAGGTGTTGTGTATAACCCTGAATATGAAGCTTATGGGAATTATGTACCTTCTAGGGTCGGTAGTCGATATGATGCGTTTATATTCATTGATCAGTCCAAAGCATTAAAACCATTGAAGGAATAAAGGCCGTCTCAGTAGTGAGATGGCCTTATCCTATTTCTTATTTAAGCAATTAGTCTAATTTAATACTATATTACTAAGGATTTTACTAGAAGTTATCATTTATTGTAATTTTACCAGCTTCTATTTGTTGTTGTGTACGGTAGAAGAAGGCTGATACATGAGCACGAGTTAATTTCCCTTTTGGATTGAAAGATTCATATGTTTTAGGGCTGTATGTCTCTTGGGCTTGAACCGTGTATTGTGTGCCATCTGCTTTAGTTTGGATTCGATTCACAGTTCGAGTAGCAGATAGACCGCTAGAAATATCGTTATCGTAAAGGAATTGAATAGCTTCACGACCATTCATTTTTTCACCCGTAATCGTTTGTACAAAAAGAATAGCCATTTCTTCACGCGTGATTGCTTGGTTTCCCTTTGCTCGGTTTTCTCCAGCATCACCCTTTGTAGTTAACCCTATAGCTTTAGCCATGTTATAGTAAACGACACCATAATCTTGTTCGCTCGATGGGAAATTTGATATATCATCATTAGCAGTATAACGGAACAGCATAGCTAATAGTTGAGTTTCGGTTAAGTTACTATTAGGCATGAATTGGCGATAATACTCATTTGTACCTTTTATTTTCGTTTTTGTAGATGAACCAGCTAAGATTTCATTCGCATACATCCATGTAATCGCATCAGCCCAGTATTGGTCTGCCTTAAAATCGATAAATTGAATCTTTGCTTCTTTTAAATAGTTTGACAGTTTTGAAGCGTCGGTTGTTTTAATTAATTTAGTAGTAGTTTTACCGTCCTCTACTGGTGTTACTGGAGTCGTGTCATCTGTATTAACATCGTTATTTACATAGGTGGACATGTCGTATGTTTTTCCTTTATATTCGTAGGTAGTTGGTGATGTTTCTTGGATTGAGTCAATGTCAGTAGTATCAGAACCAGTTGTGAAAGTAACTGTATATTGCTTTTCTGTACCATTAGCATATAATTCATTAGGTTCATTATAAGTATATACAACTTTATACGCTGTATATGGACTTAACTTTTCTACTGGTATGAATAAAGAATATCTACCTTGTGCATATTTTGATTGACCTATTTTTTTAGTGGTAATAGTCTTACCAGTTTTAACATTTGTTAAAATAGCAGATTCTACAATTGCAGTATCTATTGAATCAACATTAGGGTAATAATTATAAGCTATTAATGGTGTACCACCTACTGAAAGTCCTGCTTCTTTGATAGGGTCTGGTGATTCCTCCCCACTAGACATAAATGTTGGTAACCCTTTTTGATTGTTATAAGGGTAAAAATATGGTTTCGCTAATTCTTCAATATCCGTATCATATACATCAACGTCCGAATATAAAGTCACCCCTAAAGAACTATGCTTAGTTTCTTTATCAACATAAATATCTGCGTTAGCGTATTCTTGATAAGGTGCTAACATAGAAGCACCATGATAGGGTGCGTTTATAAGTCCACGTACTTCATCTTTAACATAAGCTATATAGTGTTCTTCATTGAACTTATCATTTTGTAACATATACTTACCTACAATATTAGCTTCCCCTGAGTCAGAAAATGTTATGTTTTCTGTATAAAAATTATATTTCTTTTCAAATGAACCTAATGTTTTAATCCTATCACTAAATGAATTTCCAATATAGTATTTACTTGTCTTATTATTTTGGTAGTGTGAGTACTCTTCTTCGATAGAAGTGTATCTTAAATGCTTATATACTATTTCTTGAACTAGGTCGTCACCAATTTGTAATGGTTTAACACCCATTCCTTTACGGTGTAAGTTTATTTCGTCAATTGCCGCTTTTACAGTAATTTGTCGCAACTCACTTAGGTCAATATCATTTTCATGTTCTGTACGGTCTAGGTTATCATAATCAGTTGTTGAAATATTACTTAACCCATTTGCGTGTGCTACTATTCCTTCTTCTGATAATACATTTGGTGCTACTTGACTTGCTACTAATAGTGCTAGTGATAATCCACTTACTTTTATTACTTGATCTAATCTCATTTTAGCCTCCGAGTAGTCTAGATTAAATGTTTGTTGCCTATGTATCCTCTATACTAGTATAAGCATTTTTTGACAAATATGGTAACTATAAAAAAGCTCTTTATATGTCATCTCCTTCTTACGTAAAGACAATAAACGAGTACTTTAGGTAAATCTCAATCTCCATGCTCTTTTGAAAACAATTTGTTTTAAACCTATCATTTGAACGGAAGATATGACTAATTAAAATTAAATTTCGATTGAATTTCTTCATACCATTGATTGTATTCCCCAACCATTTCCTCTACAGTTTTACCATCTAGAGAGTAAGGTCCTCCTACAAGGTCATTTTTTGAAGAATACGGCATTGATGTTCCACCAACAATATTCTTTTCTATTAACCAAACCGTAAGTATTGTTTGATTTTCATTAGATATAACATCAAGAGGATGATTTTTTACAGTAAACGTCACAAACTGAATTTCTTTATCTAAATATTGCTCTAATTCACCAGATTGAACAGCTAATGCTTTTAAATCAAAGTCTTTGTTGTCCAATTCAGTTGAACTAAAATGATATTTAGTTTCTCTTTCATAGGAAATAATCTCATAGCCTTTATTCTCTAAAAAAATTGATGCTATTTTTGCGTTCTCGCTCAGTTCTTCTTGCATATTACAACCTGTTATAATCAACAGAAAGGTGCACAATATCATCAGTTTTTTCATTAGCAACCCCCACCGATACATTATCTATTGTTTCATTCAAATCTTCCTAACATTTGCAGCTCGCCGTGATTGTTCTCTTAGATTCAGATTTTCTTCAAGATCAAATAAAACTTCCTCACCTGTTATGAGTGACTTAAACCCATCCGCTTGAATACTGCTGAAATGTACCCAAACATCATCCTCCCCCTCAACTGAAATCCAACCCCATCCCTCTTCCTCGTAATAAATTTTACATTTCCCTTTAATGTTATATCTCATATTAGCCCTCCCATATTTTTAAGCTGCTTATTTTCGTAGGTTGTTAGCTATTATTTTTCCACAAAATTGGTAATAACTCTAGTACAATTAGTTTAGGCAGAAGATAACTTCATCATTATGAATAAAACGAGAAGGAGGAAACAAACATGGCAACTAATAAAAAAGAGTTGACACAAGAACAACGCGATGAATTACTTGGCGTATTGAAAGAGCGTTTTGAAAAAAACATGAACCGCCATGAAAATCTTGAATGGGGACAAGTCCAAGCGAAGCTAGAAGCAAGTACTGATAAACTTTGGTCGCTCTATCAAATGGAAGCTACTGGCGGTGAGCCGGATGTGGTTGGTTATGATCAGGAGAAGAATGAAATCATTTTTTATGACTGTTCTGCCGAAAGTCCAAAAGGTCGCAGAAGTCTTTGTTATGATCGTGAGGCGCTGGAGGCAAGAAAAAAACATAAACCCGAAAATAGCGCGATGGATATGGCAATCGACATGGGCATAGAACTATTAACGGAAGAACAATATCGAGCGTTACAAACGCTTGGTCAATTTGATTTAAAAACGTCAAGTTGGGTGCAAACACCAGAATCGATTAGAAAACTAGGTGGAGCCATCTTCTGCGATCGTCGCTATGACACTGTCTTTATGTACCATAATGGTGCGGACTCTTACTATGGCGCTAGAGGTTTTCGTGGCTCGCTAAGGGTATAAGATTTGGTTAACTCTATTACACCTCAATAGAATTAACTCTCTTTATCCATACCTCCGTTAGATACAGGGACATATGATCCGCCCTCATTAAAGTGTTTTTGTTAAAATATAGTCGATTTGTTCTTCATCACCCATGTAAAAAGAGTGGGCTCCTGTTTGGACAAAACCCATTTTGTGATAAAAAGCAATAGCATTCTCATTCTTTTCCCATACGCCAAGCCAGATGGTCTTTTTATTAAGCTCTTTCCCAATCTCTATTGCTTGATTTAGTAGGGATTTACCCAGCCCGTGTTTTTGAAAATCCTTTTTTATATAAATTCTTTCAATTTCAAGTGCGATATCCCCCATATCCTCGGTCTGCGCATCATTCGTATTAACCTTTAAGTAACCAGCCACTTCATTTTCATAATAAATAAAAAAGAATTGAGAAAATGGATTGGTTAATTCTTTTTCTAATTGTTCCAAATTAAAGGCCTTCTCCAAATAAGCCTTCATATTTTCAGGAGAATTTTGCTCTTTAAATGTATCATTAAATGTTTCAATACTAACTTTTTGTAGAGTACGTAGATCCTCATGGTTACACATTTTTATTCTTACAGTCATTTTTAGTACAGCTCCTTTATTTAGACTAGTAGTTTCTTTTATTCCCTTTTTTCACAAATTCCCAGTCAACTTCTATATTTTTTCTCACTCTTTGAAGTAGTTGAAATATGGTCTCGGATTCACTTTCAGAAAATCCCGTTAAAGCGACGCTATTTGAATAATCATTTTCTCTTTTAATAAAGGGATATACTTGCTCCCCTTTGTCGGTTGGGAAGAGCTTTTTTATTTTCTTGTTCTGTTCATCATCTTTCTTTTCAATAAAGCCATTCATTTCAAGTTTTTTGATGGCACGAGCTGCTGTTGTTCGATCTACCTTTATCATTTCAGCTAACTTTTCTTGAATGATTCCTGGATGTTCACATATGCGGACAAGGTATAAGTACTGCCCTTTTGTAAGGTCATATTCTTTAAATTCTATATTACTAATTGAATCCAATGCCCTTGCAATCATTCCAATTTCACGAAGAATTTCCTTCATAAACTAACTCCTCCATCGTTTTTTGGTGCATTTACAATAAAAAGATTATAAATCAAATATAATTCAATTTTGTTGCATTTGCAACAAAAAAACACCCTTATTTCTTCTTGTAAGAGGCACTCTAGCAAAGAAAAAAGCTATACTCCTCACCGGAATATAGCTTATTAAAGGGGATGCCTAGCTTTTATTGATTACTTTAACTTCACTTCAAATTGCTTCGTTTCAACTGTTGTTTTAATTTCCATGGTTGTGAATAGTGAAACTGGGCCCTCTGTTTTCGGATATTCTCTACTAAACGATAATGTTTCTAAACTAGTACGATGACCATCCATATTGACTGGGGCTAACCTTTCACCGTTTTCATCTTCAAGCATTAAGAACGTACTTTGTAATCCTAGCTTCCCTTCAATGTCATAATATAGGATTGTTTTATCCTCCAATTGTTCGAAGCCTGTAACGATTAGCTTACTGCCATCAGGGTAGTCCATCGTATAAGGTAATTTTACTTCATCTAACGGGATTGTTACCTCTTTAATATTGGCAGTATCGTACGGTATGCCTTTATTGTTGTATATTTCAATGATTACTCCTGTTGGCGCTTCTTCACGTCCCTGAAGTAAAATCGTATCTTTGAAGTTCACCATTCCGTTACCCAAGTCAATAATTGAGCTACCTGAACCTCCTTCGAACCCTAGCGATGTACCATCCTGATCATAAATAGAGAAGCCGAAATGTTCTATGTTCTCTCTTGGCATCGTGCGATCGATAATTACTTGTGATTGTGCAGGCGTAAACTCTACTCTTTCCACTACAAAGGTTGCATCGTCCCATGTCAATGTTTCCATAGGGGCAAAGCCTGAAGTTGCTTCAGCTGTTGCTGTATTGCCTAAAAGAAATTCAAAATTCCAATTCCCTTCAACGCCACCAATTTCGTTCACGTTTAACGTTAGCATTGGTTGGTCAATTAGATTACTTTCTAAACCTACACCCATGTCAATAATGCCCGACGCAACTCCATTTTCAACTGTTTGTTCAAATTCCGCCATAAAGGTAAATGGTTGGTTATTAATTAAAGCTTCAAAATGTAAAGGAATTCCTTGCGTTTTTTCAATCGTCTCTAGAACCGCTTCATCCGATTCGATCATATACCCTAAAGCTAAACGGCCACCACCAAAATATGCTTCCGTAATGGTTAGCGATACACCGTTGTTCGTTACGGTCTCATTTAGTGCTGAAGCAAGTCCTTTTTCATCAATAATTTGTATAGAAGAATCAGATGAATGACTAAAAATGGAACCAATAATCGGCACTTCTTTAAGTACTTGCGCCATCGTAGGTGAAACAAATCCTGATCCAATGACGCCAAAGCTAATGACAGCTACGGCAACGAATGATTTGGCTACAAACCTACCCTTTTTACGTTTTGGCTGCTCCATTCCACTATTTGTAGCCGGCAACTTATTTAATACATCATCAATACCCTTTGAAAAGAATTCCGGCACTTGTTCTTTGTCCTTCCCCCAAGATTGAAGCTGTTCCTCGACTTTTTTATTCATGAACAAATCTCCCTTCTACCTGATTCCCATCTAAAAAACTACCTAACTTTGTTCTCGCTCTGTTTAAACGAGATTTAACGGTCCCTGCAGCAATATCTAAAACGGTACCAATTTCTTTAATAGATAAATCCTCGTAGTAATATAACGTGATAACCGTACGAAGGTCGGATTCTAAACTGTGAATGGCTGTTTGCAAATCGACAATATCCTCGCGATGTTCATTCATCGCTGCCGGCTCTAAGTAATGATCCATATTGACCACTTTACTTTGGGCTTTGCGGATTTTATTGCATTCATTTATAAGAATTCGGGTAATCCATGTTTTAAAGAATTTCGGTTCACGAACCTGGTGAATCGTTGTATAGGCAATTAAAATCGTCTCTTGTACAGCATCTAAGCATTCCGAATCCGATAAAAGGATTGCCTTTGAAACCTTATAGAGAGATGATTCCATGCCTTTAATAAGTTGGACAAATGCATCCTTGTCCCCTTGTTGTGCGCGTACTACTAACATTTCAGCGTTCAAGTAACTTACCCTCCTTTTCGTTTTTACACATATTAGAGAAAATTCCAATGCATTTGGTTCACGGAAAAAATAAATTTTTATGTAAATTCTTTTGAATGGTTTTAAAATGATTAGCGAATCGTCTTCTATCTAAAGTCTTAACATGATCAAACTTAGTGTAATTAGAGAGAATAAAAAGAAGCAGTTGGAGCGAAGCATTCCAACCGCTTTTCACTAACTGATTTATATATTTAGAAGATAAGTCTTCTCATTTTGGCTTTGAATTGTGGTCCACTGCGTATTTAAGAACTTTCATACGTACGTAACTTAAATGCGTACAAGTGAAGATTTAATTGGGTCTCTAGCTTCTAATGCATTATAAATTGCCTGTTGGTACTTTACCGTCACGTTCGCGATATTGAAATGAGCTTATCCATTTTGGAATGAGTGATGTATAGGGAGTCTATCAACCCTTCAACACCTGGATTATTCGCACTTAGTGTCCTGTGCCCCACAATATCCAAAATCGCACATTTAAAACAAATATTTGTATTGTTAATTATATAATATATTTAAGGAAAGTGCATTAGCTTAACATGTATACTTACTCTCTATGCTAGAAAGGAAAAACGACCAGATAGTGTATGTTATTTATAAGGGAAGCCAGATATGAAAGATTAGCATTGAGAGTTCCTATAAGATCTACTAACCCCTCATGATGATATACACCAAATAAACGATATAAACCGTAACAAGGATAACCCCTTCGACTTTAGAGATTCTATAATTAGATCTTGAAAAAATGAAAAGTGCCACAGTGACAGCAATTAAAATAAATAAATCGATAAAGATATCGGCGTCTACTGGGAGTGGATATATTACTGCGGATACTCCAACCACAAATAAAATATTAAAAATATTACTGCCGACAAGGTTCCCCAATGCAATTTCACTTTCCTTTTTCAAAGCAGCTGTTACAGAAGTAACGAGCTCAGGAAGTGATGTTCCAATTGCAACTATTGTCAAACCGACAAGTGTTTCACTCATACCAAATGAATAGGCAATTTCAACTGCATTTGTGACGACTAAATTTCCGCCAAAGATTATGGCAATAAGTCCACCGATTGTAAACAAAATATATTTGCCCCAGCTTGTTTTCGACAAAGGTTTGTCATTTACTATTTCAGGAGCCGCATCCAATCGATTATTTCTTGCAACTTCAAAGATATAATACATAAAAACGCTAAAAATTAATAAAAATACAAGTCCGTCACTACGGGATAGCACGTTATCCAATAAACCATTCAGCGCAACATCGCTCATCAATACTAATAGAACGATGCTTCCTAACATAGTAAAAGGAATTTCTTTGCGGATAGTCGAGCTTTCAACCATTAGTGGGCTTAAAAAGGCTGTTACTCCTACGATAAAAGTAATATTAAAAATATTACTCCCTACTACATTTCCCAAGGTAACATCTGCACTTCCTTGTAATGCTGCAAGAATACTGACAGTAGCTTCTGGAGCACTAGTCCCAAATGCTACGATTGTAAGACCAATTAATAGCGGGGAAACCCTAAGTGAACTAGCAATATTGGAAGCTCCATCAACAAAGTAATCTGCTCCTTTAATTAGTAATGCAAATCCAACCAGTAGCAGTAGATACATCATATATAAACATACCTTTCTTTATCCATTATTTTTTACTTACCTATCCTTAATAAAAGAAGCACTATCATTTTTTTCTTATGACTATCCTTTACGAATTTTTCATATCTAAAACCTAACTTCATTCCAAGAAAATAAAAACGAATCAACATCATCCTAGTACAATATTCTGGGCCATTTGTTATAATCTAGATGCAAGTCTTTTTATTTTGTTTAATAAGAAGTAGGATCGTTGACATTAGAAAGGAAGAGTTGAGGATGTACTTTATAGATAACAAAGGCATTACAGATCCACGTGTGAATTTAGCAATTGAAGAATATATATTAAAGAATTTGGATGTAGATAAAGATTCCTATTTACTGTTCTACATTAATCAACCTTCCATCATTATCGGAAGAAATCAAAATACTATTGAAGAGATTAATACGGATTACGTAGAGGAAAATGGCATCATTGTCGTTCGCCGTTTGTCGGGCGGTGGTGCGGTTTATCATGATTTAGGGAATTTGAACTTTAGCTTCATTACTAAAGATGATGGCGAGTCTTTCCACAATTATAAAAAGTTCACACAACCCGTTGTGGATGCATTAGCAAAATTAGGTGTACAAGCTGAGCTTTCTGGTCGTAATGATATTTTAGCTGAAGGTCGTAAAGTATCTGGAAATGCGCAATATGCTACAAAAGGACGTATGTTTAGCCACGGCACGTTAATGTTTGACTTAAATATTGATGCTGTTGTAGATGCATTAAAAGTAAAGCAAGACAAAATCGAATCAAAAGGTATTAAATCCGTGCGTTCTCGTGTAACGAATATTAAGCCATTTTTAAAAGAAGACGTTACGATTGAGGATTTTAAACTAGAGATTTTAAAATCAATCTTTGGTGGCGAAGAGCAAATTAACTATTATGAGTTAACGAAAGAGGATTGGGAAAAAATCCAAGAAATCTCTCGTACACGCTATCAAACTTGGGAATGGAATTATGGAAAATCTCCGCGCTTCAATATTCAAAAAACAAATCGCTTCCCTTCAGGCGGAATTGATATTCGTCTAGAAGTGAATAAAGGAATGATTGAAGAAATCAAAATCTATGGAGACTTCTTCGGTGTTGGTGAAGTGAATGAAATCGAACGATTGCTATTGGGCGTACAATATAGTCGTGAAGCGATTGCTGAAAAATTAGGAAATATCGATATCACTCATTATTTTGGAGGTATAACAAAAGAAGATTTTTTAAAAGTAATTTATTAAGTAGTATCCTCGACGATAATTAACAAATAATTAAAAAGTAGGATTCTAAATAGTCAAAGTTGGTTCTAACAATATAGAACCAACTTTTTTTGTTCATTTAAGGCAGTAATAGGAACCAATTCCTACCGAAAGGGGAAGAAAGAGTCATAGGAACCTAACAAAGTATATGACAGAATGATGGGTAAGAAATATAAATTTTAAAAATGGGACCTATTTTTTATTAAGGTTTACCAAAAGAGTTAATAATATGGTTAATGATACTAATTGAGGAGATAAGATGGGAAATACACAATTGCAAATATTAAATCAAGCGTTTAACCAAATGACCGATATATCGATTTTATTTCAAGTAATGGATGGACGATTTACAATATTAAAAGCCAACCAAGCAGCATATCGAGCTGGTTTAACATCAGAGCATTATGGAAACTTCATTGAAGATGTCCTATCCCCAGAACTTTCTAAAACATTAAATAATCTTTTAAATCGCGCTTATACTTCAAAAAATCCGGTTCGCTTTAATGAGACCTTGTCTTCTAAAGATGGGAAAATTTTAGGAGACATTGTTCTTACACCTATTTTAGATGAAAACGGAAATTGTACTCACATTTTAGGGATTGGACGAGATATTTCAGAAAGTAAAAGACGAGAGGAAGAATTGTTAGAAGTTAAATTTTTCTATGATACGATTTTATCTAGTACAACAGATGGCATTCTGGTAACTGATCATGATCGTATTATCATTCGTGTTAACAATGCCTTTACTTCCCTTTTTGGTTGGGAACCTGAAGAAATCATAGGTATTCCATTGAAGCAGCTCAATCTAGTGCCAACAGAATATGAAGAAGAACATGAAGAGGTAACAAAGCTTCTATTACAAGGGAGGAATATACCTTTTCATCGTACTTACAGAAAACATAAAGATGGTAGTTCAGTTCCCGTAAGTATTTCCTATTCACCACTTAAAGAGCAAAACGGAACTGTTATCGGTGCCATTATTATATACCGTGATATAAGTACAGTAATTGATTTTGAACAGCAGTTAGAAGAAGAAAAACAACGTTATCAATCCTTATTCGAACATCATCCTGATGCGGTTTTTCAGTTTGATTTGGATGGGAATTTTACCGACGCTAACCATGCGCTAGAAAAGATTACCGGCTATCCTAAAGAGGAATTAATCAACAAATCATTTGCACCATTAGTCGTAGAAAGCAAAATAAGTAATACACTAGAAAATTTCTTAGCAGCTGCTGCGGGACAAACTAGAAGATATGAAACTGAGGCGATTCAAAAGAAAGGTGAACATGTTTTTATCGATGTTACCAACATTCCTATTATTGTGAATGGGCAAGTAACAGGCGTATATGGTATTTCAAGAAATATAACCGAGCAAAAAAAACTAGAGATTGAGTTAAGACAAATAAAGGAAACATTACAGTCATTTATAAACAACACATTAGATGCGTTCAATATTGTCGACTTAAACAAACTTGTAACAGATATTAACCCTGCTTTTGAGTTAATATACGGCTATTCTAAAGAGGAGATCCTTGGACAAAACATCACCATCCTTAACCCAGACGATTCAAATGATGATGATTTATATCAAAAAGTGTTAACAGGTGAAAAGGTGCACGATATTGAAGTAGTTCATCGGCACAAGGATGGAACTCTCATCGATGTCAGTCTCAGCCTCTCCCCTATTCGAAATGAGCAAGGTGAAATAACGTCCATCGCTACCATTTCTCGAAATATTAGCGAAAAGAAAGAAGACCAAAGAAAGCTGAAAGAAAGCGAAGAGAAGTATCGCCTAATTGCCGAAAATATGACAGATATGATTGCCATATTTGACCGAAATTTAGTTGTGCTTTATGCTTCCCCATCTCATAAAACCGTACTTGGCTATGACTTAGAAGAAGGAAAACCACTCGTGACTGAAAGAATATTTAAAGATAATGGCTCAGTAGTATTTGAGAAGTTCAATGAAGTAGTCGAATCAAAAACACACGGTAGGATTGAATTCCAAGTACGACATGGTGAGGGTCATTTCATTTGGTTAGATACTAAATTGACTCCTATATTTGATAACAACGGACAACTACTACATGTTCTTAGTGTTTCAAGAGATATTTCTGAAAGGAAAAAAGATGAAGCTGAATTAGAGAAGATGGCCTTTTATGATTATCTAACAGGTGCTGCTAATCGTCGTTTATTTATGGATCGACTGGAACAAACCATCTCCCTAGCAAAAAAGAACGAAGAACATTTTTCCATTATGATGTTGGATTTTGATCGTTTTAAGTGGGTGAATGATAATTTTGGACACAATGTTGGAGATGAATTGCTAGTTCAATTTGTACTCCGGTTAAAGTCCTGTATTCGAGACGTTGATACTATCGCACGACTAGGTGGAGATGAATTTGCGATTTTAATTCCCGGAATTTCATCTGTTGAATATGTAGAAGAAATGGCTCGAAAAATTTTAGAAGTTCTTCAACACCCTTGGCATATATTCGGTCATGAATTTATTACAACTTCGTCAATTGGAATTTGTATGAGCTCTTGTTGTGGGTATGACTCCCATTCTATTATGAAGCATGCCGACCAAGCACTTTACAAGGCGAAACAAACTGGCAGAAACAATTATCAAATTTGTAACCAAACGAATGAACAATTTATAGAAGATGATTCTGAAGAAACGTTTAAACATGATATTAAACGTGCGATTGAAAATAATGAATTTTATTTAGTGTTCCAACCGAAATTTGACTTATCTTCAAAAGAGATTGTATCAATTGAAGCACTTATCCGTTGGGAACACCCCGATAAGGGTTTAATTGTACCAGATAAATTCATTCCTCGTGCTGAAGAAATGGATTTAATACAGCCGATTACAAAGTGGGTACTTGCTCAAGCTGGGAAAGAGGCAAAAAAGTGGCAAACTCTTTATGACAAAGAGATCCCAGTTTCAATCAACATCTCTCCTAAACATCTTGAAGCCGGAACCATTATGGAGGATGTAGAAGAACTGATAAAGAAAACATCGATTGATCCACATAATATTATTTTAGAAATAACAGAAAATGCAATGATTGCTGAAATGGAATGTACTTTAAAAGCTATTCAAAGATTAAAGAGGATGGGGCTAAGAATTGCAATTGATGACTTTGGGACGGGGTATTCATCGCTATCTTATTTAATGAAATTAGAAGTTGATATATTAAAATTAGATAAAGCGTTTGTACAAGAACTAACGAGTAAGAAAAACGCTTCCCTCGTCTTTTCCATTGTTTCGTTGGCACATAATTTAAATCTTGATGTTGTGGCAGAAGGAATTGAAACAGAGGAACAATGTCATGTTTTGAACCAGTATGGATGTGATTATGGTCAAGGGTATTATTTTAGTAAACCTTTAATAGCAGATCAATTGGAAAAAGTATTTCTACAGAAGGATATATTTGAATAGGTGTAAATATTACTCTAAGGAGCATTGTAATTGCATACTCCTTAGAGTTTTTATTTCAAAACTATTAATAATAATTAGTTTGGGTAATTCTTCATTCTATTAATGATGCCCTCCTGTGTGTCCTCCAGAGGCTGGTACATCAGATAATAATGCTTGTTTATCACTTTCTGACAACTCACCAACTATGAACTGTTTTGTTGGCATAATGATGGAACCATTATAACTTGCATGGACTTGAAGGTAATAAAGACCTTCTCGCTCAAAACCATGGCTTAGGCTAAACCTTCCATTCCCATCATTATGTGCTTCCGTCATACCATAGTTGGCAGTACCATCTCGCTTCCAGATTTCGAAGTGAACGTATTCTGGATTTTCCACCTTTACTCCATTTTGAGTAAGGTTTACTTGAATTGTTGCAGCTTCAGTCGGTTCAAACGGTTCTGGCAAAATGATTTCAGCTTCAAGTGGACTTTCTTGAATGTACAGTTGACTTGCATTTGGATCCGCTGAGCATGCACCTAAAACAAGACAAGCGAATAAGATAATTACTATTGATTGTATTTTCTTCTTCATCGGTTAATCTTCCTCTCCTATCATTTAGGCATTAAAGAATTGCTTCATTGCCGGAATGCGTTGAATAATGAGCCAATCCAATAACCAGACGATAATGAGAGATAAGCCCACTAGAGGGAAAATTACTCCAAGTAAAATGAGAATACATAGAAAACCTTTCATCTTCAAAGCACTCGGAGCTAAAGGAGCCCCTAACTTTTTACTAGGTTTGCGTTTTAACCACAAATAGAACCCACTTACTGCAGTTAAAACAATACCAAGACATACTAATAAGCCAATTAACTGATTAATTAAGCCAAATTGTGTACCTTTATGTAGCGTAATTCCCCAAGCAATGATTTTGCCCATGAAATGATAGTGATCATAACGATAATCCGCTAGTACTGCACCTGAGTATTGATCGATATGCATCGTGATTTCATCTTGCGCTTTTGCTGGAAAAGCAGAAAATGTATAAACGCCCTCTTTTGTTTGAGGGATGTAGATCGTATAGCTAGGATCGACTCCTTCTCTCTTGGCGATTTGTACTAAGTGATCAATTGATAAAGCTTTATAATCCTGTACAGTTGATTGGGGTACATGTAAATTTTCAGCGGCCCATGGAACATCAGCAATCTCTTTTGTTTTTGTAATGGATTCTGGTGCACTTCCTGTCCAAACAGATGGTGGATACCCCATACCTGAATTTGTCACGATATTTTGGAATCCTGTTCCCCAAAATCCTGACCATGGCAACCCAGTCAAAATGAGAAATAGCATCCCTCCTGTGACCCAAAATGCAGGAACTGCGTGCAAATCTCTTCGAAGAATTTTCGGCCCCTTATTAAAACGTGGTAATAAAACACCCGCCATTCCCTTATTTTTTCGAGGAAACCATAGGTATAGACCAGTGACAATTAGTACAATTGCCCAGCAAGTAACTAATTCTACGATGCGATCACCGATTGTTCCAATCATTAATTCACCGTGTATTTTTTCTACCTTCTCTGTCAGTCGATCATTGTTATTTAATTTACCAATCTCTTCTCCTGTATACGGATTCATAAAAACGGTATAGGATTCACCTTGTAAACTAATTCCTACTTCACTTGAACGCTCATCTGTCTCACCCGGACGATAACTAGTTACCGTAGCACCTGGATATAGCCCCTTCACTGTTGCAATTTGTTGATCGGCAGAAGTTCTTTCCCCTGTTGGCGTTACTTCATAGTATTCTTGATACAGTTGTTGGTCAATCTGTGGTTGAAACAAATAGATGCCACCTGTAATAGCTAAAATTACTAAGAATGGTGCAATAATTAGCCCTGCGTAGAAATGCCATCTCCATATGGTTTTGTATAACGCGCCACTTGACTTTCCAGTTTTTTGATTATTCGTCAAAACGTACTCTCCTTTATTCACATTGTGCTTTGTTATTATAATAAAAAAATGTGAAATAAGAATGAAATTTTCTATTAATCTCGCCGTGTTTTATTAATCTTTTAGATTTGCTTTATTTTTATATGATTAGAAATTAGCATCTTGCCATCCATTTTAAACAAATACAGAGACAGGACAAAAATCTATCGGTTTTCTTTTGAAGTACATAAAGGAGAAAAAACAATTTATATTAAAGTAACTTATTAAAAAGAATGCTATGAAATTTGGCCATGCTTTGCTTTGTATATTTTTTAAATTAAACATAAAGAATTTAATTAAATAGACTGGACTAATCGTAAGAAATAAGAGGAGAAACTCCGTCTATTGTATATAATCGGGGCAAAAGAAGCGAAAATTAGCGGAGAAATTCCGGTTAACTGCTCTAATTAAGGTGAAATTCAAAGATTTAGATAAGATAACCGGAATAAGTTCCTTTATTTTTGAAATAATATAAAGATTTCTATATATAAGCGGAATATTTCCGTTTATATATTTCAGGCATAGTAAAATGACCATATGGCAGTTTATAGCTGCTAAAAACATACACCGCATTGGATAGGGTTTTTAAGGTTAGATTGCCAAAATTAAAAAAATCTAGATTTGAATTCATCAAATCTAGACTTTTTGTTATTTGAGGCTAGTTTTGTCCCAGCCTCTAGAAATGTTATCCCCAAATTTCTTTTGAGATATCAACAATATATTTTAGTTTTGCCCATTGTTCTTCTTCTGTTAATAGATTTCCATGGTGAGTAGAAGCAAATCCACATTGAGGGCTAATACATAACTGTTCTAATGGAACATACTTAGTTGCCTCTTGGATACGAGCTTTAATCGTCTCTTTATCTTCTAATCTACCGAATTTAGACGTAAATACGCCAAGTACTACAAGTGGACCACCATTTGGTATGTGTTCTAGTGGACCAAAGTCACCTGATCGGTCATCATCATATTCTAAGAAAAATCCGTTTACCTTTTCTTTTGCAAATAATGTTGGTGCAATTTTTGCGTAGCTTCCTTCAAATGCCCATTTTGAACGGTAATTACCTCGGCATAGATGAGTTGTGATAATTAAATCTTCTGGCTTATCTTCTAATACGCCATTTGCAACACGTAATGCTAATTCAATTAGTTCTTCACGTGAAAGACCACTATCACTGAATGGAATTTCCGGTGCATTGAGTCCAGCAATATACACATCATCAAGTTGTAAGTAACGGCAACCTGCATCATAAAAAGCTTTGATGGCATCACGATAAGCTTGAATGACATCATTAGCATACTCTTCAATGTCTGGGTAGATTTCAAGATTACGAATTCCAGCATTAAATAATTGGTTAGGACTAGGAATTGTTTGTTTAGCAACTGCTCTGTTTCCAACAATCTCTTTAAATTCGATAAATTCTTTCACATGTGGATGATTTGGATTAAATGATACTTTCCCAACCACGCGCACATTGTATCTTTCTGTTTCTTCCCCTTTGAATGCATATCCGTGTTCTGGAATATACCCCTCTACCCCAGTAAGATGCTCTAGGAAATCCGTATGCCAAAATCTACGGCGAAACTCTCCATCTGTTACAGCTTGAAGCCCAACTTCGATTTGCTTATCAACGATTTTTTTGATTTCCTCGGTTTCAATCGCATGTAATTCTTGAGCTGTAATTGTCCCCGCTTGGAAATCCTTTCTAGCTTGATGGATTCTTTCTGGCCTTAATAAACTCCCTACATGATCCGCTCTAAATGGTGCTTTCACTAGTGTTTGTGTCATAAACAATCTCCCTCTTTCCTTTTTCTCTGTTCTGTAAGGAAATTGTAGCATATGAAATTAATCATAGCGTAACATATAAATTCTATACGTTGATATAGCTTAAAACTATACCAAAGTTCTGTATTGCTCAAAATCAAAACCTACATTACACACTCGCTTACAAATTATATTTACTAACAAAACGGAGCTGTCACTCTAGTAAAGCAATAGTTGTTAACTCATTACTCTCTCAATTACTTTATTAAAACGGTAAACCCCTGTCTATAAAATATTATAGTGAATAAAAGTAAATTTCTGTTAAAATTAGTTAATAGAAACCAATTACGCATTGAAACGCAATATTTCACTTTAATGTTTTCAAAAGGAGATTAATGATGAAGTATACTGGAAGAATCGTTGTCATGTTTATTTATTTCTCTGTTACAGCTACGTTCAAACTAACCGATTACTTCCAATTAGGGTACGTGCCTATTTTCGAATACCTATTTTCCGCACTATTAATTTATCCCGCATATTGGACTGGGAAAAAATATGATGAGGCAAAGTTCTACTACTATCAGCTGTTACAAACTAAACAGCTTTTACAAGAAAATGAAGAAAAGCTAAGGCAATTGGCTTTTTACGATTCCCTTACGAATGCAGCAAATCGAAGGTTATTTGAAGAGCGAATTCTTCAATCGATAGAAGATTGCAAACAGTTAGATCAAAAAATTGCTGTAATGTATATGGATATCGATAACTTTAAGGCAATTAATGATGAATTGGGACATGATATAGGAGACGAGTTACTGAAACAGTTTGCCGAAAGGGTAAGAAATTGCCTAAGGCAAACAGATGTATTAGCACGCCTAGGTGGAGATGAGTTTGTAATCCTGCTTGCAGAGATTAAAGACCCTGAGGATACCCTACCTGTCGTGAAGAGAATTTTAGATGTATTACAAGATCCTTGGACTATCTATGAGCATAGCTTTAACATTACATCTAGTATCGGAATCGCAGTATATGAAGATGATGAAGATTATATTTCATTGCTTAAAAGAGCAGACGTAGCACTATTAGAAGTGAAAAGAAGTGGTAGAAATGCCTTTAAAATAGCGAATTTTCAAATGGAATCAGTTTTTAATTAGTTCAAAAGATCATAAATGTTGCGATACCCCTTTTGAGCGACGACCCAATTCATTTTACGAGCAATTGGGTGTTGCTCATTAAGGACTATCGCTCCATTTACTTTTGTCTAGATAAACTATTATTGAATCGGTATAAATGATACTTGCCAAATGCCGTCTTCGTTTCTGAACATTTGGAACCCCTGCATATCTTCACCAGAACCATATTTAATATAGCCTTCATTCTCACTTGTTTGTACGAAGGTGCCTTTATATACAATATTGTATAGTTCTTCATAATGTTCAATTGACCCTCTTTCGGATTCCGGGATATTAAGATGTTCTTCTTTTGACCACATGATCCGTTCTTCTCTATCAGTATATAAGGCATATTGAATATCGTATTTCCCTTCAAATCCAGCTAATACATATAGCTTGGCAACACTTTTTGGATCTAACTCTCTAAGATGTTCTACATTTAAATCCTGTTGGAACTTGTTATAGACTTCTTCTTCTTCCTTGGTTAACTCAATATCTGAGCTATTAACGATACTTTTCTCTTCTTCATCTTTCAACCATTCATTCACTTTTTGTTGCATTTCTTCTTCTAATTCACCCATGTTACTTGGTTGTTGAAGAACTTCTTCTACATACTCTTCAGGAAACATGTTTTCTATTGATTTAACATACAGGCTCCCATCTTGTGCTTCTTGATAATTGATTACCTTATAGTTGCCATCTATTTCTTGTAACGTAATCGTAACAGGCAACGAAGAACCCGATACCCCTTCATTTCCAGTCACTTTATTAAAACTACTGTAATATGACCATAAGTAGATGGTTATTGTATCTTTTCCCTTTAACGAACCATATACTTTATGCACTTCAAATTGTACATCAGATGGTTGGAATCCATTTCTTTGATATTGCTGGATAATGTAATTTGAAATGATTTGGTCCATTTCTTCTGTAACATTGGAATCCCCATCCACTAAATTTTCATACACGATAGTACCTTGGGAATGTCCATTACCTGAATCCATTGATTGTAAAGCTGGAAACAATAAAATACCTATCACAGCAACAGCTAAAAGAGAGATGAGTAAAGGTTTGAATTGAGGTTTCGAGTTATTCGATTGGTGTTTTAGGTTTGAATCTTCTAATTTTGCCATTTCAACACCACGTTTTACACGCTCTTGTAATTCTTTTGGTAGCTCAATTTTCTCTAATTCCTTCTTAAACTGATCATTCACGAAGATCAACCTCCTTTAGCTCATTGCGAAGTTTGTTTAAGGCTCTATATAAGATTGACTTTGCCGTTCCTAATGGTATCTCCAAAGCTTCTGAAATCTCTTTCAATGTATAATTTTGATAGAATCTTAAAAGTACAACGCTTTTTTCCTCTTCTTTTAAAAGCTCTATGACCTCTTGCAATGCTATAGAAAGCGGAATAGTTTCATTCGACTCCCAACCAATAAATTCTTCATAGTGAGTATTTAATGGAACTACCTTTTTCCTTTTATTAATGGTGTTGATTGCACAGTTTATGGTGATTTTCAGTAACCATGTTTTGATATACTTTGGGTTTTTCAATGTATTTATTTTCTTAAATGACTGATATGCTACTTCTTGTAAGATATCTAAAGCATCCTCTTGATTTTTCATATAGACATAAGCCATCCGGTATAGATCATCCTGATACTGTTGAAAAATCATTAAAAAGGCATGGTCGTCACCCATTTGTGCTTTTTTCACTAAACGAATAATATGTTTCACCCTCTTTTTTCCATCTATTAATTAGACAGTTGAGTTGCACATTTGGCTTAAAGTTTTTTATAAATATTTCAAAACATTAAACACAAATCATTCTAATTTTAAGAACAGAAAAATCAACGTCCGTTCAGCATCATCATACCATTTAATGGAATAACAAAAGAGCTAGAACAAATCTCTAGCTCTTTTAATTCATTATGTTTTCATGTAATTGTACTCTCAATGAAAAAGTGAACCTGGATCGATTACTGATGAATCGTTAGGTTCACTTTGCTTTTGAGGGATTATTGTGGGAAGTATTACTTTTCTGCTCTACGAATAAATTAATCTCGTTGCAATATATTTACGAGCTTCTGGTGTGATTAAGAGTAATTGAATCGTATCTTTACCATCTAATTTTGAAGAGGCAAATTCAATTAGCGTACCACTTAAGTTTTCCGTAATACTGTTTACTTCATAACCTTCTGCAAAATAACGATCAATCTTATTTTTCTCCTCTTTAAATTCTAGAAATTCAGACATAGCTTGTGCCTCCCTAACGGATTATTTTGCAATCTTATCAACAGCATAACGCCCAACCATTGCTTGTCTTTGATTCCACGTCATACTTGGTAATGTATTTTTCAATTCAACCATTTCAATTGCTCCGTCTACTGGACATACAATGGAACATAAGTTACAGCCAACACAATCTTCTTCACGTACTTTTAGCATTGGTTTACCATCTGCACCTACAGACATGTCGATACATTGGTGGGATGTGTCCTCACAAGCAATATGACATTTATTGCAGTTAATGCACACATCGTTATTAATCTGAGCAACTACTTTATAATTTAGATCTAAATCTCCCCAATCGGAGTATTTTGGTACAGATTGTCCGACGAGGTCCATAACCGAAGCTAGTCCTTTATCGTCAAGGTAATTACTTAGACCATCAATCATGTCTTCTACAATGCTAAAGCCGTGATGCATGGCAGCCGTACATACTTGCACACCCGTAGCACCCATTAGTAAAAATTCAGCTGCATCTTGCCAGTTGGAAATACCGCCAATACCTGAAATCGGAACATTGATATAAGGATTTCGTGCACATTCTCCTACCATGTTTAATGCAATTGGTTTTACTGCTGGTCCGCAATAACCACCATGTGCCCCTTTTCCTCCGACATGCGGGATTGTATTCCATGTATTTAAATCAACACCTGCTAAACTATTAATGGTGTTGATCATACTAATAGCATCTGCGCCACCTTGAACTGCAGACTGAGCAGTTACAGTAATATCCGTTATGTTAGGTGTTAACTTTACGATGACCGGTACTTCAGCTACCTCTTTTGCCCAATAAGTTTGTTTTTCAACAAGCTCTGGCACTTGACCAGACGCAGCGCCCATACCACGTTCTGCCATCCCATGAGGACAACCGAAATTCAACTCAAAACCATCCACACCAACATCTTGAACACGTTTAACAATTTCGTGCCATTTTTCTCGTTTCGGTTCGACCATTAACGAAGCAATAATTGCATGATTAGGAAACTTCTTTTTCGTCTCATAAATTTCTTTCAAGTTTACTTCAAGAGGTCTATCTGTAATCAGTTCAATATTGTTAAAGCCTGCTACTCGTTGACCATTAAAACTTACGGCTGCAAAGCGTGATGAAACATTCAAAATAGGATCACCAAGCGTTTTCCAAACAGCTCCACCCCACCCTGCTTCAAATGCTCTTTGAACTTGATAGCCAGAGTTTGTTGGTGGTGCAGAAGCTAGCCAGAAAGGATTAGGCGATTTTATTCCTGCTAAATTAATACTTAAGTCTGCCATCAGATTACCTCCTATTTTTTAAGCAATTTCCGTCTGCAATTGAAATGATTGATGAATTGCCTTCGCCACTGTTTTTCCTTGCTCTACAGCAGAAACCACCATTGCCTCTCCTTGACCATTGCCAAAAATGACATCGCCACAGGCATAGATTTTCTCTTGGGAAGTATTTAATGATTCATTTACTTGGACAACACCATGTACATTCTCAAGTTCAAACGCTTCGATTAATTCTTCGTAGCGGGACTGCCCAATCGCTTTTATGACTGTATCCACTTCAAGCGTGAACTCCGAGCCTTCAACTGGAACTGGTTTTTGTCTACCGTCTGTACCCGCCTCATTTAAAGTCATTTTCGTACATTTCAGGCCTGTTACTTGACCATTCTCTCCAACAATTTCAACTGGTGCTGTTAACCATCTAAACTCAACGCCATCTTGCTTTGCAAAATCATATTCAAACTGATATGCGGTCATTTCGTTTTGCGTTCTACGATAAATGATCTGAACATTAGAAGCACCTAATCTCATTGCAGTAGTCGCTGCGTCAATCGCTGTATTTCCAGCACCGATCACGGCTACTTTCTTCCCTCTTATAGCTTCCGTTGGCTCGCTAATTTTTGTATCTTTCACAAATTCGATTGCATCGTAAACACCATCAAGTTGTTCACCAGCAATCCCTAAATTTGGGACATTACTCATACCAATAGCAACAACAATACGATTAAAATTGTTGATAATCTCTTTTACAGATATATCCTGGCCAACACGGCAATTTGTTTTAATTTCTACACCTAATTGTTCTACTTGTTGAACTTCCCACTCTACTACTTTTTTAGGTAGTCGGAAGGAAACAATACCATAACGTCCAAGGCCCCCTGCCTCTTTTTCTGCTTCAAATATCGTCACTTTATAGCCAAGGCGACTAAGTTCTCTCGCCGCAGATAATCCAGCCGGACCGCTCCCTATAATTGCAACGGATTTTCCATTGTCTTCGCCAGCTTTGAAGAATGGACTACTTTGTTTCATTGCCCAATCTGTTGCATAACGCTGTAGGTTGCCTATCTCGATTGGCTTCGATACGCCATTAAGTACGCAAGCTCCTTCACATAATTCTTCAGTTGGACATACACGTGCACAACTGGCACCAAGTGGATTTGCTTCTAGGATTGTTTTTGCGGACCCTTTTAAATTATTAGAAGCGATTTTTTTAATGAAATTTGGAATCTGAATCCCTGTAGGACAGGCTTTTATACATGGGGGATCATAACAATATAAGCAACGATTTGCCTCGACAATCGCTTCTGTATTAGACATTCCTTTATAGATTTCCTCAAAGTTTTCCTTTAAATTTGAAGAAATGAATCCACCAGTTATACTACTCATATATCCCTCTCCTTTTAAAACAACATTATATTAATTCGATACTGCGGGTACTAATGTACTAACAGCTTCCTTGGCTAATTGTCGTCTTATATATTTACCTCCGCCGATGGTACCTACAAATTCCTTATCTTTCACTATGAATTCTCCGCGTAGCAGGACACTTACCGGCTCACCTGTTACTTCCATTCCTTCAAAGGCATTGTAATCCACATTCATATGGTGGGTTTCAGCTGAAATAGTACGTTTTACGTTTGGATCAAAAATGACAATATCAGCATCAGATCCAATTGCAATTGTCCCTTTTTGAGGGAATAGCCCGAAGATTTTCGCGGCGTTCGTTGATACTAGGTCAACAAAATCATTAATGGATAGACGTCCTTTGCATACACCTTCAGAATATAGGACACTGAATCGGTCTTCGATAAATGGTCCGCCGTTTGGAATTTTTGAGAAGTCGTTTATTCCTAATTGTTTTTTACCGTTAAAGTTGAATGAACATTGGTCTGAGCCAATCGTTTGTAGTTGCTTTGCCTTTAAAGCATTCCAAAGTGGTTCTTGATGTAATTTTGGTCTGAGTGGTGGTGACCAAACATATTTGGCTCCTTCAAACCCTGGTTGAGCGAGTAGTGATTGGTCTAAAGTTAAATATGGAGGACAAGTTTCGCCGTAAACGTCATAGCCTTTTTCACGGGCTTTAATGATTTCGTCTACTGCTTCTTTACAAGTTACATGAACAACATAGAGTTTTGCTCCTGCTACATGGGCAAGTTCAATTGCACGTTTCGTTGCTTCACCTTCTAATTCTGGTGGACGAGTTAATGCATGATAGATAGGCGCTGTGTTTCCAGCTTTCTTTGCTTCTTCAACAAGTTCATTAATAACGGAACCATTTTCACAGTGCACCATGACAACAGCACCCGTTTCTTTTCCTATTTTGAATGCTTTATATAATGTGTTATCAGATGCCTGGAACTCTTTCGCATAGGCCATGAACACCTTGACTGAAGTAATTCCCTCCTTTTCTAATAAAAGAGGTAATTCTTTTTCGGTTTCTTCATTCAAATCCGTAACCATTAGATGGAATCCGTAGTCAATGACTGCTTTATCTGCTGCTTTTTCATGCCATTTGTCAACAGCTGTTGATAGTTTCGTTTCGCCAGCAGTTAAAGCAAAGTCTAAAATCGTTGTCGTGCCACCAAATGCAGCCGCGATTGTCCCAGATTCCCAATCATCATCTGTTACCGTGTTATTAAATGGCATATCTAAATGAGTATGCGGATCAATGCCTCCTGGGAATACGTATTTACCCGTTGCATCAATGATCTCTACATTTATCTCTGGAAGGCCTTTTCCAATCTGAACTATTTTTCCATCTTCTATTAAAATATCACCCTCAAAAATATCTGTAGCTGTTACGATTGTACCGCCTTTAATGATTTTCTTTTTCATAGCTATACTTCCTTTCATAATTAATTGGTCCACACAGTTAAATTGAAAATGTTGATGTACGCCTCATGCATAGATGGTAATTGACCACTTATCTCGGCATACATTTTCAACGTAAAGTTAAATCATCGCTTCATTCATCGCGAACTTTGTTTGTAGATTTAACACAGTTTCGATTAAGACATCCGCGCCCTTTGCACAATCTTCATAGGTTGTTTCCTCCTCTTCACAGTGGCTTTTCCCATTAATACTAGGGACAAAGATCATCGCTGTCGGTGCAATCGTTGCAATGTATTGCGCATCATGACCAGCCCCACTGTATAAACGCCTCGAAGAATAGCCATATCGATGACAAGCTTGTTCGATTTGATCGCAAATTTCTGTATCAAACACAACTGTATCTCGGCCCCAAAGCTTTTCTTTTTGAACGAAACAGCCTGCATCTTCAGATGGCAAAGCTCGAATGATTTGTTCTACTTCACTAATTTTCATTGGATCTTTATGACGCGCATCAATCGTGAAAACAACTTTATTCGGAATCACGGTGTGTATGTTTGGCGTAACATTCATTCGACCGATTGTGTAGACAAGCTCTTCATCGACTTTTCCAAGTTGTTCAGTTAAATAAGTAATGAGTTTAGTAGCTAAGAACAAGGGATCTTTACGCATCTTCATCGGAGTCGTACCAGCATGATCCGATTCGCCACTTATACTTATTTCATAACAGCACATCCCTAATACACCTTCTACAACGCCAATTTCTATTTGTTCTGTTTCTAAAATAGGGCCTTGTTCAATGTGTAGCTCTACAAAAGCGGTTGCCTCTTTTAGGCGATTTTCGGTACTACCTTCGTAACCACTTTCTTTTAATGCTTCTTTAAAGGTCATACCGTTTTTATCTGTTGATTGAAGGATCTCTTCTTTTTCAAATTTACTTGTGATAACACCCGAACTCATCATGGCAGGGTCAAAACGGGCACCCTCTTCGTTCGTAAAATTCACAATCGTTAATGGAATCTCTAATTCGATGTTATTTTCTTTAATAGTTCTGACTGCTTCTAGTGCTGTTAACACACCTAGTACACCATCGAAACGTCCACCTTTTTCAACCGAATCTAAGTGGGAACCCATCAAAATTGGAGGTAAATCTCTTTTTCCTGGAAGCGTTGCGTACATATTGGCCATGTCATCTACCTTCAGCTCCAACCCTAATTCCATGCAGCAATTATAAAAATAGTCCCTTGCTTTTACATCTTCTTTCGATAAGGAAAGCCTTGTAACACCACCGTTTTCTGTAGCACCAAAACGACTAAATTGTTCAAGCGTTTCTTTTAAACGAGCTTGATTACATTTGTACATTGAACAACCCTCCAAATTAGATGTTAAGTAAATTAACACTATTTTTATTTTGTTATTTTAATGTATAATGAATTTACATTATATGGACAATATCATAAAAATCGTTATGCATTTGCACATATATTGCGTCATATAAATTAACATTCACAATTTGAGAGGAGTTTTTTCATGACAACTGTTAGAGAACTTCTTCATGCCCCTGAATTCCAACATCTTCAATTACTTGCAGGTGAAGGCGGACTAAATCGAAAACTTTCTGGCATTAATGTGATCGAAAGTACCGATCTAATTCCATTTTGCAGACCAAACGAATTGATTGTAACTACAGGGGTTCAAATGAAAAATGATGTAGACCAGCTTGAACAGCTAATTCGCCACTCACATTCTAAAAAAGTAGCTGGTTTTATCATTAATGTTGGTCCCTACATACCCAAAGTGCCAGAATCCATTGTTCAGTTCGCAGACGAAAAACAATTCCCCCTCTTTCAAATGGAATGGAAGTATCGGGTTGCAGATTTGTTAAAAAACACCATTGAACTAATCTCCATGACTCAAGCATCCATTAACCAACAACACAATGAAGAAAAACTTTTGTACAATTTGATTTTTCGCTATGATCATCCACGTATGTTAATTGAAGAAAAATTACTCCAAAAAGGTATTCCAAAAGGAGCCGAACTTGGCATTATTACTTGTACAACAAAAAACGCAAACCACCCTATCTCCCAATACTCAGAGATTATTTTTCATGAATTTCAGAATCGATATCATCGGTTCCTATCTTTAAAACAGAACAATGAACTTATTTTTTTAATTAATCGGCAAGAGGTAAAAACCAGTCAAATCCCTTTTTCAAAGACGGTTGAGAAGATTTATGAGAAAGCGTTAGAGAGAACTGGAGAGTTAGAGTTAATGATTGGCATGGGGAATTTTTATACGGAATTGAAAAAAGTTTCGAAGAGTTATGACGAATCCTTAATGGTCATTCACTTAGTGAAGCAACACAAAAACCCACTGATTCAGAAGTACAAAGAAATCGGGACTTATAAAATCATTACGAATGTTCCGGACCAATCAATCATCAACACATTCCATCAAGATATGCTCGGTCCTATTTATTTATATGATCAGCTGCACAATACGGATTTTGTAGATTTTTTACGAATCTTTCTCGAAGAAAATGGAAGTGCCAATAAAATCAGCAAACGCCTCTTTATTCACCGAAATACAGTAGCCTATAAAATCAACAAAATAGAATCCTTACTAGATTTAGATTTAAATAGTACATTTGCAAGGACGAATTTACATGTCGCTTTTATGATTGAAGATATTATGAACCAAAAGAAAAGCTAAAACGATTATCTACCCCTCTTCAGTCGATTGAAGGCCTACTATTCAGTCGTGACAATTGTGCATTTGCATAACTTTATTTGTATGAATCTTCATTGTTTTCAAGTGTTATCTGTTGTTATGATGGCCTCATAAAAAGTAGATGGTGAAAAGGAGAGATCATGATGAGTGACTATTTATCGATTAAAGAGTTGGATAAGCAGTATGTTTTACATTCATGGGCAAAACAAGGACGTTTCAATCCGAAGGTGCTCGCGAAAGCAGAGGGTATTTATTTCTGGGATGAAGCAGGCAACCGTTATTTGGATATGAGTTCTCAACTTGTCTATCTCAATGTCGGCCATCAGCATCCTAAATTGCTAAAAGCTTTCCAAGATATCGGGGCATACCCCCTTGCTGGACCCTCTTTTGCCACAAAGCCTAAATCGGATCTGTCTCAAAAAATTATAGAGCTAGCTCCTTCTAATATGGCCAAGATCTTTTATACATCAGGTGGCGCTGAAGCCAATGATCATGCAATAAAAATGGCACGGATGTTTTCTGGGCGCTACAAGATTTTATCTCGCTATCGTTCATATCATGGGGCTACGTTTGGTGCTGGTAATTTAACTGGCGAAAGTCGTCGTTTTGCTGCTGAACCTGGTTTACCTGGGTTTGTTAAATTTGAAGTGCCTTATTTATACCGCGAAGTAATTGATTTTGATTCCGAAGAAGCTGCAACAGCCTACTACTTAGGAAAACTAAGAAATCAAATTTTATATGAAGGTTCCGATTCGATTGCGGCCATCTTCATTGAGCCGATCCCAGGAAGTAATGGCGTGTTAATTCCACCTAAGGGTTATCTAGAGGGGGTGCGTGCACTTTGTGATGAGTTCGGCATTTTAATGATTTGCGATGAAGTTATGACAGGCTTTGGTCGTACAGGTAAAGCATTCGCTGTCGATCATTACGATTTCAAACCAGATATCATCACCTTTGCCAAAGGGGTTACTTCTGGTTATGCTCCACTTGGGGGCGTTATTGTAAGTAAAGAAATTGCACGCTTTTTTGATGAAAATGTTTTAATGACTGGTCTCACATATAGTGGACACACGATGTGTACGCAAATCGGGGTTGCTAATTTAGAACTTTACGAGGAAGAACAAATTTTTAAAAATGCCGAAAAGATGGGGTCTGTTTTAAAGAAACGACTAGAGAAATTGCTAATATTCCCTTCCGTTGGTGAAGTTCGTGCAATTGGGCTTTTTGCTGGAGTGGAACTTGTGAAAAGTAAAGAAACAAAAGAACCGATTATCCAATATGGACTTGATTACGGCAAAGATCCAGTTAGACTGATGAATAAATTCATATCTGCGTTAAGTTCGAACGGTTTTTATACGTATTCTCATGAATCAACCGTGATCATTGCTCCCCCACTAATCATTACAGAGGAACAAATGAATGAAGCAATGGATATTTTCGAGCGAACATTAACACAATTTGAAAAAGAAGTGTTATTCAAAGAAGAAACATTATCTGTGTAGGAGGTCATATGGTGGAAGAATTCTATTACGAACAGCCTGTACCAATTGATTTTGGTATAGGGAAATTAGAAAAACTACCTGAGATTGTTGAGCAGTTTGGCTTCGAAAAAGGATTATTAATTAGTACACCATCTATGGTGAAAAACGGGATAGCCGCGCAAATTGCGGAAGCCTCAAATGGTAAATTGAAAGAGATTTTTTCTGATATACAACCAAACCCAACGTTAAAAAATACGGACGATTGCGCAAAGATTCTCCGCAGTAATCAATATGATTTTGCTGTTGCAATTGGTGGCGGAAGTGTTTTAGATTGTGCGAAAGTAGCTTGCTTTGTTGCAAAAACAGAGCATTCAACTAGCGCCTATTTTTATAAAGATAAACCAGTTGATCACCCAGGTATACCATTAATTGCTATCCCGACAACTTCTGGTACTGCTAGTGAAATCACTGCAGTATCTGTATTAACTGATACAGATAAAGGCGTTAAGGCACCTCTTAGTAGCAAATATTTATATGCAAAGTATGCACTAATCGATCCAGCGTTGACATTCAGCTGCCCTCCTCATGTAACAGCAGCAAGCGGAATTGATGTATTAGCACATTCATTAGAAGCCTTTTACGGAAAGAAACATCAGCCATATACGGATATGGCAGCAGAAAAAGCAGCAAAACTCGTATTTAAAAACCTACTAGTAGCTTATAAAGACCCTGAAAATGTTGAAGCTCGTGTAAATATGAGCTTAGCCTCAGTGACTGCAGGACTTGCATTTAACCTGACACAAACAGCCGCTGCTCATGCTTGTTCTTACCCGTTAACGCAAGATTTCGGCATCACTCACGGTGAAGCATGCGCCTTTACGCTCGCTGCATTTTGGCGACTAAATAGTCAGAGTGAGGATACTTATGTAAGCACTCGTCTTCAACAGTTTAATAAACGATGTGGTTTTGAAGATGCGGATGCTTTAGCCAATTATATCGACGAAATGAAAATAGAAATGGGCTTATGCATGACATTAGAAGCTGCTGGTGTTACTACTGAAGAGTTGCTTGATGATTTGGTTATAAACAGTTTTGCGCCTAACATGCAGAACAATCCAGTTGAGATGACCCCTGCTACATTGAAGGAATTTTATCGTTCCCTTTCGAAAGGCTCAAAGGTTTTCTAATAAGGTAAGCATTTACACTCGCCCATTTCACATAATAACTGCCGCCAAAAGGTTTTATTTTAACCTTCTAGCGGCTTTATTCGTGTCCTGAAGTCTATGCACTTTCATCTCGATTTAACTTTAAGCAGCTCATAAGCTTGTATAGCTAATTGTAGGGCTAGTCTATTTTGTGTACACATATAGTCCTCACCAAGTAATTCTTTTATTTTATTGAGACGATAGTATAGGGATTGTCTTACAATATGTAACTCGTCAGCGACAGATTGTTTTGAGCCATTCCTTTCAAGGTAAATCTTTAACGTTTTTAATAGATCACTATTTTTCTTTCGATCCTCATCCAATAATGGCCCAAGATGCCTGAACACATAACCCTCCAACTGATCCTTCTCATGTAAGTTTAGTAAGATTTGAAAAGCACCTAAATCGTCAAAAAAGATAACAGACGATCGGAAAAAGGATTTTAAAAATATTGCTTTAGAAGCTTCAGCATGACTGGAATGGATGCATTTAAAGCCTATATTAGAAGAACTGACTCCCATAAATACTTGGACACTTTTTCTCTTTTCTCGGTTAAAAACAGCATCTATTTGTTTAGATATTAATTGTAGTTTTTCTTTTTTCAGAAGTTGTTCTTTTCTCGTTTTAGATAGGAATAAATCGAAGGCAAGTATAACTAAGCGGTTATTTTGAATGGCAAAATAAGTCCGAAATGAATGTTGATGGAAGACAGATCTAATAATACTTGCAAAATGGATATCTATTTCTTCACACGTATTTTCAGGCGAATGTTCTTGATCGTTTTCTTCCATTTCAATAATACACACTTGGGAAGTTAAATTATTCAACGTTTTATACTCTTGGTAACCTAGTTGCGCTCGTAGATGGAATTCATCATCCATATGATTTTGAACCAGGTCATTCACCCAATAGCTTTCTGCATAGAGGTCTCTTTCTTTTACTACACAATGATTTATCAAGGTTGAATTTAATGTCATCATCTTCATCCTCTCAATACGGAATGTTTATCCATTCACAAAAGCCTCAAGTCATTTCCATTGTTATTACATTCGTACCAACATAAAAGGTACATATTTTTATTGTACTTATTTTAATGGATAGGTGTTTTAGATGAATATAGACAGAACCATGAAAAATATTATGCAGTTGCACATAACCTATGTTCATTTTTTTAACATACAAGAATCCGGAACCCCGAAGAATAAAAGAAGCCCTAAAAGTTTGTTCAACCTTTAAGACTTCCGATTTTTTATTACTTCCATCTAACTATTCCGCCAGAACCATATCCATTATTTCATTTGTGTAGCTATTTGCTAAATCTGCCGGTTCTTTGATAACACCGAATTGGTGAGCGATCTCTGCTGTTTTTTGGAACATCTCTTCATCGATCACACCAATATTTGCAGGGTCGAATCCTTCAGGAACAACTAGCTTCGCAACTTCTTCCATCATAACTAGCTGATGTTCTCTTGTCGTACTACCTTCTTCTACTTGCGCCATGATAATATCTACCGCTTCTTCTGGGTTATCAATTGCGTCTTGCCACCCTTTGATTGAGGCTTTAACGAATTTCGCAGCAACCTCTTTGTTATCTGCAAGCCATTCAGAGTTTGCAAACAAGTTATCTTGAAGCATTGCGACCCCTTCATCATTCATGTCAATGATATTTAGGTCGTCTGGTGATACACCAGATTCAAGAACAACATTGTACTCGTTATACGTCATAACAGATGCAGCATCTAGTTCCCCTGTTAGGAATTGATCCATCGTAAATGCTTGCTTTACGAAGTTTAAATCACTATTTCGATCGAAACCATATTTATCAAATAAAGCTAGTATTTCAAATTCGTTTCCACCCATCCAGTTTCCGACGTTTTTACCCGCTAAATCTTCAGGAGATTCAATACCAGAATCCTTCATTGTAATCAATTGTAGTCCACTATTTTGATAGATTTGCGCAATTTGAACTAAAGGCATTCCTTGTTCTTGGTGTGGTAATAAACTTGCTACCCAGTCAACACCGATTTGAGCCGCACCATTAGCTACTTGTTGCTCAGGAACAATATCTGGCCCACCAGGTGCAATGGTTACATCAAGTCCCTCTTCTTCGTAATATCCCTTTTCTAATGCGACAAAATATCCAGCAAATTGCGCTTGAGGCACCCATTTTAATTGTAAAGTGACAGGTGTTAACGCACCTTCTGATGAGGTTGTTCCAGAGGCAGTATTTGTTTCAGAGCTACCACACCCGGCAAGTATCATGACCAATACAAGTAAAGCTACAAACAATGATCGATATGTTTTTCTCATTCTTCTTTTCATTGGTATTCCCCCTCAAATTGTTTCTTTTATATATAATGTTGATTCTTTAGGGCCCTATGTAAAGTTCGTAACGAACCTCTAGTCACCCAGAACTAGGATCAACCGTAATAGGTTTAAGCCTTTGTTTAGAAAATAATTACGTTCTCTTAGAAGGATGCCATTTCATAAAGATCTTTTCTAATATCTCAACAATTAGATAAAAAGCGACACCCGCAACAGATGCAACAACAATACAAGCCCACCCTAAAGGCATTTGGGCAACTTTTATTGAGTTTGAAAGAAGATAACCTAACCCATTCGAGGCATAGAAAAATTCCCCAACAATTGCGCCAATCATACTTGCTGTTGCGTTGATTTTCAAAGCGGTAAACACATAAGGTAAGCTATTTGCGATTCGTAAATAACGAAAAACTTGAATTTTATTTGCTGCATACGAATGCAATAAATCCAAAGATAACGGGTTCACATTGGACATCCCTTTATGCGCATTTACGGCCATAGCAGCCATTGTTGTGATGGTAACAATCGCAATTCTTGAACCAATGCCATTCCCAAACCATAGATTCATAATCGGGGCTAACGCTACAATCGGAACAGCATTTAATGCTACGACGATGGTTAAACCACCCTTTCCCCATTTAGGCGATGCAGTGGCAATTAACGCTACGATAAATCCTAGAAATGATCCAAGCAGCATACCTATGAATGCTTCCGCAAAGGTATATCCCATAAAATTAACTAACGTCTCAAAGTTTTCTCTAATTGCCTCTACTATTACGGAAGGCAACGGCAATTGGTATGTCCTTAATTGAAATAGAGTGTGAAAAAATTGAACTTCCCATAGGATAAAAAATACGATCCCAGCGATCAACGGAATGAGAATTTTGCTAATATTACTTCCTAGCTTCGTTTGTTTTTTCTTTTGCTCTTTGCTATTACTTTTTATCGGTAGCGTTGAATTGCTCTTCCCTAAGGACTGACCTATCCAGTTTTCTTCAACGGTTTTCCCTCTCATTTTTCATCTCCTCCTGACTTCCGAAATTCTGGTTGCCAAGGTGTTACAAGCCTTTCAACTAAACTGATTAGTAAATAACTTACGAAACCAAGGAATGCACCAACAATAACTGTCAGCCAAAACATATAGGCATGAGAAGAACCATAATAGAGATTGCTAAGCATAATTACACCAATCCCTTCTGTTGCCCCCATTAATTCCACTAAGATTGCCCCTGTCACAGCTAATGGCGCTGCAATTTTTAGTCCTGTAAATAGACTTGGCAAGGATTGTGGAAATCGAAGCTTCCAGTAAACTGTCCAGGGCTTTGCCGCATATGAATGCATGAGCTCAATGGCAGATGGTTCTGCACTTCGTAACCCTCGCAGCATATTTAATACGACTGGGAAAAACGTCATAAATGCCGCAATAATGATGCGAGCTATTCCATCATCATGAACAATTCCGTAAACAACGGGCGCTAATCCTAAAATCGGAATCATTTGAGAAGCAACTAAATATGGAAAGGCCAATTGCTCGAGCCATTTGGACGAGCTCATGAAAATCGCTAAGAGGATCCCCGCAATCGTTCCAACAGCAAACCCAATGGATGCGCTCCTAATTGTTACAGAAGCATGATATAAAAGAGTTCCGCCATATTCAGCAAACGTAAAGACCAATTCATGAATGTACGGAAGCTTTGATTGCGCTAGCGGAACTTGTAAAACATTTAGCAAAACCCATGACATGAGTTGCCAAATCACGAGCAATCCAACAAGCCATAAAAGTGCTGGTGTCGAACGTTTTACTAATCCTTGAATATTCATACACCTACACCCCTTCAAAGCTATTTCGAATATCCGTGATCAATTGATAAAATTCCGGACTTTCTCTCATTTCCGCTGTTCTCGGGCGAGGCAACGGAATGTCCACTACTTTTGACAACCTCCCTGGATGCGGAGATAGCACAAAGACTCGGTCCGATAAAAAAATCGATTCCGGTATGCTGTGCGTCACAAACACTACGGTATTGCCAACCTTACTCCAAATCGATAAAAGTTCCTCATTTAATCGTTCACGCGAAAACTCGTCCAATGCGGAAAATGGTTCATCCATGAGCAATATTTCCGGCTCCATTGCAAGTGCCCTTGCAATCGCAACACGTTGCTGCATCCCTCCACTTAATTGCCATGGATATTTGTCCTTGAATTTTGTTAAACCGACTAATTCTAATAGGTGATTCACTCGCTTTTCTTGTTCTTCTTTGCTAACCTTCATCATTTCAAGCGGGAGTGTGATATTCTTTTTCACTTTACGCCAGTCATAGAGAACTGGATTTTGAAATACGATTCCGTATTTTTGGGCTAATCTTGCTTCCTTTGCAGTAGAACCCGAAATCTTAATACTCCCACTTGTGGGTTGAATCAAATCAGCCATAATTCTTAGTAAAGTCGTTTTCCCACAGCCAGATGGTCCAAGTAGCGAAATAAATTCACCCTTTTTAATATCAACCGTCACATCTTTTAGCGCTAATACTTCAGATGAACCTGTTTGATAAGACATACTCACATGATCAATTTCAATTTCAGGAATTTCCGTTCTCACCAATGTCATAAAGTCTCTCCTTCCACCCTTTTAACGTTAGTAAACATAACAATTCAAGAAAGGTTTTATTACTTTATTCGTTATAATTATTAACATATTATATAACTTGGGGTTTGGGGTTACATTAGACAAAGTGTAAAAAGATTATAGGGTTTTACGAAGTGTTTATATAAAACTTAAGCTTGCTTCAGCTTTGGAGTTTTAGGAGATGCTTCTTTGCGAGGTTATCATTAAGGTTTCCAATGGGAGGATTTTGATTGTTTCGGAATAGTACTAATAATTACACTAAATCTTACATTAAGAAAAAGTAAGACAAAAAATCTACTAAATAAAAAAATGCACTCACCTTTTTTTGCGCGAGTACACAAAATCCAATCCATTATCGATAAATACCTCGAGGCCCTAGATCTAAGACAACTAGATCATCCCAATCCATAAGATTATTGATTATTGATTCAGCTTTAAAATATGAAATAGGCGGAGAAACTCCGTCTAATGTATATAATGGGGGCAAAAGATGCGGAAATAAGCGGAGAAATTCCGATTAACTGCTCTAATTTAAGCAAAATTCAAAGATTTAGATAGGATAACCGGAAAAACTTCCTCTATTTTCGAAAAAATTTACGGATTTCTTAATATAAGCGGAATATTTCCGTTTAAATATTTCATACAGAGTAAAATGGCTATTTGGTATTTTATATGCTAATTAAAAAGCGGGGTTTCATACCCCAATTTTTCACCTTTAATATAGAATCCTTAACAAAAGGGCCTGACTTTTTCAGTGATCAAGCCATTATTTAAGAATTTATTAGTTTTGTCCCAGTCTCTTTACATTTTGATTCTTTATAAGAATACTTTGAAGCAGGCTAACTTATTTCTAACTGTCCATTCTTGTACGAAGTCTTTTGTATATAGCTCCCCTTTGGAAAGATAAACGTCCAAGGCATACTTACATTCGGTGGGATTATAAGTGAGGGTAGAGTAAATACATTATTAGCAATAACCTCGTCGTGAATGTTGTATTGCATCTTAGTGTTTTTAAAGTTTAGCGGACTCTCTGTAAAGTTATGGACCAATACTGTCACTAGTAGTTCCTCTTTATGATTAATTGCTTCTCGTATAGGAGAAAAAAGAATGTCGATGCTTCTAAAATATTTGGTATCATAAAAAATTTTTTCTATCGTTCGTCGGTCCTCTACTGATAACGCTTTGTCCCAAGACGATTCAAATTGTAATTGTTGCATGACAAATCCCCCTCTTCATAGTTAGTGTAACATACGTGAAAAAAGATTTGATATTGCCAGCAGCCGCTGTAAAAAATTTTGGAAAGAACTACAATGATATAGATCATGATAGAAAATATAACGATTTCTCAGACAAATCTTTTATAAAATTTAATTTTCCCCTATTGCAATTATGAACACTCTATGGTAAATTACTTTATGCGAAATAAATGACCATTTTTCTCATTTGGTCAATTTTGAAGTGAGGTGTGTTCGTTGGCGATTGATCGAAGGCAATTAATACTAGAAGCAGCAACGAAGTCCTTCTCTTTATTTGGTTATAAAGCGACGACCATGGATCAAGTATCAAAACTTGCGAATGTCGGTAAAGGAACTATCTATACTTTCTTTAAGAATAAAGAAGAATTATTTGATGAAATTATTACAACGCTTATTAAGGATATGAAAGTTGTGGCGGAACAGGCAATTGACCCAAATAATCCAATTGATGAAAACGTCAATCGTGTCTTATTCAAACTATTGGAATTCCGCAAATCTCATCAGCTTACCATCAAGCTTTTTCAAGAGGAACGAGAGATTGGAACTCAAGCAGTGGTTGATGTCGTCCAACGTGTTGAACAAGCCATCATTAACTACATGAAAGGAATCATACAAGAAGCAATGGACCGTGGAGAAATAAAAACATGTAATCCGGAAATTACTTCATTTGTTATGCTAAAAATGTATGTTTCGCTAATATTTGATTGGGAACAACATCATGCCCCTCTCGAAAAAGAAGAAATATCGAAATTATTCCGAATGTATTTCTTTGATGGATTATCTAAATAGACCTTTATTTCAGTGGGTTCTCGTCTATAGAGTACCCTACTTATTTACACAAAAATGACCAAATGAACAAAATAGTCAATTAATCTAGGAGGAAATAAAATGAAAAGATCATCCTTTATGGCTGAACTTAAAGCGATCCTCACAAACCGAAAAATTCTTATTCCAATATTAGCTGTAGCATTTGTTCCTTTAATGTATGCTGGAATGTTTTTATGGGCATTCTGGGATCCTTATGATCATATGGAAGACTTACCAGTAGCAATTGTGAATGAAGATATCGGTGCTAATTTTGAGGGTGAATCGTTACAACTCGGCAATGAACTAGCCGATAAACTCGGAAATAGTGAAGAATTTAATTTTGAAGTAGTATCTAAACAGGACGGATATACTGGGCTAGAAAATCGAGAATATTACTTACTTATTGAAATTCCTGAAAACTTTTCAGCGAATGCAACTACCATTCTTGATGAAGACCCTAAAAAGTTAGAAATCACTTACGTTCCAAATGAAAGCACAAACTTCCTTTCATCCCAAATTGGTGAAACGGCAGTAAAAGAAATCAAAGCAGAAATATCTAAGAACATTACTACCACTTATGCAGAAACAATGTTTACGAAAGTGACAGATTTAGCAAGTGGTCTAGACCAAGCGAGTGACGGGTCAAGCGAACTTTCAGAAGGTGCAGTTGAACTGAACGAAGGCTCTAAAACATTGCATGAAAACCTTGAACAACTAGCATCAAAATCCATTGAATTTACAACCGGTATCAATAGTGCCGCTACTGGTACTAGTAAAATTGCTGATGGTGCTGATCAACTATCTGCAGGACTCAATGAAGTAAATACCAACCTCCCTTCTATCATAGATGGTACAAATACTGTCCAAAATGGCTTAGAGCTTATGAAAGAAGAGCTTCCTGCTCAAGTTGCTGATGGCATTTCCGCACAGCTAGAAGGAAGTGTGGAAGATATTAATGCAGGTATTGACCAACTTGAATCCCAATTATCAACTGAATTATCGTCTCAACTAACAGCAGGAATCGTTAACGGTTTATCAAGCAGTTTAGCCGAACAAACTATTACAACACAGTCAACACAATTAGAACAAATTAAGACAGCTCTTGTAGCTAATCAAATTATGACAGAAGAGCAAGCTACTGCCTTCATGGCTCAGTTAGCAAGCAACTCCCCGACTCAGGAGCAAATTCAAGAGCAATACAAAACACAACTAACAAATCAATTACAACCGCAAATTACTGCAGGTGTTGGTAATGGATTAAATCAAGGGTTAACACAGTTTAAAACGACACTAAATGACCAATTGCTTTCTTCAACAGCAGGTCTCGATGAGCAATTGAAAGAACAAATGGCTCCTTCTTTTGATCAATTGATTTCAGGTCTAGAAACAATTAACGGTGGCCAATTAAGTTTACAACAAGGAGTAAACAAGCTATATCAAGGTTCACTCGATCTAGATACAGGTGCTAATGATTTAAATGAAGGGTTACAACAGTTATCTTCAGGAGCAGATCAATTACAAGTTGGAGCCGGTCAGCTGGCAGAAGGTTCGAAGGAATTAGAGACTGGTACTGATAAACTTGTGGATGGATCAAACGAATTGGCGACGAAATTAGCCGATGGAGCTGAACAAGCAAATTCTGTTCAAGCAAATGAAGACACGTACGATATGATGGGTGAACCTGTTCTAGTGAAAAAACAGGAGATAAACACTGTACCAAATTACGGAACTGGCTTTGCGCCGTACTTTATCTCTCTTGGTTTATTTGTAGGTGCCCTACTCATTTCCATTGTGTTCGCATTAAAAGAACCAGTCGTGAAACCAAACAACGCTTTACAATGGTTTGGTAGTAAATTTGGTGTGATTGCTATCATTGGTATTATTCAAGCAATTTTAGTTGATTTCATCTTATTATTTGGATTAAAAATGGAAGTTATAAATCTTCCGTTATTCATTGTTACATCGATTATTACAAGTTTTGTATTTATGACGCTTGTACAAATGCTCGTCACAATGCTTGGAGATCCTGGTCGATTCCTTGCGATTGTTGTTCTTATCTTACAGTTAACAACAAGTGCTGGTACATTCCCGTTGGAATTAATACCAAATGCATTGCAGCCAATTAGTGCTTTATTGCCAATGACTTATTCTGTTCAAGCATTTAAAGCCGTTATTTCAAGTGGTGATCTTTCATATATGTGGCATAACAACCTCATTCTAATTGGTTATATGGTTGCCTTTATCATCATTACAATTGGATACTTTACTGTTATCATGAAACGTAATCGTCAAGTGGTTGCAAGAACTAAATAAGTTAAACGAATAAGGCTGGGACAAAAGTTAGTTTTCAACAAACAGAGCGTTTTGAATATAGTAAAAATTTGCTTATCTGTTAATTTGGAAGTCGTTCGTTGGAGATGCAGACTGAGACTCCTACGGGATGTAGAAGCAGTCTTGAGACCCCGCAGAGCTTGAGCTCGAGGAGGCTCAAGGCTTCCCCGTGGAAAGCGAAGTCTGCATCGGAAACGAACGGTCATATATCCAAAAAGTACAATCTAAAATGAAAGATGAACTGTAATTTTCCACTTCTCTGTCCCAGCCTCATTTTTGTCCAACATAAATCAGACGGACCTTTTTTCACTCTTCTTAACAGACTTCAGTTAAAACTTTTTCATACTCATCTACATTTACATGATATTTTTTGGCTAAAGTAATCAGCTCTACATAAATCTCTCTATCTAACTCAATGCCATGTTTAAGCTGCTCCAATTTTTTCTCATGTTCTATTTGTCCAGGGTACATAACACGATCAAAGCCATCCATCGGTTCAGAATGGACAATTTGAGCGATACGTTCTTCCATATTTTTATAGAATTCATCCAAATCGATAAACTTTGAAATATCAATGACTCCAAAAAGATGACCTAAATTTTGAGGGATGTCTTCTTCGTACTGACGTGGTACACCTTTTCCGAAATTTGCACCCGTTAATACGCCAGTGATGATATCGACCATGATGGCCAAACCAGAGCCTTTCGCACCCATTGGTAGAATATAGCCCTTTAAAGCTTCGGTTGGGTCTGTTGTTTCTTTCCCATCTACAGTGATGGCCCAGTTATTAGGGATTTTTTGATTTAACTTTTGTGCCAAATTGATGCGACCTCTTGCTGTCATTCCTGTCGACATATCGAGCGTTACAAATACATCAGTCCCAGTTGGTACACTAATACAAACCGGATTTGTTCCAAGAGATGGTGTTTTTCCCCCATATGGCACCATCAGACTGGATGAATTTGTAAATGCAAAACCTATCATATTTTCTTTTGCAGCCATTTTCGAATAGTACGATGCGATGCCGAAGTGATTCGAATGATTGACTGCCCCAAAACTGACGCCATAAATTTTAGCGCGTTCAATACATTCCTGCATAGCTTTCTTCCCTACAACAGCACCCCAACCATTATTCGCATTCCAAGTAAATGTTGTGATTTGATCTTGTTCTACCGTAATTTCTGTAGAAGCTGAAATTAATTGCTTTTCTTGCCTTACTAAATAATCGAACACCTTGGTCACACCATGTGACGAGACACCTGTCAAATTTGCTTCAATTAAATTATCAACAATAATTTCTGCTTCCTGTTGTGGTACCCTACAAGAAAAAATATCTATACAAAGGGACGATAATACATCCTTTTCAATTACAATCTTAGTCATTAGATTTCACCTCCAATGGCTGAATGCAATTCTTCTATAAATAAAGTGTCAACTTCGTATGTTTTGGCCAAAGTAATTAGTTCTTCTAACACTGCTTGATCTAAAGGAATCCCTTGCTGACTATACTTCTCATACGTTTCATACGACTGCTGACCTGGCATTAGTACACGGTCAAATCCTTCTTGAGGTTCTGTAGAAATCGTCTCATTTACTTTCACTTCAATTCGGTCATAAAATTGGTTCATATCTATGAAACTCTCAATCTTTAATGCGCCAAATAGATGACCTAGTTTTTGCGGTTCATCGCCTTCAAATTGAGAAGGGATATTCGCACCAAAATTAGATCCTGTTAAAATCCCAGAAAGAATATCTAGAATAATTGCTAAACCAGATCCTTTTGCACCAAGAGGTAATAAGTACCCTTTCATTGCTTCATCTGGATCTGTTGTAGTTTTACCATCAACAGTAATGGCCCAACCTTCTGGGATTGGCTTGCCATTTTTTTGAGCAATTGCAATTTTCCCTCTTGCAACATTACTAGTTGACATATCTAGCGTAATAATAAAGTCGTTTTTAGTAGGAACACTTATAGTTAGCGCATTCGCTCCGATGCTTGGTTTTTTAGCTCCAAACGGCACCATGTAGTTGGAGGCATTCGTGAATGCAAAACCAATCATGCCTTCTCTAGCAGCACGCATTGTATAGTATCTTCCGATTCCAAAATGGTTAGAGTTTTTAACACCTACAAAACTCGCACTAAACTTCTTACTCTTTTCAATACAAAGGTCCATTGCACGAACAGAAGCTACTTGACCCCAGCCATTATTTGCATTGACGAGGGCAACTGCATTTTCGTCACGTTCTATTTGAACTTCCGTATTATCTTCAATCAACTTGTTATCTAGACGGTCTAGGCTTGCTTTCAGTTTAATAACACCATGGGAATGAACACCATACAAATCCGCAAAAACGAGAGAATCTGCAATAATTTCTGCTTCTGAACGATTCAATCGTTTCGCCAAAATTTCAGTACATAACGATTGTAAAGCCCGTTGTTGAATGAACACTTTTCCCATACGCTACCCCCTCACCACTTGTTCATTTAGGCAGAAGGATGGCTGCTTTCCACTTTTTACATCAACGATTTGTGTAGCCGTTACAATTGCCATATCTTTCATGGCATCGATTGTTAAGGCTGCAACATGAGGTGTTAAAACCGCTTGCTCAACTGAATACCATTCTTCATTAATGTTAAATGGTTCCCCTTCGAATACATCTAATGCAACACCTGCAATTTTTCCGTTATGAATGGCACTCAAGACCGCTTGCTCGTCTAGTATTCCACCACGAGCAGCATTGATTAAGTATGACGTTGGTTTCATTTGAGCAAGTTCTCTTTCTCCAATTAAATGGTGTGTTGAAGGAAGATAAGGAACATGAATGGATATAAAGTCTGAATCACTTAATAACTTTTCCATTGAGTCCACAAGTTGTATATATTCTTCCTCTAAATTTTTAACATACGGATCGTATGCAATTATGTTCATATTAAAACCATAGAAACACTTTTGAGCGACTAGTTTCCCAATATTCCCTAATCCAATTAAGCCTACCGTTTTATTTTTCAGTTCAATACCTAACGTTCCATTCCGTTTGTTAAATTGGTTCGATCTAACAGCATTTTGCCCTTCGTTTACACGTTTTGCTAAAGCCATCATAAGCATGACAGTATGTTCAGCGACTGAGTTAATATTAGACATTGGCGTATAGCACACTTTTATTCCTTTTGAAATGGCATAATCCACATCGATGTTATCTAAACCTACACCATGCCTCGCAATAACTTTTAGTTTTTTCGCTTTATCAATGAGGGACTTTTTTAAATTTGTCGTACGAAGTAATACAGCATCGATATCTTCAATATATTTTTCAATTTCTTGCTCTGAATCATTAGGTAAACTGATGACTGTACAGTGATGTTGTTCAAGAATATCTAGCGCCTCTTGAGAAACAGGTAATGGGATTAACACTTTAAAGTTTTCCATTATTCCACATCCTTTTAAAATAAAAGGAAAGATATAAAACTACCTTCCCTTTTCTCTGGTGATTGTTATTTATTTCTTGACAAAATTTTGGATCGTACGAAGGATAAATGATGATACATAGCATGATATGCAGCTGCTGGATCTCTCCGTTTTAAAGCTAAATAAATGGCCATATGATGTTCAATCGTAGTTTCAGGATCACGATGTGTAATTAAGCTGTCCGTCTTTTTATGTGCAATTAGTAAAGCAACAATCATACCTTCAACAATTGGATTGTTTGCTGATTCTGCTATAATTCGATGAAATTCCTGATCTAGGTATCCATAATCTGAATTAGCATTTTCTGCAATTAAATCAATTGTCTTCTTTAGACGTTGAAGTTCCTCATCTTTTATTTTTTCTGCAGCCATGGTTACTAGTCCTAACTCTAAAACAATTCTCGCCTCGATAACGGATGGAATGTCATTAATCGATAGTGCGAGCATCGCTTTAAACGGAGAGCTGCTAATTTTATCATTAATAAATGTGCCTTCCCGCGGCTTTCTTTTAATAATCTCTAATGTTTCAAGAGAACTTAACGCCTCTCTTAGTACCGGCCTACTGACTTGAAGTAATTCCATCAACTCAAATTCAGAAGGCAATCGATCTCCTGTTTTCAACTTCCCAGACATGAGTAAATTCACTACATGATCAAGAACTTGCTGAGAGAGTGTCGATTTATTTAATGTATCTGCCAAAAAATTGTTATTCATTTGTCCACCTGCTCATTGTTGTTAATTTCTGATCCGTGCATTTTAGATCTTTCTATCTAACGAACGAGACACGGCTTTTTGTTATCAAATTTCCAATTTGGTATTAAGTATTGCATCGCAACACTGTCGTCACGAGCACCTAAGTTGTTTTCAATATATAGGCGATTAGCCGCTTTAATTTTGTCTAGATCAATTTCCACACCTAACCCTGGTGCTGTTGGAACTTGCACTTCTCCATTTACAATTTGGAATGGATTTTTTGTTAGCTGCTGACCATCTTGCCAGATCCAGTGTGTATCGAGCGCCGTAATGTCACCTGGTGCAGCTGCCGCAACATGCGTAAACATCGCGAGTGAAATATCGAAATGGTTATTGGAGTGTGACCCCCATGTGTAGCCCCACTCATGACATAGCCCGGCAACTCGTACAGAACCTTCCATCGTCCAGAAATGTGGGTCTGCTAATGGAATATCGACTGATTGCAATGAATGTGCATGACCAAACTGACGCCAATCTGTTGCTACCATATTAGTTGCGGTTTTGATGCCTGTACGGCGTTTAAACTCTGCCATAATTTCACGAGATGAGTAGCCACCTTCTGCCCCGCATGGATCTTCCGCGTATGCTAAGTAATGACCGCGTTTTGAAACCGCTTCAATTGCTTGCTGTAATGTCCAACCACCATTTGGATCTAGTGTAATTCTTGCCTTTGGGAAACGTTTAGCTAGGGCTTCGATTGCATCCATTTCTTCTTCTGGATGAAGAACGCCACCTTTTAATTTGAAATCTTCAAACCCATAACGTTCATATGCAGCTTCTGCTAGTTTCACAACAGCCTCAGGTGTTAGTGCTTCTTGATGACGTAAATACGACCAATCATCCTCTGCACCTTCTCCAGTTAAATACGGTAAATCTGTTTTATTGCGGTCGCCTACATAAAATAAATAGCCAAGCATTTTCACGCTAGAACGTTGTTTACCCTCACCTAGTAATTCACACGCCGGAACATTTAAGTGTTTTCCTAGTAAGTCTAGTAATGCAGCTTCTACCGCTGTAACTACGTGAATTGTCGTTCTTAAATCAAACGTTTGGAGACCACGGCCACTTGCATCTTTATAGGAGAACTTATTTCGAATCGACGTTAAAATCGATTTATAGCTTCCTAGTTTTTGATTTAAAATTAATTCCTTTGCTTCTTCTAATGTTTGAGTGATTTCACTACCGCCAGGAACTTCTCCTACACCAACATTTCCATCGCTATCTTCAATGATGACAATGTTGCGCGTAAAAAATGGACTGTGGGCACCACTTAAGTTCAAAAGCATGCTATCATATCCAGCAACGGGATAGACCGTCATATTTTTAATAACAGGAACGCCTGTTTTTGATTGTGTAATATTCATATTATGATTCCTCCACAACGTGATAATTTAATTTTAATTCTTTTAAGTCAGATACAATCCAACCATAAGAAATAATGGCTAGTATACAATGTATACTTACAAATAACAGCGGATAAAAAAACGAATCTGTCCATTCAAATAAAATACCTATAATAATTGGTGTTGTGATTCCAGCAAAGTTGGAGAAAGTATTAAATATACCACTATTAATTCCAATGAATCGTTTTGGTACGGTTTCGGTAATTAACGTCCACCCTAGCCCACTAAATCCCCTACCCCACAAAACAAGTGACATCATGACAATGACTAGAACTACTGAATCTATAAAAATGGAAAAGAAAACTGTGGATGAAATAAACAAACCTACGATAATTGGAAACTTTCTTGAAAATGTAAGAGTATAACCTTTTTGAACAAATTTATCTGAAATAGCTCCACCCATTAAAGAGCCTATAAAGCCTCCAATAGCTGGAAAGATTGTGTAAAATCCCGCTTCTGCTACGGTTAAGCCTTTTTCTTCGATTAAAAAAATAGGAAACCACGTCATAAAAAAATAACTCGTAACTGCAGAACAATATTGTCCAAAGTAAATACCAAATGTCATTCGATTTTTTAATAATTGGGCAATAGGATTTTGGTCAAAAATTATTTTTTCTTGTGGAGTATTCGCTGGAAGGTGTGGTTTGCCTTGAATATAATTTCGTTCACTTTCATTTATGCGTTTGTGTTGACGTGGCAAATCAAAATAACTCATCCAAAATAGAGAAAGTAGAAGCATGACGCACCCGATAATAAGAAATACATACTGCCAGCCAATCGTTGTGGACAGTACCCCAATTAGTGGAGCAAAAATGATAATTGATAAATATTGGGCTGATGTATAAACGGATGTTGCCATCGCCCTTTCTGTTGTCGGAAACCATTCAGCTACTACTCGTGAATTAATAGAAAACATTGGTGCGCTAATAACTCCAACGATTGCACGCAATACAATGAACACGCTAACCATCATAAAAACGGGTACTAAATCGATGATGGAATGGACAATTAAAAGGAAGGCCCAAACAAAAGTCAACACAGTGTAGACTTTTTTCGGGCCAAATTTATCAACGAGCAATCCTCCTGGAATTTGCCCAATTGCGTACGTCCATCCAAATGCCGAAAAGATATACCCTAATGTAATATGGTTGATGGCAAAATCGTTACTGATTGCATCACCCGCAATAGAGATTGCTGTCCTATCTGCAAAACTTAAGACAGTTATGAAAAAAATGATGAATAATATGACAAAGCGGATGTTCGTTCGTTTTTCTATTTCCATAATGGACCTATTCTATTTCACAAAAACAGTTTTAATAGACGTAAAGAATTCGATTGCAGCACGCCCTTGTTCACGAGAATGCGAGCTCGATTGTTTCATTCCACCAAATGGTGCTTGTAATTCAACACCTGCACTCTCTGCATTAATTCGAATGAGTCCTGCATCCATTTCGCGAATGAACCCTAACATTTTTTGAATGTTCGTTGTGAAGATGGAAGCACTTAGTCCGAAATCAGAATCATTTGCAAGCTCAATTGCTTCTTCCATAGAGGCTACTTTCATTAAAGCTAAAACAGGTCCAAAGATCTCTTCACGTGCAATACGCATTGTTGGTGCTACGTTGTCAAATACTGTTGGTTCAACAAAGTAACCGCCGTTGTCTACTTTGTTCCCACCGTATAGCAATGTTGCTCCTTCTTCTTTACCTATTTCGATATAGGAAAGGACAGTATTTAATTGGTTTTCGTTTGCACATGGTCCCATCCAAATACCATTTTCCGTACCGTCGCCTACCGTAATTTTGGCAACCTCTTCAAGTAGCAGTTCTTTGAATTGTTCATATACTGCTTCGTGGACAATCACACGGCTAGTAGCTGTACACTTTTGACCTGTCGAGCGCAAACCACCACTAATCGTGGCCTCTACAGCTAATTTCAGGTCTGCATCATCCGCTACAATAACAGGGTTTTTCCCGCCCATTTCTAGCTGATATTTGATGCCTCGATCGAATGCTTTACGACCAATATGCTTACCTACTGTATTCGAGCCTGTAAAAGAAACTGCATTGATATGTTCGTTCTCAAGCATTGCATCGCCCATTACAGCACCAGAACCAGTAATTAAATTAATGACACCCGCTGGGAAGCCCGCTTCATGGAAGCACTCTACGATTTTTGCCGCTGTAACAGCTGTTTCAATAGCTGGTTTTAAAACAACTGTATTTCCGTACACAAGAGCAGGTGCCATTTTCCAGATTGGAATTGCAACTGGGAAGTTCCAAGGTGTAATCACTCCTACAACACCAAGTGGTACGCGTGTTGTAAACATTAATGCATCAGCATCAGTTGAGGGAATGATATCACCATTTGAACGCATTCCTTCACCTGCATAGTAGCGTAAAATAGCCACGCCACGAGCCGTTTCACCTTTTGCTTCTGGTAATGTTTTACCCATTTCTTTAGTCATCGTTAGTGCAATTTCATCCAGACGAGATTCTAGAATATTTGATACCTTCAGTAGGTAATCTCCACGTGCTGGGCCTGATAAACGAGCCCATTTCTTTTGTGCTTCTTTTGCACTTTCAAACGCTCGGTTTACATCATTTGCATTTGACTTTTGAACGACTCCTACTACTTCGTTAACGTTCGCAGGGTTTTTACTTTCAAAAGTTTCACCTGTTTCTGCTGGAACCCATTCACCGTTAATGTAGTTATCAAATAGTTGCATTTACATTCCCTCCTGCACTTCAGCATACTTTTCTTTTGCTACTTTAATAATTTCTGCTAATGCGTCGTAATGATGCTGTTCTACTGGTGCAATTGGTGGACGAACATGAGTTTCTACTGGTAAACCGACAATATTCATTCCTGCTTTAATAAGCGAAACTGCATAGCCTTTCTTTTGTTTTCTAATATTGTGAATAGGGAAAATAATATCTTCATAGATTTGTTTTACTTTTTCATCGTTTCCGCTTAATAATGCATCGTAATATTGACGAGATACATAAGGGATATAGTTTGAAATAGCTGAAGAATACGTATCATAGCCAATTCTTAAATAAGTAGGCATTGTCACTTCTGCTAGAGGCATTCCATTAATCCAAGCTAAACGATCACCTAATGCTTGAGTAAACTCAACGTTTGTTTCAATATTGCCTACGCCATCTTTGAAACCTACTAGTTGAGGGAGTTCAGCTAATTTTTTTAATGTTTCAAGCGTCATAACACAGTTATCACGTTGGTATACAATTGCATTCAAGTTTGTACTTTCAATGATTGTTTTCAAGTATGCATAAATACCATCTTGTGATGGATCGATTAAATATGGAGGTAAAATTAAGTACCCATCTACACCATGTTTTGCGGATAGTTCTGTTTGTTTTAATGCTTCTGTTATTTTGCCCCCGACACCTGTATAAATTGGTACTCGGTTTTGTACAACTTCTTTTGCTTTAATAATAAGTTGTTCATACTCTTCTTCATTAATGGCGTGGAACTCACCTGCTCCACATGCAATAAAAACAGAATTTAATCCGTTATCAATTAAAAATTCAATATTCTTTTGGAAACTTTCATAGTTAATCGTTAGGTCCTCATTCATCGGTGCTACTGGGAACCCTAAAATCCCTCTTGGTACTGAACGTTCAACTGTCATGTTTATTCCACCTTTTCAATTGTTATATTGTAAGACATAGATTCACGTAATTGGAGCAGGGTTAAATAATGTGATATCGTTTGTGATACCCCACTTGTCACCCCATGTTTGTTCTTCACCACTGGCAACACGAAGTATCGATTCAAAAATTCTTTGCCCAACTTCTTCAAGCGTCTCTTCACCGGTTGCAATCGTTCCAGCATCTAAATCAATTAAATCGTGCCATTCTTTCTTTAATGAACTTCGCGTAGAAACTTTTATGACTGGTACAACAGGAAGGTTGTATGGAGTTCCACGTCCAGTTGTAAAGACTTGCAAATGGATGCCTGATGCTGCTTGAAGTGTTCCACATACGAAATCACTTGCAGGTGTAGCAGCGAATACTAAACCTTTTTGTTTTACTTTTTCTCCAGGTGCCAGAACATCTACGATTGGTGACGTTCCCGATTTCACGATAGAACCTAGTGCTTTCTCTACAATATTCGAAAGACCACCTTTTTTATTACCCGGTGATGGATTGGCACTTCGGTCTGCTTTTCCTTTCGCTAAATAGTGATCGTACCATTTCATTTCTCGAATTAAGGCAGTCCCTACTTCCTCAGTCGCTGCTCTAGGTGTTAAAAGATGAATAGCATCTCGAACTTCTGTCACTTCGGAAAATAGAACTGTGGCGCCAGCTTTTACTAATAAATCAGAAGCGTAGCCGACAGCTGGATTTGCAGTAACGCCTGAGAAGGCATCACTTCCTCCACATTGGACACCAATCACTAGTTCACTAATTGGGCAATCCTCTCGTTTACGGCCATTTAGTTTTTTCAACTTTTCCTCTGCCATTTTCAAAATGTCTTCCACCATATTTTGAAAACCGGTCTTTTCTTGAAGCAGCAAAATATTTGTAGCATCATCTGTAATACGTGATGCCTGTAATTTTTCACACCCTAATCCAACGACCATGACTTCTCCACCAAAGTTTGGATGTGTTGATAGATTCGTAATTGTACGAATTGGAATATCCGCATCTTCCGCCTGTATCGCTACACCACAACCATAAGCGTGTTTTAAAGCAACGACATCATCGACATTTGAATATAACGGAAGGAGTTCTTTCTTTATCTTCGCTACTGCATAATCTAAGACACCGACTACACATTGAACACTCGTTGTAATTCCTAAAATGTTCTTTGTCCCGACTGTACCATTGCTATTTCGGAACCCTTTAAATGTATAATTTGTTTGTTCAATTTGTACTTCTTTGACATTCGTACCAATACTTAAATTTTCAAGTGAAGGAGGCGTTGGTAAAGTCAACATTGACTCTCTTATCCAGCTTCCTTTTTCAATTCGCTTCACTGCGTAGCCAATCACTTCGCCATATCGACGAATCATACCGCCTTCTTCTACCGTCTCTAGTGCAATTTTATGGCCTTGTGGAACTTTCTCAATTGCTTCGACCCCGCTGTCAAACTGAGCTCCCGGATTGACCCCTCCATCATTTACAACAATGGCTGTATTATCATTCGGATGCACTTTTATATAGAGCGGCTTTGTACTTACCACCATTTGCAATCCCACCTTTAATAAGGTCTACCCTTATACTCTACTAATGCATTAAGTAATGCTTTGATATAGCCAATTGAATAAGCAAAACCTAAACTGGAATGTTTCCATCCAATATTGGAATATGCCCACTTATCATTCAAATCCGGTGTGTCACCTGCAAAGGTTAGGACATGATCCGGATTTAAACAGCCTTGATAGCCAACTTTGTCGAGTTCTAATAAGATTTTGAACATATTTAAATCGCCATCATCTAACATCGCCTCTTCAAATGCACCCGCAGTTGGTAAACTGCCTCTTACATTACGGAAGTGTACGAGGAATATTCTCCCCTTACGTCCATAATGGTTGATTTCATCTAATACTAATGCTGATCCACCGGCTTCTGCCCTTGTTCCAATACAGTAGACAAATCCAACGTTTTTTTGAGGGAAATCGTCTAAAATTCGATGCAATCCAATCCCTCCAAATGGTGAATCTGGATGAGGTGTATCAGAAGGATGCATTGCAACATTTACTTCAGCTTCTAAACCTGTTAACACGATCTTACGATATGCCTTTTGGAACTGAGACCACCAAAAATCGAGTTCTTCCATTGTTGGAGTATCCGACTTTTCTTTTAGTAACCCTAAACTTTCGCCTCGGCCAATCGCGCCACCACGTTGAATCGATTTGTAGCTTTGAGAACGCCCATAAAAGACATCTCCTTCAAAGCGTTGGCGAACAATTTTGATTCCTGCTTCTCCGAAAACTTTGACGGCATTCACTGAATTTTCCAATTGGATCTCTGAACCTGATAAATCCTTCATGAAATCTTCTGTAATATTTGGCAATGTTACACGGTTAATTTCGAGACCCCAACTTCTTAAGCGCTTCTTTAATTGGAGGAGACTATCCAAGTCTGGATAGCCTTGCTCCTTTACCCCTTTAAAAGAATGGCCTACACCAAAATCTACACAGTCAATGCCCAATTGAACCATTTGCTGTAAATCTAAATCCGATAAATCAGTCGTATTTACTGTTACAGAAACTTTCATTTTTGCACTTCCTTATTCCGTAGATTCTTTAATCTTTTTATAAAGTTCTGTGATTTCATTTAATCTTTGTTTCGTTTCTTCCCCATTTAAATAAACTGGTTCTACCCAATATTGGCTAATTTCCTCTTGGAATTCTGGGTTTGCTACCGCTTTTTCCATTGCAGCGCTAAATGTTTCTACTACTTCGTCTGGGGTTTCTTTCGGGAATGCCCAGTAGAATACTTTGTCAATTTCCATATCTACGCCTTGCTCTTTAAATGTAGGAACATCTGGTGCAGCAGTTAAACGTTCTTCTGTAATCACACCCAAGGATACGAAATCACCTGATTCAATATAACTTTTCACATATCCTAGAGATGTTGGGAAAATGTCTACACGACCACCAAGTAATGCTGTTAATTTGTCAGAGGCACCGCCGATATCAACAACATTGAATTCAACACCTGTTAATTCTTGGAACTCCATTACTTGAATGTAAGTCATCGAACCAACTTCAGTTGCCATTGTTACTTCTTTCGGATGTTCTTTAGCGTATGCAATTAATTCTTCAAGGTTTTTAAATTCGCTATCTTTTGATACAACAAATGTATTAGCTTGGTCTAATACACCTGTACCTGCAAATTTGAAATCTTCAACTGATGTTTCTGATAAACCATATAAATTGTTTAATAACATTGAGTTATGGAATGCTAATACTGTATAACCGTCAGCTGCAGAAGTTATAACTTTATCAACCCCAACAGTTCCACCTGAGCCTGTAACATTTGAAACAACTAAAGATTGTCCTAATTCTTTCTCAAGATACTTTGCTAGAGTACGAGTATTTAAATCTGTATCGCCACCGGCACCAGCTGGAACGACAACTTCAATCGTCTTTTTTGGATAATCCACTGTTTCTCCTGATCCTTCACTAGAACCGCTATTACTTCCACCACTAGAAGATCCATTGCTAGATCCCGTTTCTGTGCTACTTCCACAAGCTGCTAACATCAGTACCCCTACTAACATGAATAACGTAAACAGTAATTTCTTCATTTCATATCCCCCTTGTTTTAATTTTCATATGAAACTTTTTTCCCCTTACCAAACGATTTCCAAATTTTCCAACCAACTGAAATAACCGTAATTAGTAAAAACATAGCTGCAATCGGTTCTGTAAAGAATGGTGTGAAATCTCCCTGCGATAGCATTAAACCACGGCGTAAATTCGTTTCTAACAATGGCCCTAAAATAAATCCTAGTACTAATGGTGTTAAAGGAATTCGTGCTTTACTCATTAAGTAACCGACAATACCAAAGAATAGTAATGCATATACGTCAAACATACGATTGTTTACACCGTAAGCGCCTACAACACATAGCGAAAAAATAATTGGTAACAAAATATATTGAGGTATACTTAACAGTTTGATAAACCCTCTCATCCCTAAAAACAGTAGTAATGCCATGAAAAGGTTTGCAATAAGTAACGCTGCAAAAATACCGTAAACCACATCGCCACTATTTTGGAATAATAAAGGTCCTGGTTGTAGTCCGTGTAAAATTAATCCCCCTAATAACATTGCTGTTACGGTATCTCCAGGAATCCCTAAAGACACTAATGGAATTAATGCGCCCCCAATAGCAGCATTGTTTGAAGTTTCAGATGCAACAATTCCACCCGGAACACCTGTACCATACTCCTTTGGATTTTTAGATGCATTCTTTGCCGCAGCATATGCGATCAAATTGGCTGTTCCTCCACCTATACCAGGCAAGATCCCAATTCCAATCCCGATTGCACAAGATCGGACAAAGTTCCATTTTTCAGCTAAATACTCCTTAAAAGGAACTTTATAGCTAATCTTTTTTAAATCATATTTTAATTTTTGGAAACCCGTTTTCTCAGCAACCAGTAGAATTTCTGATACTGCAAATAAACCGATTAATAATGGCATTAAGTCAAAACCAGCATCTAATTCACTGAAACCGAAAGTAAATCGTGGAAATGCATCAATTGGTGCAGATCCTACCATCGCAAAACCAATCCCCATTAACCCGGATAATATCCCTTTTGCAAGAGAGTCACCTGATAAACTAGCAATCAGTGTTAATGAGAAGACAACTATAGCAAAATATTCATAAGGTCCGAACTTTAATGCAAACTGACCTAATGGAGGCGCTACCATTATTAACAACATAATGCTGATTAACCCACCAAAAAACGAAGATAATATCGCGAATGAAAACGCTTTCCCCGCTTGCCCTTTTTGAGCCATAGGATAACCATCAAAAGTTGTGGCAATAGAAGAAGGAGTCCCTGGTAGTTTCAAAAGAATTGCTGGGATTAACCCACCCGAAACACCACCGATGTATAAACCCATTAGAAGCGACATCCCTGCAACAGGATGCATTCCATACGTAATCGGCAAACAAATCGCAACCGCCATGGTAGCTGTAAGACCAGGTATCGATCCAAAGATTAACCCTAATATTGTTCCTCCAAGTATTAATAAGATTGTCGTTAGATTAAAGACTCCGGCGAAACCTTCAACTAGCATTTCAATCATTCAATCACCCCTATCCTAAAATCCCTTGAGGAAGCATTACGAAAAATACATTTCTAAAAATGTAATTAACGATGACAGCCATCAAAATCGATACAATGGTAATTAACACAATTTTACTTTTTAAAAATTCTGAGATGATAAGCATTTGCGCTATTAAAAATAAGGCTGTTGTAATTAAGAATCCCAGAATCGGTGTTAACAATGCATATATAAACATTGCAATGATGCTAATCACCAGTTTTTTGTAATTTTTATCTTCAGGATTTTTCTCAACCACTTCCCCTGTTTCGAAATCAACTTCAACTGATTCCTTCCGTCGATTTCTAAAAGCATTGATGAATATAATGGCTGAAACAATAAGGATGAGAGATGCAATCACTCGAGGCATAAATTCTACGCCAACTCCTACATTGGTCCCCTGAAAAGACTTGAAGCTAAATGTCAATATAAAAGCAATCACCCCTACAACAAACATAAAGCCACTTGTTACATAATCGCGATATGTTTGGCTCATCAAAGCCCCCCTTTGCTCTGAATTTTTTGAATTATTTAAATTCTTTTAAATTGTAAGACAATATTATATTGGAGGTCAATTACTTTTTTTGCATAAAACAGAAGATTGGTTACATGAAGCAGAAGATTTATGTCGAATATAGTCGAGATAAAATATTTAAGAATACTATGCTCTTATGAAGAAGTTTTGTAATACAAATAATATGAAGGTATTTAATTCACGTTTTACATAATGAAATAAAACAAACGAGGATTTTTTATCTCTTCTTTTATTTTTCTAATATAGTCGGCTAAATTATAGAATTATAGAATAGTGAACAAGATAAAAAATTTAAGAGTGGATATAAAAAAATTTGATTACATTGTCTTGAAAGGACGTTCCAAAAAGTGTCTGAATTCCTAAGAAAAACTTTGAAGAAAGTCCCTCTTTGTATCCCTTCATTTTTGGGAGTGTATCAAAAAACATAGCAGCATCAATGCTTTACAAGATTTTCTCTTAAAAAGCGAATTGCTTGTGAAGAGTGTTACGAAGGTTTGATTCCGTTTCGGTAACCATCATTTTAGTAATGAGAAATCGTTTTTAAAGAAATCACCTCTAATCATATTGTCAGACCAGGATAAACCATTTAGATGACAGCTATGCAAAACTAATTCACTAGTGATGATTGACAATTTGAACAGGATGGATTTATCACCGTAAGAATAATAGAAGCAGAGCCTATTCCTTCTTGAGAGAACTCCCTCACATTTAGGGCAGATTCTTTTATTTATATAAAAAATAGATTATACTGAATTCACTATCATACCTAAATATTGGAGGGACTTATTTTGGCTGAAACGAATCAATCATCAGAAACACCGAAAAAGAAAATGAGTTTACAAGAGGCTGCGAAGCAAATGCTTGAAAACAAGAAGAACCAATCGTCTGCTAGTAAAGGAAAACAGAACGCTGATCTTTCAACAAAAAAAATGCAAAGCCAACAAACGAAAAAGGCTAGTACTACACGTAGAAAAATGGGCTCATAATGAACGGTCAAAATCGGAGAGATATTTTACCAGGCATGACAGTCGATATCGTGTTAAAGAAGGACCAAAGAACTGGCAAACTTACAAGAGGCATTGTAAAGGATATTCTCACAAATTCTCCAACGCATCCACATGGTATTAAAGTGAGACTAATGGACGGTCAAATAGGTCGCGTTCAGGTTATTCATTCGAAAATTTGAGAATGATTTAGAGGAAAATAGAACTGCCCACATTGGTTGATAGAGAATGATCTAACCATTGGGGCAGTTTTTATTATGCAGAAATTACTCTCAGCTTCATATGTCCAATATTTTTAAACCTTTTAATAATCTATAGTAGTAGTAGGTGATAATTAATGGAACAAAATATGAGATGAAGGTTAACAGTATATTCCAACCATTTTCATATACTACCTTCCCCATCATAACAAATATACCTTCTAAAATAGTGACAACTGAAGTGATTAGTAAAGTGGTGAAGAATGGGTGCTTAAATTTCTTTATATAGTAAATCAAGTACCCTGCTGAAATAGGGTATATACCTAAAATGAAGGGGAATGCTGTAAGATATTTTAAATCAAAAGGGTAAATCCTCCAAAATCCAAAATAGAATCCAAGTTCATTGATAATAAACGCAAGGATACTAGAAAAAGGTCCAAATATAATGATGATCTTTTTATCCGTTTTATAAAGATGGACTAGATAAATTATCTAGGGTATGAGAAATACAAGAATCGTATTTAAAATCATATACACTTTCCTTTAGCTATTGGCTTTGCTTTATAACTATCCGACTCTATAGTTTCTTTCAATTCAGCGAAATTAATACAATATCCTTTAAATAAGTTTACCCTATAACTCCCCTTGCCATATATCGAGTTCATATCAAAATCACCTCCTGCCTTGTAGAAGGCAAAAGGTGATTTTAGCTTTCAATTTCAAGTAATAGACCTAGTTTGGGTAAAGGTTACAAGAAAGATTAGTATTAGTATTTAAATTTAGAGATTACTAGACGTAACTCCTCGGCCATTTCAGTTAACGCTTGTGCTGAGGATGATATTTCCTCCATCGCCGCAAGTTGTTCTTGAGCTGATGCTGCTACTTGCTCCGATGCAGCCGCATTACTTTCCGCTATGATCGCATTTTCATTTGCCCGATCAGTCGTTTCTTTGATGGCAACTGATACTTTGTTGACTGTGTCAGATACATCTAGCATTTGAGGGGTCACGTTATTTAAACTTTCCATAATATGATAGAACTTCGTTACCGCTTCATTCGAAACTTCTACACCACTTTCAACTGCTGAAGTTACTTTTTTCATCATTGATAGGCTAGTTGTTGTTTCCGATTGAATGGCAGATATGATGGCTTGAATATCATTTGTAGAAGCGTGCGACTGTTCCGCTAACTTCTTCACCTCTTGTGCCACGACTGCAAAACCTTTTCCATGCTCCCCTGCTCTTGCTGCTTCTATAGAAGCGTTTAAAGAAAGGAGGTTGGTTTGTTCAGATATACCCGAAATAATTTTTAGAATTGAATCTATTTCTTTCGAACGTTCTGTAAGTGATTGCATAATTTTGTTGGAATCTAAGACAAGGTCGCGAATTGTTTCCATTTGATTTAAAATTTTCCCAACCGATTCCCCACCGTATTCGGCTTGTTTTGTAGCTTCTCGAGATAACTGAGAAACTTTAGTTGCATTTTCAACAATATGTTGTGCGCCGTCTGATATTTTCCCTAAAACTTGAACACTTTTTTCTTCACTTTCCTTTTGTTTTTCAACACTTAACGCTACTTGTTGAATCGATGTTGAGACTTGTTCTGTTGCAGCACTTGTCTCTTCAGTACTAGCAGTCAATTGCTGTGCCGAAGATGCTACTTGTTCGGCGTTCTGTTCAATATTGCGTAAAAGTATTTTTAAGTTCTCCTGCATGCCAACAAAGGCTTGTCCTAATTGACCAATTTCATCTGTAGTTTTGACTTGTATTATTTGTGTGAGATCTCCATTGCTGACTTTTACAGCTGTTTCTTTTAAATCTTTAATTGGTGTAACAATTGAACGGATTATGAAATAAATAAGAATAGCACCTGCAACAAGAGCAACAACAATTATCACTAAAGTTGTATATAAAATAGGAGATGCTGCATCACTTATTTCGTCAGTGTAAATATTTCCTGCTACTTTCCATCCAGTTAGCTCATTTGTGTCGTAGCTCATCATTTTAGGTTTTCCATCTAATTCATAATGAAAGATTCCCGCTACATCTTGATATAAGTTTTGGTAAAATGTTTCAGTAGCTTCCGTTCCCGGAGGATTTTTTGGATGCGACACATAATGACCATTTTGGTCTAATATTAGGGCGTATCCTTCATCCCCAATTTCTATTTGATTAGCTAACTCCTGAATATTTCCCATCTTCAAATCAATTCCTATAGCACCCGAACCATCAGCTGTACTTTGTGAAATGGTAACAACCACTTCTTGATTAGCAGCAGATACATAGGGATCTGATATAACTGCTTGACCTTTTTGAGTCATTGCGTCTTTATACCAAGATCTTTCTCGCGCGTCAAAATCATCACTAAGTTCTGCATGTGGATAAATGATAACGGACCCATCTGGACGGCTGACATAGATGGCTTCCACTTCAGGATGAAGCTCAATATATTGCTCAAAAATTCTATTAACCTCTTCCTTATTTTCATCTTGTACATTGGTCGCATTGAATTGACTTGCCAATATATTTGAATCATTCAGTTTTGGCTTAAATGCACCGTCAATTGTAAGATTTAAGATGTCTAAATTGTCATCAATTGATGAGAGAAGTTCGTTTTGAATCGTTTGTTTGGCCGAAGTAAATGAACCTATACCAATTAGGACAGAAGGAATTATTAAAATGAACGCAAATGCGATTATTAATTTAGGTTTCAAATTTCTTAGAAAGTGTATTTTTTTCAATGTTATTATTCCTTTCGATTCGTTTTGGCTTCCTTGCCAATCGTTTCTAGTTCAATGTTTGCTAATTCTTTAAGCAATTGGTACCAATGAGCTCCATCGCTACTAACCTTCCTAAATTCCTCGAATATATCCAGAATCGTTAGTCTTCCTTCATATCGTTCAGCAACGGTACGAAGATACTCTTTGTAATTGAAACTGTTACTCATTGTACTCACCTTTCCAAGCATATGGACAACGTTTGTTGACGAGTTTTCATATTAATAGGTATTAAGCACTTCAGATATATTTAGATACTATTACCCAACTGATGATTTTTGTTTAAGAGAATTGTACCAGTCCAATATTATTGAATCTATAATAATTGCCATTTAGATTGAAATATTAAAAAAATATATTATACACATTATTTCACTTCAATAAATTAACATTAACATAAACCAATAGTATCATTACAACCTTATAAAAACGGCATTTTCATGATAATCGTGACTACTTATAACAGATACTGTACTTTAGTTGGTTTAAAATTATTCTATTTTGACATATGTTTGACATATTCAGTTGATAGATTAATGGTACAGCAAATAACCCTTCCTTCTTGGCAGGGTTATTTAATTCATATAGGAAGACCTATTTTAAATCTATCTACATAGAATAAGAGTTTTGCAATTTGAAGGAGATTATCAATATGAAAATGACCATTCGTCGAAAAATGTTATCGAGCTTTTTAGTACTAACCGTTCTTCTGGGGGCTGTTTGTTCTTTAGCCTACTACGAAATCCAAAAAATTAACCAATCCTATTCGGATTTAGTGCAACAATTGGATACCAATTTAACGAACATAAAAGATATCCAACTGTATGCTTCAAGAGAGATATCCGGTTTAAATGGGGTTTTGGCTGATGATGAAAGTTCAATTGATTTTTTACAATCAAACATCGAGGAATTAGATCAAACAGTCAGCTATGTAGAAACAGTTATTGAAAACCAGGAAGCCATTGAGTTATTAGGAACCATTACTAATTTACATGAACAACTAAAAGAGCAATCTTTAAATGTCATAACTTTGAGCGAGTCAGGCAGTAGTGAAGTGAAGCTACTTGTTAAAGACGAAATTATACCAATTGCCGTTCAGATTGAAGAAGCGGCGAACCAGATCGTTGAGATTGAAACTGAACAAATGCAGGACGGTATTAATGCAAATTCTGCAATGGTTGGCACGGTTAAATCGATTAATGTAATGTTTGGTCTAATCTCGGTTTTACTAGCTATCTTGATTAGCATCTTTATGTCTCGTATGATTACTCGACCTATTTTATCGTTAGTAGAAGGAGCAAAAACAATTGCTTCTGGTGATTTAACTCAAGAAGATATTCACGTTAAAAATCGAGATGAAATAAGCGAGCTGGCTCATGTGTTTAATCAAATGAAAAAGAGCCTTCAACAGCTAGTTCAACAAGTACATTATCATGCAGAACAGGTTGCTTTTACTTCTGATGAGTTGTCTGCCAGTGCAGACGACACGAATAGAGCAACTGAGCAAATTGCATTAGCTATGCAGGAAATTACAGTTGGATCAGAAAAGCAGCTTACCACTGTTATTCAGTCTGTTCAAGCATCTGAAGAAATATCGACAGGAATAAGTAAGGCTGCAGATTCTATTCAGTCCGTTGCAGATTTAACTGTGTCTGCTAAAGGCAATGCTACTCTTGGAACAGATGTTGTAAACAGAACAATTGAACATATGAATCGCGTTCAGGATTCTACCATCGAATCAGCACAAGTTGTACATGCTCTTAGTGAAAAATCAAAAGAAATCAGTCAAATTATTGAGTTAATTACACAAATTACGGATCAAACCAACTTGTTGGCTTTAAATGCGGCAATAGAGGCTGCACGTGCAGGAGAACATGGGAAAGGGTTTGCCGTTGTAGCTGAGGAAGTTCGAAAGTTGGCTAACCAATCATCTAATGCGGCTAGTCAAATCTATTCGCTTATTCATGAAATACAAGATGAATCCCAAAATGCGGTGCAATCAATCAATAACAGTAGAGAGGTTGTAAAGGAAGGTCTCTTGATGGTAAGCCAAACAGGTGATTCTTTCCAAAACATCGTTCAGTCTATTAGTCAGGTTGCAGAGGAATCGCAAGAAGTTGCCACAATCGTAAAACAAGTTCAATCGAATTCACAAATGGTGGCCGATGGAATGCTGGAAGTTAGATCTATCGTTGAACAATCTACAGCGAATATACAAAATGTAGCCGCTTCTTCTGAAGAACAAAACTCCACTATGAAGGAAGTGTCCTCTTCTGCTGATAAATTAAGTGAAATGGCTCAAGAACTAAAAAGCATCATCAACAGGTTTAATTCTTAATAGTGTGCCTAAAAGTGTGCACTCAATATGGGAGTATCGCCTTCCATATTGAGTGTTTTTTCTACAGTTCACTTAGTAGATTGGATTATAATTTGGGCTGTATTCTTTACCTCTGCACAATTTGAATAAGGTTACCACATGTATCGTCAAAGACTGCCAATGTGACTTCGCCCATTATTGTCGGCTCAATTGTAAACCTTACATCATGTGTTATTAACCTGTCGTATTCTTTCTGAACATCCTCAACACCAAACATTGTAATAGGTACCCCTTGCTCATATAACTTTCTTTGATACTCTCTCGCAATTGGATTGTTATTGGGCTCTAATATGAGCTCAGTACCATCTTGCTCATCTTGAGAAACGAGGGCAATCCACCTAAATTCCCCTACAGGAACGTCATGCTTTTTTATAAAACCTAGTGTTTCTGTATAAAACGTCAAAGCCTTTTCTTGATTTTCTACAAAAATACTCGTAACAATGATTTTCATCCTACCTTCCCTCCTCTGCTCATTCTTAATACCTTACTGCAATTCACATCCTTAATTTTAAAACCACAAATTCTTTCATCATTATCCTCACCAATTAATTCGATAAATATAAATGGCCAGATGAAGAAGCACTACATACCATAAACTATCACGCGATAAATGGGATATGAGCAAGTTGCAAATATGCCCCTAATACCTAAATTCCCCCCCATATTTAATAAGTTCTAAATTTTGTCGATATTTGTAAAGGAATACCGATGTATACTGAAAATTAGGTTAGTGAACCATTTTCAGGATGAGGAATGGACAACCAGGCAACATGGATACTTAAGGATAATATAAACTTACAACAATAGTGGGAGAGTGTAGTACGCATGCCAGAAAATGATATAATTAGTGCTTTTATTAAAGTCGCTCCGTTATTAAATGAACTTATTCAAGATGATATAACAGTAGGAATTTACGATACTGAAAAGTTAATAATTAATATACCAGGTAAAACATTCTCACTAAATGTCAAACCAGGTGATCCACTAGTAGAAGGGGATATTGTAACGAATGCGATTAAAACCAACCAACGTTTATCAGCCATTGTACCTAAAGAATTATTTGGGTTTCCCCTTATTGCTAGAGCTCTCCCACTTCATGATAGTAAAGGCAATGTAATTGGTGGTGTAGGTATTGGTACTAGTCTTGAGAAAGCAAATAAATTGTTCGAAATGGCTGAAAGTTTTTCTGCCATCGTGGAGCAAACAGCTGCATCTCTTGAAGGGATCAGTAGTTCAGGTACAAAGCTAGCAGATAGCGTGACGGATATGGCGTCTCAAATGAAAGATGTCAGTTCAAGCGCAGAAGAAATCGGTCAAATTTCTTCTGTTGTAAAAGGGATATCAGACCAAAGTAATTTATTAGGGTTAAATGCAGCAATTGAAGCTGCTAGAGCGGGTGAAGTAGGAAAAGGATTTTCTGTAGTGGCGAATGAAATTCGAAAACTTGCAACTAATTCGAAAGATAATGTCAATCAAATCAATGACATCACAAAAAATATCCAGCAGCTTTTATTAACATTAAATCAATCATTTACGGAAATCAATTCATTAACTGATACGCAATCAGGTTCAATACAAGAGTTCTATGCAACTATTCAAGAAATTAATAGAAAAGCGCAAGAATTAGCCCTATTTGCTGAAGAAACGTTATACGCCGATGAGAAACAGTAGTTAATATGATGAAAGATTAAAGGCAACCCTACGAACTGGGATTGTCTTTAATCTTTTTTAATATAAGAACTAAATCCGTTGATATGGTTTTTTGTGCGGGAAGGGTTTTGTCCACTTGCATCGGGGTTTTGTCCGTTCGCGCCATTAACTTATCCATAGCACTTTTTCTGCCTGCCCCCTGTCTTAAATAATACAACAAAACGAAAATACCCTCCCCCCACATGGAGGAAGGTATAGTGTTTAATCTAATAAACTGTTTATATCTAGATAAAACTCATATAAGAAGTAGCAAGCAAATCCGATGAGTAAAATACCTGCTATGATGGATGTCCATTTGATCATGGTACGGTTCATTATTTTTCTTGTAATAGATACGATGCTAAGTAAACCTATATCGTGCAATAAAATACCTGTTAAAATACCAAATCCAGCAACGATAAAGCTGCTAGCGTTTGATTGCGAATAGGAATCGGCTAATACAGCACCAAATACCGAAACCCAAAATACTAAATTTCCTGGTGATACGGCTACGAGTAACCCATTACGAAACGTTTTAGCTAATGATTTGCTTACTTTTTCGCCAGCAAGCGTAATATCTTTATTGGCATTGATGATAGAATCGTATGCTAATAGGAATAAAAAAACGGCCCCGATCAGCCATAATGGCATTTGTACATAAGGTAATGCTAAGATTTCAGCTAGTCCAAAATACAAAGCTAAAATCAGTAATAAATCAACTGTCATTCCACCAATTCCAACTGCCCAACCATGCAAAAAACCATTTTTTAAGCCTTGATTAATCATCTCAATACTGATTGCTCCAATAGGCAAAGCAATGGAAAAACCTACTAACACGAACTTCAAATATAAATCCAAAAAGCAAAACTTCCTTCTGACTATATTTGCAAATTTTTCTCCGTTTGTTCAATTATACAATATTTACTAGTTAAAAATACTACATTCCTTTTATGTTTATGAAGTATAAAAATCATATGGCCTTTCAAGATTCTTTGTATCTTTTATCAGATTTGGCACATACTTACCTTGATTTAGATTTAGATAGAAAGGATCATTCAAATATGAAGAAACTATTAGTTAGTTCCGTATTTGTATTTAGTCTAGGATTGGCGGGTTGTGGAGATACAGAGGAAACACCCGCAACAAATGAGTTACAACAAGAGGTTGAAACTGAAACAGATACACATGCAGGTCATACGGGGTCTAATCAACCTGCAGAAGGTACAGATGATGTTTCTTGGGAAAACAAAATTGCTGGTATAGCAAATAGCGAAGGATCCGCTTCGGATAAATTTAAAGAATTGGAGACCTACTTGCTAGAATCCGAAGTGACGGATGAAGAAGTGGAACGCTTCAAAGTTGATATTGTCAATGAATATGAAAGAGACACATATCTTGCTGACATTAAAAACGATGCATACATGCTAGACTATATGTTTAGAGCCTATCATGTTGAGCAAAACAACCAAGGTACTCCGATTGGCGACTTTGCTTTTGACATGTTCCAAAACATGAAAAACACATACCGTGGTGTCGATACAGTTGAAAGTGAAGCCGTAAAAGCAAACGAAGCTCAGATGAATGAAGCTTTGAATGAGATAAAATAGTATCATACCCCCTTTAAGTAGCATTTCATGTGACTACTTACAGGGGTTTTATTATCCATATAAAATGCTAAGAGTGTTACCCTTAGCTAAATTGGAAGATTTTCATTTTTAATACACTTTGTATACTTGACCTGTTTGGGCACCTTCAACACTTTTGACATATGCATTTGCTACCTTACTTGCAGGAACTGGGTTAAATCCTTTAAAAGACTCCTTGTATTTATCCCAGGATTCTTCTAGAACGTTTGGACTTACTGTATTGATTCGAATTTGACGTTTTAATTCGATTGCTGCTGTTTTTACAAAGCTTGTAATCGCTCCATTTGCCAATGCAGCAGAACTACCTTGTAAGATTGGATCATCCATCATAATCCCAGAAGTTAGTGTAAAGCTACCACCTTCATTAATATAGTGTTGACCTATTAATACAAGATTTACTTGGCCTTTTAGTTTACTATTAATGGCTATTTCATTTAATTCCGGTGTTAACTCGCTTAAAGGTGCAAAATGAGCTGCTCCGGTTGCGCTAATCACAGCATCAATATTGGGTATATCTTCATACATTTGTTTAATGCTTTCGACAGATGTAATATCAACCTGGTAATCCCCATTTGATTTACTGGCAATTATCACCTCATGATTCGGTTTTAACTTTTCAGCTACCGCTTTACCAATTGTTCCAGTTCCACCTATTATCAAAATCCTCATATGATCACTACTCCTATTTTTCATGTTATGGTTGTATACTATGTTACTGTATTTTCCTGCCAACATCGAGGAAATAATAACCAATGAGCGGATTAATTTGGATTACTACACCAATTTTACTTTTATATTTTATTAGTGAGCCTGCCATATACTGTCACCTAACAATTAAGTAATTCTAATTTCATGAAAGCATTAATTATGATTACCCATTTATATATTTCTTCTCCCAAGTTTCTTGTTTTTCAACTGGATCAAGTTGCGAGATATCTTCATAGAAGTGAAAGTTACTTAGAAACCTTCTTCTATTATCGCCTTAAAAGGAGCGTGACCAGTTTCTGCATTTCTCAATAAAGTCGGCTTTCTAAACCTTAGACTGCACCGCAACTTAAAAATAGCGGTATTTTCAATCATTTCGATGAAAAGCACATCTATCCATATTGGTACTAATGGCTGTAATCCACAAAGTCTTAGTGTTCGAATTCTTAACAAGTTCGTTTTATGTTAACGTAATCCGATGGAGTTATACCTATGGAGTAAATTTCAAGCCAAGCATTTTTCGTTTTTTATCCCTATTTGCTCAAGAACTTGTGGGAATAAACTTGCTTGCCTTAACCTATCACCAGTTCCCGTTATCAAAGACCCCATACTCTTTTGTATAGACAAAAGGTGAGCCGACATCTACTGTAAGCCCACCCTGTGAAGTTCATCTAAGCTTTATTTCCCTTTTTTCATCATTTCCATCCCATTCACAAAATTCTTAATAGTATCCTCATTCTTCAATATTTCATGTAAGTATAGCAATATATCAAACTCTTCAGGGTCTGCATCATAATAAATCATTCCTGGATCAATAAAAGGCTCATAAACTATATTACAGATATTTTGTCCTCCTATTGTTACACTAAAACATCTTTTCAATTTGGAAACATAGCTATTAATACAAATTAGATTGTCTATAGATGCTTCAAATGATTTTCCATTATAGAAAAAATATAGTTTGCCTTCTTTAACATAAATACCAACTATCTGTCCATCTTCACTAAATCCTCCCACGCCTTGTCTAACCAACTGTACTTTATTTTTTTCAACGATTGAATATCCACTAGGTTCTAATATTATATACGTCCCTGTATTAGAGTAATTATTCATTATTATCATAAGTTACCCCTCCTAATGCTCTAATCCTAATAGGGTATTTATTACATCATCTTTTTGCATTGATTTTTGGATTATTGCTTCCCAAATTTGATCATCTGATTTATAAATCCCTTTATCAATGTATGAATCTTTCATCTTATTAAACATACTCTCTGAAGTTGGTCCTATTGGATTACCATATTTTTTTATATTTCTTTCCTCTAGACCGGATCTCTCTTCAGGAGTCATATTTTCCCTTGCTTCAATTTTTTGTTGATTACGTTCTTCCACAACATGTTTAGCTATATTTTCTTTAGAGAATCCTTCAGATTTCATTTTTTCTATGTCATTTTCTAATTGTTTAGATGCTTCAAGATATTCCTTTCTTACATTTTGCATTTCTTTTGACCATTCAACATTTGTAAAGTCATATTCTGGTTTATTATATGCAGTGCCCTCATTTGGTAAATACCCATATGCTCCATTATCATCAGCATATATTTGTTTAAGTACAGATGGCTTTACTTTTTCTATAGGTATTCCCTCACCGGTCTTACCAACACCTGTTTTACCGCTACCCACATGAACAACCTCATCAACACTTGATGGTTGTTTCGTACTTCCATTTTTGACAACCTGATTGGAGACATTCCCCACTACTGGTTTTACCCCACTAACTGCAATCGTCGCTAAACCTAAACTATTTAACCAATGCTCTTTTGAGAAACTTTCTTTAGGGTTAACGGCTCCCTTTACAAGATCAACGCTACCCAGTGTGAGATAATTTGCGAAGTTAGTTGGTGATTCAAATGCTACGTCAGCTCTTTCATCCAGCCCTTGATAAACTGATTTTACCCCGTCAAAGGAGCCAAGTGTTAGATAATTTCCAAAATCATAAACTGAATTAAATTTCTTATTGTTTCGATTCTCTAATCCAGCCCAAAAATCTTCTCCTATTTCATTAAAACTATCAACAGATTTTTCCACCGAATGGATGACACTATTTCCGACATCCCCTAAGAAATCAAGGATTCCATTTTCCGCTGCTTCAAGATTCTCAACATCTGTTGGCGGGCAAGAAAGCTCTTTCGCGATTTCTTCTTCTCGTTTCTTCATAAATGAAACGAAATTCGTTGAAACCGTTGCTCCTTCAATGCCGAAATTAGTTAAAGGTAATTGGTCGTTTAATTGAAGGCTTGATAATGGATACGAATTTGCCCCGCTAATGAACCCTGGTGCTAGCAGTGGATTCGTTCCCATGACGCTGTCCATAGAGAGCGTACGAGCTGCCAGTGTCGTCATAAGTGGATTCTGGAATGCAAATGCCTTCCACTGCTCGGCTGGGAAGTTTACATCCGTTACACCTTCTAGCATCATGGATTCGATGTTTGTTATCCACGTTTTCATTAGTAAAAGGTCCTGTTGAATCGTCGCTAAAGCCATTGTTTGCGTGAGATCGAACGTATTTAGTTGTACCACGGTTTGATCGCGATGAGATTTCGCGTCAAGCACCCCAGTTTGCACTTCACTATCATCTAAATTTGGTAAACTCACAATGTCTGAGACTTCATTCATGATTTGGTTCGTTTCATTCGTAAGCTCTTCTGTCACTTGTTTCGCAACGTCTAATCCTAGCTCAATTTCACCTTCCAAAGCTTCTTGACAGATATAGCCGAATTCATCCGGTTCGAGTGAGGTAAGTGCCGAATCCATCGTTTGAAGAATAGTTGTAAAACTACTCTTAAAGGTATTGAAAAATTGGAGGAAGGGTAAATGACAGTTCTCGTAAAACCCACGTAACGCTTCCCCGCCTTGACCTTTGAGTGAATCTTCTAAATCTGTGAGCCCTTGAATGGCAGTTTCGATTTGTTTCATTTCATTTTCAAGTCGAGTTAATCGAGTTAAGTTTCTTTCCAGTCCTTGTTGAAACTCATTTACATCTAATACCTTCATTGCATCACCTTCTCAATTTTAGGCCTCAGGTATAGACGGAGAATGTAATCCCTCTGATACCCCGACACTCATTTCCACATAAGCTACACCGGAATGACTACGTTTGAACTCTACGAAAACTGGACTACTTTGGACGATCTCATTCTTCTGGATATGCTCCACAAGTTCCCAATATTTCGTTTGGGATTGCTCATCGAATTGGTCGGTGATTCGTGTCATCAGCATACCATTCACTGAAAAGTAACTTCTAAAACGGATGTCTTCGGATTTTGGCATTGTTGTAAAATTATCTTCTTCAATAGGACGGAAGATTTCAGCTGTCATCACGGGCGACGTTGGGTCACTAATAATTGCGAAAAATAACTGATCCGTAACATGAAATCCATAGTTTTCTAGGGTTTGATCAAAATCTGCGAAAGCCAGTTCGATTTCTTCTGGGACAAAGTTATAGTATTTCGATGCCACATTTCTATAGGTAATTTGATGGTTTTGGGCAATCATTGGACAGCGCTCCAATCTTTCAATGGTACATACAAATCAATCATGTATTCCCCATAAACTTCGAGTAACACACAAACAAATGAATCCTCCGTCAGTAGATTTTGCGCCTTTGCATAATCTTTTATTTTTTTGTACGCTGCACTAAAATCAGCTTCCTCCTGTGCTTGGCGTAATAAAATCGAACGTTCTAAGCGAAATGTATCCAAATAATCGAAATCCGTTATATCTTCTTCAAATTCTACTTGCTCATTAATCGGCAAGTAATATGTGTTAGAATCTCCGCTGGATCCTGGCGCCTGTAGTGGGACATGGGGAAGGTTTCTTTTCCTACACTTTTAAGTTCACTTATAACTAGTCAATACGTAGTAGGTTAAACAGAATAGGATATATATAATAGATGAAAAGCACTAACGGACGGGATAACTCTAGAGGGGGATCCTTTTATTTTGGGTTTATTCAGAATATATATATGGAAGAAATTCATGTAGAATGTATAAACTTTTTAGAGGATCGTGCGCAGTTACTCGAATTAATTCTATGATTTCTCTAGTAACTGATTTAATTTAATCAATGCTTCACTTACTTCTTTTCGGAGTTGTTGCTCGGATATTTCAAAGGAAGTTTCTTGTCCAGGAAGGCATTCATGCCAATAACAATCCACTGATTCAAACACACTGTTTAAGATTAAAAAAAGTGCTGTACCCATCTCATTTGTCTCATTTTTAAATGTGGTTAGATAGTCACGTTCAAATTCCTCAACTGTAATGACTTCATTAATAAAATCATCTATTAACTTTTTATATTTATGGATTTCAATCACCATTTTTCACCACCTTTACGTGAAGTAGAAAACTATTTTAATTGTTCAATCAATAAATCCTTTGCTTTTATGATCAGTTCAGATAAAGTACCTTCGAATATAACGTGAAGCTCGAAGCCAGTTTTTGTTGGGTAGATTTCAGTATAGAGCCAATCTTCACCTACGATTTCGCCGGACATCGATAGTTCTTCAACATTGGTAAAAGTAAGCTTTACGTTAGATGAATAAGAACGTACCCCAGTCCCCTCAACGATCATAACAAATTCATTATCAGAAATCGAATCACATTTGAGTACCATTCCATCATGCAATGATTTTTCATGTAATTGAAGTACACTTTTTGGCAAATCATTCTTCCCTTTTTCAAGTTCTAGCAGATATTGTTTACGAGTGTCTCGTAGTCTTTGCTGGAATTCATCGGTCCATTGTTCAACCATTTTCCTTATTTCATCAGATGGGTACTCAGTCTTCAATGTTCCATCTAAAATATGAGGATGAAACGATTCTGGCAGAAATTCTAATAATTCATTTCTTCGCCATTCCAACTCTACGGCCATCTCTTTTTTGAAATCCCTTCCTTCAGAAACGTACCATTGTAAATTGTTCTCCCAATCGTCTTTTGTTTCTGGCAAGGTTAAGAATCCATATACTTGGCTTTCTCTATACCAATCTTTCGTGAAATATTTCATGGATTTGGCCTCCATAATATTAGAATTTATCACTAAAACCTACTAATCTTCTTTCAATAACTACCGAAGTTTTTTCATGAAGAAATCCAATAGTACCCCATAAATTATTGCTAACAGGAAGTGTAGAGTAAACATAACAGGCAATGTTCGAAAGCTAACAGGTAGTAAGGAAAACAAAAGACCATATATGGGATCAAGCGCAGCCCATACATGTTTTACAGGTTGAAGAATAATTACACTGGTAATGATCATCAAACTAAAAACAGGCAACCAAAAGGGGAATTTTCTGAACACCTTAGCCTTCAACCTCTTCAACCACAATATTGGGGCAGTTCATAACGAATATCAATTCATCTAAAGTTGTTATTTCAAACGGGCAAGCGACACCTTTTACGTTTTGTTGGTGAGCGATTTTAGCTAAGGCTGCTGTTACAATTGCGGTTGTATGGTAATCTGAAAAGGAGGCTAATGATAAGCGTTTAATCCGTTCTTCCCCCCCCACTATCCCTTTTACTTCAACAGTTAGAAACGCACTTTCGTTTTGGTTAGGATTATGTTTTACGATTTTCGAAAGAATTTTATGATCTAGCTTATGAAGTTGATTCAATAAACCGAGCTGCCTAAATAAAGAAACAAGTTTATTGAAAGGCTTCGAGTTCCAAGCAGTCCAATAGTGTATAGGATTTGTTGTTAATCTCCCGCTCAGCAAGACTTTTTCCGAATGATGGATCAGTCTAACCTCTTTATCACGCCCAGGTGTTAGAAACTGCATCTTTCTTTTTTTAGTGAATCCAGATATCCACATATCCCCAACATCCACAGGCTTGCTAACAATCGTTAACATATCTAAAATTCCAGATACCCCTGCTTTGGCATTTGTATTTTGCAACAACCCAACATTGATCTCGTTTACCTCATTAAAATCAGCCATCGCCCTTTTTACCATTAAACCGGATAAACCAGGGAAAAAGCCTGACATGACAACAGAACCTACTTGATTGTTGACTGCACGTTCATTGAGTTCTATTACTTTCTCTACAAAGCCATAAAAAGGTGTAACATCGAGGCAAAGTATTTTATTATAAATACACGCTTCTTGAATTAGTGGAGTCTTCTGTTTCAATACAACAATGACGATATCAATATTTTGAATTACCTGGCTGATATTTTCTTCATCATTGATATCTAAATATTGAAATTGAACATCCCCTTCAAAAGAGTTTACTAATTGCTTTCCTCTTTCAATCTTATAATCTGTTACGGTGAGCTTTATTTGATTTTCAAATATCCTCAACAACTCCGCGCACACTAATTGACCCAGAACACCCGACGCCCCAACAACCATCACTTTTTTCATGATTAAAAATAAAATCCCCCATACTGCTTTTAGTAAATTTTAACATATACTGGTCCGGATTTTTGTTAAGTCTTTTTTAATGATGCGATGGCAATAAGAAAAGCGACTGCTTATTATGCAATCGCCCTCAATTCCGTTTACGAACAACTAGCCTTAAAACCATAAAATTTAGATAGCCTATTAAGCCTCCCAATGTATTTGTAATCAGGTCCGTTACATCAAAAGTTCTTTGGTTTACACCACCCCACCATACACTTACTAACTGAGAACACTCAATAATGAAACTAAATAGAAAAGTTAAAGAAACTGTACTGAAAATTCCTTTATTCTTCATCAATGGATATAAAAATCCAAAAGGCATCATCATAATAATATTTAAAATAATTTCTCTCAACGCTCCACGGTAACCTGAAATAATATCTCTAAATGGAATATAATTAATCGTTTCCATAAACAAATTATTCCTACCACCAAATGGCATTGTAAATGGCATTAGCGTAACAAATAAAACCATTACAACATAAAAATACATCATCGAATTAATCACGAATTCTCTGTCTGTCTTTTTACGCCATTTTCTATAAAACAGTAAAAAATAAATCAATACTAACAAAGTAAAATCAACAAGATAGTCCAATTCCAAACCTCCAAGATGATCCGTCTCATTACTACTTCTGCGTTTTACTATGAACACCTGCCTGATCAACTGTATTAATTACAATTGAACTATTATGTGCTTAAGCCGACTATTATTCAAGGTACAACTAGGGTTTCTCCACACCATTTTTACATTGGGTAACAATGAACTCCAAAATAAAAAAATGCACCTCAGAAGAGATGCAAAATTACTCTATTGTACTTAAATAAAGGTCAAGAGAATCTTCTACTTCACGTGCCACTAGTGTAATAAAATCCGTATAGTCTTCTGTTGTATGGGCTTTATCAAGTGCTTCATAATAGGCTAATCGATTTTCTACTTTTATAATGACTGGAGGAAATCCCTCTTTCATTAGTTCTAAATTTAGTAAAAGTCTAGATGTTCGTCCATTACCATCAATAAAAGGATGGATACCAACAAATATGGCATGCAATAATGCTCCGCGTTCCACTGGGTGTAGATGAATACCTTTAGAGTGATACCAATTTATCATCTGATCCATTTTTTCTTGAATTAAAAAATGTGCAGGTGGAGTATGCTTCGCACCTGAGATAAAAACTTGCTCTTTGCGGTACACGCCGGCATACTCATCATCAATACCTTTTAAAACTAATCGATGTAAGTTTTTAATTTGCCATTCAGAAAGTGACTCTTTCTTTTGAACAATTTCCTCAACAAAACGAATTGCATCACGATGGTTAATCACTTCTAGATGCTCTCTTAATGTTTTCCCCCCAATTGTAATGCCTTCAAGTACCACTTTGGTTTCATTGATTGTTAATGTATTTCCTTCTATAGCATTTGAATTATATGTCCATTCTAAAAATAGCTTTTCTCGTAGACTATTTAGAGTATATTTTGGTAAGGGCCTAGTCGCATCTAATTTTGCCTTCTTTTTATTTATAACTTCAAACATACGATTCATCTCCGATCGTTTACACGCACTTATTTCTATATATTGTACAGTATAACGGAAAAATCCTACACCTAATGGATATTCATTGTTTTAAAAAAACGTATTTAGGAATTCTAAGTTTTACTTCTAGAAAGTTGGCCATATTCCCTTTAAATTATTTAAGAAGTGATGTTATCCAAGAACAGATAAACCACTCCCCCTTTACTTCTAACGCACACGTACGCGTTTCCGAGAGCTCACTTATACTTCCTCAAAACAATAGCCGCATTATGACCTCCGAAGCCGAATGAGTTGGATAAGCCGGTCTTCATATTTATATGACGAGCCACTGATTGCACATAATCTAAATCACATAAAGGGTCAGGATTTTCTAGGTTAACGGTTGGAGGAATGATCCCTTCTTTTAAGCTCATGGCTAGTGCAATGGCTTCCACTCCGCCAGCAGCACCTAACATATGGCCAATCATCGATTTATTGGCTGTTACTGGAATCTGGTAAGCTTGCTCACCAAACAACTGCTTAATGGCCATGGTTTCAGAGATGTCCCCTACTTTTGTACTTGTCGCATGGGCGCTGATGACATCAATTTCTTCAGGCGATATACGAGCACTTCTTAAAGCTGATTTCATTGCCAAATAGGCACCTTTTCCTTCAGGATGTGTTGCAACAATATGGTGTGCGTCTGAACTTGCTCCGTATCCAATGACTTCAGCGTAAATCGTTGCCCCTCTTCGTAATGCATGCGATAAAGACTCTAAAATGAGAATGCCTGCACCTTCTGACATGACAAATCCATCGCGATCTTCATCAAATGGACGGCTTGCTTGAGTAGGTGTATCGTTTCTTGATGATAATGCAGTAGCATTACTAAAACTTGCGATTGATAAATCTGTTATTGCTGCTTCTGTACCACCTGCAAACAATACGTCAGCTTCGCCAGAACGTATTAAACGAAAAGCTTCTCCAATTGCCGTATTCCCAATGGCGCAAGCCGATACAGGTGACATGGAAGGCCCCATCGCGTTCCATCTGATGCTAATTTGTCCAGCAGCCGCATTCGACATCATCGCAGGTACTAACGTTGGACTTACTCTTCTTGGCCCCTTCTCCCTAAGCGCATCAATATTTGTAATTAACGTTTCAATTCCTCCAATACCTGAACCTACGTAGACACCTAACCTTTCCACATCAATTGAATCGTGGTCTAACTTAGCATCTTCCCAAGCTTGTTCAGCTGCTGCCAAAGCAAACTGCGTAAAACGATCTAAACGTCTTGCTACATTTTTTCCTAACACTTCATCAGCATCAAAATCACGGACGATCCCTGCAATTTTTGTCTTCTGATTCGTCACATCAAATGTATCAATAGATGAAATACCCGATTTCCCACCAGTCAAATTACTCCAAAATGTTTGTATGTCGTTTCCTAAAGGAGACACTACCCCCATGCCTGTAATCACAACTCTCTCCATACCTATCCCTCCAGATTGATTATTTACTTATATTGTTACAACACTGTTATCCTATTACAAGTGAGTATTTATCCTGGTATAATTACTAATAGGTTAAATGGATAAGGAGTTTTTAAAATGAATGATAAAACGAGGCGTGAAGCGTTGTCGGCATTCTTAAAAGCCAAACGTGCCCAAATTAAGCCAGAGTCGATTGGCTTGCCTGCCGGAACACGGAGAAGGACTCCTGGGTTACGAAGAGAAGAAGTGGCACAATTAGCAGGTGTGAGCACCACTTGGTATACATGGCTAGAGCAAGGAAGAGATATTAAAGTTTCATCCATTGTATTGGAATGTATTGCAACAGCTTTGCAATTAAATAAAGACGAAACCGATTACTTATATAACCTAGCGTTAGAATCAAAATTAGAACTAACCAATCCAAACAAAGAGCAATCCGAGCTTAGCCCTTCATTAAAACGAATACTAGATGAATTAACCTATTGTCCGACAATCATTACAGATCGACATTGCCATATTGTTGGCTGGAATTCAGCTGCCGCGCATGTTTTTTTGGATTTTGAACAATTACCGACTGAGCAACGCAATTTAATTCGTTTAGTGTTCACTAGAAAAGAATTGAAAGCATTAGCAGTGAATTGGGAACACTTTGCCAAAGGTTTCCTTGCAATTTTCCGTACATATTACGGACACTATTTGGGTGATGAATGGTACAACCAATTTATTGATGAAATGAGTCAGTCACATCCAGAATTCCATGATTTATGGCAAGAAAGTCAAGTGAGTAAGGCGCCAGAAATGATTATTGAATTCAGGCATGCAAAAGCAGGTAAAATGTTGTTTAACCTCACTTCCCTTCAAGTTCAAGGGGATATGGATTTACGATGCAGTATTTATACACCCGTTGAGGAAACGGACACAGAAAAGAAATTGAAGCGGTTGATGAAGAAGGTTTCCGTAGAGGACTAAAGGCTCCTGCAACAAGAGGCCCCCTCTAAAAAAACAAGTGTAGACAAAGCCAAAATGACCTTGTCTACACTAATAAGCAAAAAAATTAAATTAAAAGATCAAATCTTTTAAATCTCTAGGATAATCAGTAATTAATAGATTTCCACTCTCTTTTAAGATCACCGTGTCAGAGTGTCTAAATCCACCCAATCCTGGGATATAAAATCCTGGTTCAATGGTATAAGCCATTCCATCTTCTAGAACAAGGTCATTATCATATGAAAGATATGGCGGTTCATGAAGGGAAACTCCAATGGCATGGCCAGTGCGGTGGATTGCATATTCTGCATAGCCTTCTTCCCTTAAAATCCCCCTAGCTACTGCATCCACTTCTGATGCTTTCACACCAGGTCTAATAAAATCTAATGCAGCTTGTTGTGCTTTTTGCATCGCTAAAAATGCATGCTCTTGTTCTTTAGTAGGCTCTCCCATAATGACTGTACGCTCTAATTCTGCTCGATAGCCATTTAACGAAACTTGTCTTGTATGAATAATGACATCACCTTTTTGGATTTTCCGCGTATTCGAATAAACATGCGGTAAGATACTACGCTCAGGTCCAGAAGGCGACATGACAAGTAAATCTAACGTAGCATTTGGATAATTTTCAGATGCTGTGCGATAGATGACTTGATTTCCAATGGCATCTATTTCTAATTCCGTTGCACCAACCTTGCAATGTTTAAGTGTTTCACTCACACCTAAATTGACTAGCTTTCCAGCCTCAATCATTGCAGCAATTTCTTCATCATCTTTGATTGATCTCATTTTTTCGATTTGTACACTTATATCGACTACCGATGACTGAACACTTTGAATCTCAATAATGATTTTTCCAGGAGTATAATTCATGTCAACGCCAACCGCACTACCCTCTTGAGCTTTCAACTCTTTTTCTAGTACTTCTAAATAGGTTTTCGCGATGTTTGCTTTCTCTGGGTGTTCATAATACGGTAGAATTCGATCCACCTTCGCATGTTCTCTCGCATGAACTTCTTCAAGCCCTGGCACAATTAGACTACATTGTTCAAGTGTGATGAAGCAGATAATAGGTCTCGAATAAATCAATGCACGAAAACCAGTTAAGTAAAATTGATAGTCAGGGCTCATCACCACTGCTGCTTGAAGATTATTTTCCTTCATAAACTCCCGTAGTTTGTTCACTCGTAAATTCGTCATTTTCTTTCTCCTCCTTCTTGCTGATTAATTGGTCTTGTTCAATTTGAACTGTATATTTTGGAGTTAGTAAGCTCACGACAATTAGTGCAATAATAGCCAATGGTAATGCAATTAAAACACTATTCCAGCCCATTGGTTTTTGTAAAACTAATTCCCAAACTAGCGTTGCTACACCACCAGTAATAATCGATGCCAAAGCACCCGGTCCATTAGCGCGCTTCCAAAGGAAACTAGCTAAGATGGCAGGAGTAAGTGCTGCACCGTACATCGTGTAAGAATACATTTGAATCGATAGCACATCCGGGAAGAACGCTCCAAGTATATAAGCGATTCCACCAAGCGCGAATACCGAATATCGATTGATTTTTAGTAAACTTTTATCTGACATATCAGGCTTCACTCGTTGGACAATATCATACGTAATGTTTCCTGCTGCTGATAATAAGAACGAATTACCTGTTGTAATAAGAAACGAAACCGATGCCGTTAAAATTAACGCACCAACAATTACCGGTAACCCACCGTTATAAGCAAGCTGTAAAATCGCTGTATCCGGTTTGATGTCACTGAATATTGCAAGAGAACCGATTGTTAATAAGATCACGAGACCAAATACAGCAATAGATGAAATGAAGAATCCTATTGTTGATCGTCTTGCAGTGCTTGCATCTTTTGCCGACGCTAGTCGTTGATACATGTTTTGGTCTGCTAACACTAATAAGAATAATGGTAAAAAATATCCGATGATTTGCGGAATCGTTAAATTACCAGTCCAAGTAAAATGTGATTCTGGTAACGAAGTGATAATCGTGTCAAAACTAACAACGTTCGTTACTAAGTAGAAGAATCCTAGAATAAACCCTACTAAAATAAGAATCGAACTTAAAAAGTCTGTATAGGCAACCGAGAACATACCGCCAATCGTTGCAAGGAATATGACAATAAAAGCAGTTATAATCGTTCCTGCTTCAACAGAAATACCTGTTGTTAAATTTAATATGTAACCCCCACCCGTAAATTGGTAAGATGCAATTCCAATATAAGCAAGAATGATAAAGATAGAGGAAATCGTTCTAGTAAGTTTTCCGTATTTTATTTCTAAAATTTGAGGAATCGTATATTTGGAAATCAACCACGTTTTTCCTGCAATAAAATACAAAATAATAATCCCTATCGGAACACCCGCAAAGTAGATAATGCCGGCTAAGGGCCCTTGTTGATAAATAAAGCTAGCACCGCCAATGACCGTTCCCGAACCAACAAATGTTGCTAACAAAGTACCTACTAGCACGATATTTGGTAATGAACGACCTGCCAACATATAATCTTCCGTATTTTTTATTTTATTTCTACCTAGAAATGTTCCAGCTACGATCATTAACAAAATGTACCCAATAATGGTAATTAACAATATTGTATTCATATGAACCCTCCTCCAAATTTAATTTATAGATTATTTAAAATAGTCTTGAAATTAAATTTACAGTAATTTTTACTCTTTGTATAATATATATATTGAATGGTATTAAGACGTTTTACATATAAGTGAGGAGGAAACGAATGATCGAAATTCGTAGAATACTGTATTTTATAGCAGTTGCAGAAGAATTAAATTTTACAAAAGCGGCAGAACGACTAAAAATATCACAACCTCCTTTAAGCCAACAAATTAAACTTTTGGAAAAAGAAATGAATGTAACATTATTCAATCGAAATAAACGAGTTGTAGAATTAACGGACGCAGGAAAATACTTCTTAGAGAAAGCAAAAGAAATTGTTCAAAAACTGGAGGTCGTTTATGAAGAGACAAAACAGATTGAACAAGGAGAATTTGGGAAACTATCTATTGGTTTTACAGGCTCCGTAACATATGATATCTTACCGAAACTGATTCAAACCTACCAACAAGCAAATCCAAAAATCAATATCCATTTAACGCATATGTCATCTGCAAGACAGGTAGAAGCCCTAGAAAACAAGGAAATCGATATAGGGATGTTAGTGCCTCCTGTTGAGTCGAGTTCCTTAACGTTAAAAACATTACGAAGCGAACCTTTTATTATAGCGATCCCTAGTAATCACCCATTGGCTCGCTTAAAGGAACCTGTAAGTTTATTTAATTTTAAAAATGAGCCATTTATCTTTACTGATCGAGATGTAGGTCACGGTTATTACGACGCAATCATTAGCCTATTTTATGAAGTCGGATTTAGCCCCATTAAATCGCAGCAAGCAAACGAACTGCAAACCATTGTTTCATTAGTTGCATCCGGCGTAGGAAATGCAGTCTTACCAGCTTCCATTATGAATTATATTAATAATAAAGTGACCTATCTAACACTAATGGAAAATAACACTTCTTGTACATCTTCAATGGCCTGGAGAAATGATAATAACTCTGCAACATTAAAATCATTTATTGAACATGTAGATCAGCAAAATCTTTGTTTGGGCTAAGTTGGTGGTTTGGGATATTGGGGCTAGTTCGTGGTACGACATAACTAGTATTAAGTGCTATTCGAAGTGTTTTATTTGGACATGTACTTATTTTTGATTATGTCGTATAGAGAAAAGCTCTATTTTTTCTGGGCCATTTGCGTTAACAACTGAATAAAAGGAGGATGGTAAGAAACTAATAAATTCTTGAATAAGCCAGGCCCTTTTGTAAATGGTTCTCTAATGGGAAATTCCTGTTTTTTTACTGGTTATTTAACTATGGGCATGAAATATTTAAACGGAAATATTCCGTTTGTATTAAGAAATCCCACTATTTTTTCAAAAATAAAGGAAGGTTTTCCGGTTATCCAATCCAAATCATTGAAATTTGCCTAAATTTGAGCAATTAATCGGAATTTCTCCGCTTATATCCGTTTCTTTTGCCCCCACTATATACATTAGACGAAGTTTCTCCTCCTATTTTAGAGGGGCAAAAGTGACCTTTTATAAAAAATTAGCCAGTGACTTTTTACTTTTTCAAAATGTTATCGGCTTTTTCATTCCGAGGTGGGTTTTGCCCCCCAGCCTTTTTTAATTTTTAAATACTTGGTCAACTAAAACAATGTAATAAGTCAAAATGATGTCAAAGAAAAAAGCAAAAACTTGTTTAATTAAATAGTTAATTTTTATAAGTTTAGAAACGAGAGATACAAATTAGGTGAATGATTGATAACCAAAAGTTTGGGATATTAAATACGGTACATCACATCCCTTTTTTACATTCTTTTCACAAATAGAAGAATATAGATTATACTAGATGAGCCATTCCATGCTATAAGGAGGAATTTAAAATGACCGAGAATAACCAATCAGAAGAACAAAATAAAAAAATGAGCCTTCAAGAGCTCGTGAAACAGCAGCTGGAACTAAAGAAGAATCAATCTACTGCAACTAAAGGCAAAATGAATACCGACCTTTCCACAAAAAAGTTGAAAAGCCAACAAACGAAGAAGACAAGCAATACCCGTAGAAAGATGGGTGTCTAATGAACGGTCAACATCGCAAGGATATCTCTCCAGGTACGGAAGTTGAGATTGTTTTAAAAAAGGATCAACGAACAGAAAAGCTAACAAGAGGCATCGTGAAAGATATTCTAACGAATTCAGCCACCCATCCCCACGGAATTAAAGTAAGGCTAACAGATGGGCAGATTGGACGAGTAAAAGTAATACATCCTAAATAAAAACGCAAAAGGCATTCAAGAGAGCAGTTGATCCTTGATTGCTTTTTATTTTTATCTTAATTATTATTGGTAATCTCCTGTTGTTATCGGCTGAACTGCTGGTTTGCGGGTGGTGGGGCTGCTGATATTAGAAAAAATCGGTCAGTTATTAGACATCCTAATATCCGTTTATATTCAGACAGTTTTACTAACCTTCAAAGATAGATAGTATTAATTTGTGCAAGATTTTACAATTAGTATAAATAAGATAATCATTACAATCGATCCTATATTAATTAAACATCCACTACTCGGTGCTCCTGTATTGGCTTGAGCTAACGCATCGTTCAAGATGCCATCAGGGTTATTGCGCAGTTCTTGGAGTTTTAACCTTTCTCTTTGTTCCTCAGACATGACAAGTCATCCCTATCCAATAAGCTTTTTGTAATCTAATGCACAAAAATAAAATTACCTAAACGGCATAGTGAAAATGTATCCAATATAGTAAAACAATTCACGAAGAAAGAACGGAAGTTGACTGCCTAAAGTCTGATAAGCCGTTGTTTGCGTAGGCGAAGTATAGGCATTCATCCCAATTGTTTCGGCCATTAACATCGCCCTTTTCATATGTAATGGGTCGCTAACGATTGCGAAGGTTTTCAAGTCATGCTCCGATGCTAAGTTATATGCGTATTGTAAGTTCTCTTCAGTGATGGTTGATTTCGTTTCAATTAAAATATCAGTTGAAGGGATGTCATTGCGAATTGCATAGTCTCTTGCCACCTCTGACTCTGCAAACTGAGCGCCTTCCCCTTTCCCACCCGTGAAGATGATTTTCTCAACATAGCCTTTTTCATAAAGCCAAATCGCGTGATTAATTCGCTCACTGAAAACGGGTGATGGATCGTCACCCCAAGTGGCAGCACCCAGTACAACGGCTGCATCAGTCTTCACGAGTTGAACCTTTTCACTGAAGGACCAGATGCTGTAAGCTAAATATCCAATGAAAATTAGAAAGGCTGCTATGATGAAGAGTATTAATCTTAACCATCGTTTATTATGCCGCATTTTTATCAATCCTTTATGATATGAGGCTGGGGTTTTAAAGATATTAGTTTTGGGTTAACAATAGTTTCCCCATTCTTATTTAAATGCCATCACTTCTATCCCATTGTTTTGTAACTCCCTTTTGATATACTTGACGAAATCAACTGCATGTTCACCATCCCCATGTATACAGATCGTATCAGCACGCAAGGAAACATCTACACCTTGAGAAGATTTCACTTTCCCCTCTGTCACCATTCGAATCACTTGTCCTACTGCTTCCTCCTCACTGCTAATAAGAGCGTTTGGCTGCTTACGTGATGTTAATGTGCCGTCCTCTTGATATGTTCGATCTGCAAACACTTCGTGCGCTGTTTGAAGACCTATTTTTTCTCCAGCTTTCGTTAACTCACTTGATGCAAGGCCAAATAAAATAAGCTCAGGAGCTACATCATAAACTGCTTGTGCAATCGCTTCTGCGATTTTTGCATCTTTTGCGGCCATATTATAAAGCGCACCATGCGGTTTTACATGCTGCATCTTTACCCCTTCAACCGTAAGAAAAGCCTGCAAAGCCCCAATTTGATAAACAACCATATCATAGGCTTCCTGTGGAGTAATCGCCATTTCCCTGCGTCCAAACCCTACTAAATCAGGAAGGCCTGGATGCGCACCAATTTTCACATTCTTTTCAAGCGCAATCTTCACCGTTTCGCGCATTACGCTTGGGTCCCCTGCATGAAAACCACATGCAATATTTGCAGACGTTACATGCTCTAAAATCTCAGCTTGATTTGCAAGCGTATATCTTCCAAAACTTTCACCAATATCGCAATTTAAATCGACACGCACCATTTGATGAACCCCCTACAATCCCCATTTAATATATTAAAATACAAATTTATTTAATATATTATCACAAAAATGGTAATATGATATATTACTGTTAGAATATTTCAACTATTCGGAGGACTGCACATGCCTATACACTTTAAACCTCTTGGTGATCATGCATTGTTAGTTACCTTTGGAGAAGGGATATCAGAAGAAATTCATGCTTCCATCAAAAGGTTTGTAATAACTCTTGAAGAGCATCCATTTAAAGGTTTTATAGAGGTGGTCCCAAGTTATACGAATATATGTATATACTACGATGTATATTTAGTGAATCAATGGAAGTTTGAAGGTTCCTCCCCTTACGAGAAGGTCGTCAATTATATTCAAACGTTATCGCAAAAAGATGAAGTAGTATTAAATGAAACATTTCGGCTTATCGAAATACCTGTTTGTTACGGAGGTGATTATGGCCCAGATTTAGCTGAAGTTGCATACTATCATCATTTATCCGAGCAGGAAGTGATTAAGATACACACTAAAAACGAATGTCTGATTTACATGCTTGGGTTTGCACCTGGGTTTGCTTTTATGGGAGGCATGGATGAAACAATTGCGACCCCACGCAAGGAAACACCTCGACTAAAAATACCTACTGGTTCTGTTGGCATTGCGGGAAAACAAACGGGGATTTATCCTTTCGAAACACCAGGTGGATGGCAAATTATTGGGCGTACTCCTTTACAGTTATTCCTACCCGAACAAAACCCACCGACACTATTTAGAGCCGGTGATCGAATCCGGTTTGTTTCCATTTCTGAACAAGAATATATGAAACTAGCAGGTGAATCGATATGACATTAACCATTCTAAAACCTGGCTTATTATCGACTATACAAGATTTAGGTAGAAGAGGTTCTCAACAATATGGCGTCATTGTTAGTGGTGCAATGGATGCCACTTCTTATCGTCTTGGCGAAATTTTATTGCAACAAAAGCCTTCTGCTGCCATTGAATTCACTTTAGTTGGCCCTACTGTACAATTTAATTGTGATACCGTTTTTTGTTTAACTGGTGCAGACTTTAGCCCTCTTTTAAATGGGAAACCTTGTTCCATGTGGAAGCCCATCTTTGCTGAAAAAGGAAGTATATTAAAATTACAATCTTGTCTTAACGGTTCACGTGGGTACTTACACATTAAAGGTGGTATTCAGGTTGACAAAACGTTAGATAGCTATAGTACTTATATTCGTGCAGGTATTGGGGGCTATAAAGGACGCCCACTCCAAAAAGGAGACGTCCTCCCGGTTTTGAAGTCAGCGCCTATTCAAAAAAGGTATTGGGCTTTAAATCCAAATGATTGGATTGCGACTTCTCAACATGCAATCATTCGTGTGGTTAAGGGAACCGAGTACGAAAGATTTACTGATGAGAGTCAGGATTCCCTCCTTAATACGACGTTTACTGTGACGAAAGACGCTGACCGTATGGGGTATCGTTTGGAGGGGGAACTGAAGCTTTCACTTAAGGAACGATTCGATTTACTTTCAGAAGCTGTCACATTTGGAACTATGCAAGTTCCACCAGGTGGTCATCCAATCATTTTAATGGCAGACCGTCAAACGACCGGTGGCTATCCGAAAATTGCGCAGGTCATTTCTGTTGATTTACCTAAGCTAGCTCAACTTCAACCTTTTGCTAAGGTTCGCTTTGAATTGGTTTCTCTTGAAAACGCACAGGAGCTGATTATTAAACAAGAGAATGAGTTTAGATTGTTGGAACTTATGTTATCGGGGAAAAGTTAGTTGTCAAGAAGTTAATATATGGACGTTCATTAAGCATGTCCCCTACAACTGCTTCACTTCTAACTTAGGAAAGTCCGGAAACTAATTTATATACTACATAGTTAAGTTTACAAATTTTTGGTGGATCATGAGATTTTTTTGAGGGCTCACTGAGTTTAAAGGTCGATTTCAATCAATAAAACATATGGGTTGTCCTGAAAGTTGGAAATTCAGGACAACCCATTTTATTCTCCCTTCATCCCATCGTCCTAATCAGCTCGAACAATTTCAAAATACTCTCTGGGAACGTGCGATCTTTCATTGTACATAAATATACATTACGTTTTAGAAATTCATTATGTACTGGACGCGTACAAAGGTTGTCCGATAAATGCTGTGAAACATAGTGTTTTGGGAGGATTGCGACCCCTAACCCTTCTTCTACTAATACTTTGATCATTTCGAAACGCTCAATTTTGTATTGGATATTCGGCTCTATATTTTCCTGTTTGAATACTTTTAGGATTTGTGCACTTGTTTGAAATTCTGGCATCCCAATGATTAAGGATTCTTCCTCAAAGTCTGTAAGCAAGATCTTCTCTTTTGTTACAAATGGGTGATCCTTTTTTATTAATACGACGTAGGGTTCGTTATATAATAGTTCACTTTTAATTTCTGCATCCACAATATGTTGATTCGTAATCACTCCGTGAACATCTAGTTCTACCAACGCCTGGCGAACGGTTTGATTATACAATGTATCTCTTAATGTGATTTGATTGTATGGGTATAGTTTTCGGTACTCCAGTATGACTTGCGAGAACAAGTAGTTCGCCGATTCAATCATCCCTAAACGAATTTCAATATTTTCTCCCTTCGCGATCTCTTTGAGCTCCGTTTCCATTAATTCGAATTGAGAGATTAAGTCATTTGAGCGTTCATAAAATTGAATGCCTAACTCTGTTAACCGAAATTGTTTTGTCGTTCGTTCAATGAGTGGCGCCCCGATTTCTTCTTCTAATGTTTTAATCGCATTGCTCAATGAAGGCTGTGAAATATGTAAGGCTTTTGCTGCTCTCGAAAAGCTTTTATATCTAACTGTTGAATCGAAGTAATACATCTTCCGTAAATCCATTTCCCCACCCCATTTATAGTTTGAAACTATTATATTATAAAAAATAAGTATTTGTTATTATAAATAGCCATTAATATAATGAAAATATATAATTTTCAGTTTTCAGAAGGTGAACTCTATGTATAGAAAAGCAGATTTAGAGATTTGGAAAGGTCGTATTGATCATGAAACAGATTCAACCTATTTTCGTTATCATCAGGTAATTCAGTTGGATACTACGACACCTGAACAAGGCTCAATTGGTTTAATCGGTTTTGCGTGCGATGAAGGTGTACGCCGAAACGAAGGTAGAATTGGAGCAAAAGAAGCTCCCCTTGCATTACGCAAGCAATTAGCATCATTACCATGGCGTGACCAAACCAAGAGTAGAACTATAATCGATTTCGGGGATGTCATTTGCAATGGCCATGACTTAGAACTTTCACAGGAAGGACTAGGTAATAAGGTCGCAGAGATTCTAATAAACGGAAAGGCTATTATACTTGGCGGTGGCCATGAAACTTTGTATGGACAGTATTTAGGTGTGAGAAAAGCAGTTGGTCCAGATGCTTCCATCGGGTTACTGAATATTGATGCACACTTTGATATGCGATCATATGACAATGGCACTTCATCAGGAACGATGTTTAGACAAATTTTAGATGAAGATTCAAACACGAACTATTTTGTATGTGGCATTCAACAATATGGGAATACAACGGCATTATTTAATACAGCGGACCAATACAACGTCCAATACTATTTAGATGAACAATTGGATTCAGCTGAGTTTACCCAAGGGTTAACGAACTTTATGGATGCGCAGGATGTATTACTTGTTACGCTTTGTATGGATGTGTTAAATGCTTCGGAAGCACCTGGAGTCAGTGCACCTTCACCATTTGGTCTATCCGCTATTAAGGTTCGCGATATTTTACGCAAGATGGTTTCGCATCAAAAAACAGTTAGCTTCAGTATTTGTGAGGTTAATCCATTACTTGATGTGGACAATCGAACTGCAAAACTAGGAGCTTACTTTATTAATGAAGTGATTATCAATAGTTTCAAATAAAATAAAGGGGGAATATGATGGCACTAAATCAAATTACGACGTTATGTTTAGCCGTTACGTTATTTCTAATTGGGGCATTTTTAGTGAAAAGGGTTCATTTCTTAAATCGATACTGTATTCCTGCTCCTGTCGTTGGGGGCTTGCTATTCGCAATACTAGCAACAGCTTTAAAGAGTTTTGGCATTATTGAAATTACATTAGATACATCTTTACAGTCCATCTTCATGATTACGTTCTTTACCACTGTTGGTCTTGGGGCAAGTTTTAAACTTGTGAAATTAGGTGGAAAATTACTCATTATCTATTGGTTAGCATGTGGATTTTTAGCGTTAATGCAAAATGTGATTGGTGTTTCTTTAGCACAAGTACTAGGTCTTCATCCATTACTTGGTGTAATGGCAGGAGCTGTTTCAATGGAAGGTGGTCATGGTGCAGCTGCTGCTTACGGGCAAACAATTGAAGGTCTTGGTGTTTCCTCTGCCCTATCTGTTGGGATGGCTGCAGCAACTTGTGGATTAGTAGCTGGAGGTCTCGTTGGTGGACCTGTTGTACAATACTTAGTTCGTAAATTTAACTTACAACCATCATCGGAAGAAACAGAAGAATATGTTGAAAAAGCGGAACGTCCTGTTACAGAAAAGTCATTTATGGTTCAAGTATTTTTAATTACTTTCTGTATGGCAGCTGGAACGTTTGTCGGAGAATGGTTCTCTAATGTAACAGGATTTGCATTACCTGGTTATGTAGGTGCAATGTTTGTAGCAGTTATCGTTCGTAACATCGTTGACCGCATCAGCCCACAAGCTATTAATATGAAAGAGATTGGCCTAATTGGCGATATTTCACTAGGTATTTTCTTATCGATGGCATTAATGAGCATCAAGTTATGGGAAATTGCAGATTTAGCGCTACCATTGTTAGTGATCGTTTTAGCACAAGTAATCTTTATCGTATTATTTGCGATGTTTATTCTTTTCCGTGCACTTGGGAAAAACTACGACGCCGCAATTATGGTTTCTGGATTCCTTGGTCATGGTCTTGGTGCTACACCGAACGCGATGGCCAACATGTCAGCAGCTGTTGATAAATTCGGTCCATCCCGTAAAGCCTACCTTATCGTACCAATCGTCGGTGCCTTCCTAATCGACGTGTTCGGGATGCCGATTATTATTACGACGATTAATTTGTTTAGTTAATAAAACAGATAAAAAAGCGCAAACCTTTGTTGATAAAGGTCTGCGCTTTTGGTTTTCCTACATATTTTCATCCTGCTGTTTCTTATCTTGCTTTTTAATAATAATTGGGGCAACAAAAAGAGCAAACATTAAGACGATCCCTAGGTAACCAATCAATGGATAAAAATAGGCGACAAGGCCAGTAAAGCCGACATAGCTTGCTAAATAGCCAACAAGCATCGTGATGACAAGAAACGTTTTGAATTTTTTTGTTCCTGACTCTGCAAAACGAGCTGTAAATGCATAAAACATGCCCATTGCAGTATTATAAATCATTCCAAAGATAACCAATGCCATTACAGTCCCTAGTACCGGGGAAACATTATTCACAATCCCAAGCATCGGCATATCTAAAGTGCCCACTTCTTCGATTTTAGAAAATATCGCTAGATGCATTAAAATGATTAAAATCCCTAAAACAAGGCCCCCAACTAATCCGCCTAACGCTGCATTTTTTGGATTCTTTTCCGCACCACCCATGACGATCGCCATCGAAGCTCCAACCGCCACATTAAAAGAAACATAATTCACACTGGAAATAAACCAATTTGGCAGCGTAGTTGGGATCGATTGTGCAACCTGATTAAGCGAAGCAAATGAGCCATCCATCGTTACGAAACTATAAATCGCGACAAATACAACAAAAACAATGAGAACCGGCGTAATACTACCAATAATGGAAACGACTCGATTTACTTTCAAAAAGCCTGTTAAAATCACGAGAATCGCCATCAAGGTTGTCCCTATAAAGAACGGCAGACCAAATTGTTGATTGAGGTTAGAACCAGCCCCTGCAATCATGACAACTCCTACCCCAAACAATGTAAAGAGCAATATGTAATCAATCACCGTTCCCAGATATCGTCCACTAATTCGATAAATGACATCTTTATGAGATGCTGTTTTCGTATGACTTCCTAGCCACACAAGCACCATACCAAGATAAGAGAATAGAACCGTTGACATAATCGCTGCTAAAATCCCAAGTGTTCCAAAACTCGTAAAGTACTGCAATATCTCTTGCCCAGAGGCAAAGCCAGCACCTACAATCACTCCTATAAAGGCACTTCCAATTCGTAGTATATTTATCACACGCATTTCTCCTTTCCATTTCTAGAGGCAATAAATCGATTATGTTATGAAAATGAGCTAGCTACGGTCAAATTCATCCAAAAGATTGAATACACTAAATTTTCTTAGTACTACATTTTAACACTGAATCTAATAATCTCATAGTGTGATTTGGAGGATAAGATGAAGAATTCTATCTCCAATATTTGGTTTCAACAAACAGAAGTACCTTTAACTCTGTCTATCTTGTTTGTTTTAGCGTGTCAAACTTAAGGGCAAAGCTAGTTTTTCTCCGACCATTTCATTGTCATTGATAACTTTTTTATATACATAAAATTTAAGTTGTATTTGCATTAGGAAATGTTAGAATCAAAGAAAAAAGAGTTTTAGGGTTCAGTATTTAAAAATCTACATGAGGGTAGAGGGACCATTTTGTATGCCACAACAGCTAGTGTTGCCTGACTTTAATCGTTTATCAGATGAAGAATTATTTCAAAACGTAATGCAAGACACCGCAAAGGAATTAGGGTTGGATATGGAATTCCTTTATGACGGTTGGTTAGTCCGGTTCACGAACCCGTACAACAAATCTGAACGTTACGAGTTACTCGGTTATGACATAGGGTTAAATAGCAGTCAATCTTCATTGATTGCAAGAGACAAAGCCATGTGTTTTAACTATTTATTTGAGGCTGGTGTACCTGCCGTTGAGCATTTTCTGTTGAAGCCGAAAGATTATAAGTTTTCTAACGAAGAGGCAAAAGTTACATTATTGAAGGTAAAAAGCAATTATGATTTTCCTTTAGTGGTGAAACAGAACAACGGTGGCGGTGGGAAAAACATCTGTTTTGCACTTGATGATTCCGACCTAACATTTGCGATCGCTGAATTATCATCAGATCGTTTGGAGATTGCATTAAGTCCTTACTACGATTTCCCGATTGAGTACAGATGTACGTATTTAGACGGAGAAATCCTAATGTCTTACGGAAAAACAAAAGGTGAAAACCTACAAAATAACCTGTCCAAAGGTGCTCAAGTTGTTGAAGTGCCAGAGCTTCTTAAAGAACAATTGCATTCATTAGCCATCCAAGCAGGAAAAGCGATTGGCTTACGATTTGCCAATATAGATATTGTCGAAACAACGAAAGGTCTATTGGTGTTAGAAGTCAATGCAACCGTTGCCCAAAAACGGGTTGCACGACATTCACCGGAGTTATATCAGCAGGCTGTGAATGTGTATGTGAGTGCGTTGAGGAAGTTGATGGGGCAAGCGTGAGATAATACAACGAATGAGATGAGGCTAGCAGCTATTTTCGGTTGCTAGCCTTTTTGATGTTCTTTCTTACAGTCCTTTTTCGCTGTATATTGGGCCCATGCAATAGAAAAGCCATTAACTATAATTTAGCTGCAAACTGTCTTATTATTAGCCTAATTTTAAGGGTGTCTGTCTATTATTTGCCAGTTCATTTCTACGCTCTAAATTGATTTTCATTAAACAACGACTCTTCTCTAGTAAAAGTATGATTAACTCATAGGTACCGTAGTTTGCTTGGATATCCAAGGTTTCATCACTAGTGTGTTCGTTGTTGTAGCCGGCAGATAAATTTACGCTATTGATGCCTTGTTCTGCCCAGATGCGTGTATCACTACTACCACCTGCAACTGTTTGCCAACGACCCGGGTGAAGAATACGGCCGATTCTCTCTACTTTTCTAGCAAACTCGTCTGTACAGAATGGATGATACCCTCCACAAGAAGTGACGATATCCCCCGTGCCACGACGATCAATGACAAATGCCATATCTACATCCCATAAGAAAGATTTCGCTACTTTACTTGCACCTCGCAACCCAATCTCCTCTTCCACTGTGAAAACAAACTTCACTGTTCCGTTGAAGTCAATATTCTGAATGGTTTTTGCTACTGCCAATGCAACACACACTCCAGCTCGATCATCTGCACCCAACACACCTTCACTTGAAGACCAGATGTTGCCGTCTTTTAAAATTTCACGCCCTTTTACAAATTCATCCACTGTATCTAAATGAGCATTGACTAAAATGGTTGGGCCGTTTCCTTTTCTAACTTGAGCTAATACATTGCCGTAATGGTCGACTTCTAGGTTGTCAACGTGTGGCATTAAGGTATGAACAACAGTATCACGAATCTCGCCTTCTTCCCCACTCACACCATAAATGGAAAGCAATTCTTCTAATAGTTGAAAGTACTCTTCCTCTAACATTAATGGACTGTTCTCTGTCACGATTTTTTCTACCTCTGCAATTGTTAGCTTCGATAAAGTACTTGCAAGCTTCGGCAGGTCATAACGTTTAATTTGAAACTTCACTTCCTTATCTTCCATACGACAATCTAAACCTATCTGTTCTAATAGAAGTTTCGCTCTTCTTGTCTCCTTTACTGTTGCAAAATAAATATGCGCCCGGCGACGATCATGACCATCACAGCTATTCGTAGTCGTGCAACGTAGGCGATTCAACTGCATCACCAACCCACGCACATAAATGTCTACCGTCTGGATGGCAAGTGTATCAGGTGAGAATAAATTTTCTCCAGTTGACTCATATAGTTCTTCTAGTATGTTAATAAAATCTGCTTCTACCATTTCATCATTTAGGCTGATGTCTTGTTGGCACAACATTTCAGTTACTGTTGCAAAGTGTTGTTGATTCTCTTTGTTAGGGTCCGTGCATGTAATGCTACTTTCATTTGCCTCCACTATCATTCCATAACGCACCATTAATTCCATAACTGATAATTTGTTCATATACAATCCGCTCCCTCAACATGTGATCCGCTTTGTTTAGCGGTATATGAATGTTATAGCATGGCGGCTCGGACAACATTGTCCAACGACGGTATAGAATTACTTATTGAAAATTCCGCGATCCCCACGGCTGTTATTAGACAAAATTATAGAGTTATCGGACAATCTACGGGACTTATTAGTCAAAATCATAGAGTTATCAGACAATCTACAGGACTTATTAGCCAAAATTCATAAATTATTAGAACTCGCCTGAATGTTGGCAAATGCAAGTAAGAAAAATACTTTACCTAATGCAAAAAAACAGCAAACCTTCACTCGTTTGCTGCTAATCTGTCATTCCTCTTCATCAATATTTAATTGGGTAAAATCAAATTTCTCAGTTTCCCGATAGACGTATATATAATTTTCGAGGATAAGCTTTACTTTTGGGGCTTCTGGGTTGGAACGGTCTAGTTTAAATAATTCAATGTCGTGTTCATCTTTAAGAACCTTACATTGTTCATGAATGCGATCAATGTTTCTTCTAATTGAATCAGCTGTATTTCGACCATCCAACAACTCCTGCAGCCTTTCAACCGTTACATAGCCATCACTAGTTATTTCCTGCATAATGACATGGATTAGCCTCGATAATGCAGATGGAAAGTCTTTCGTTCTCCACTCGCCTAATTTAATAAATGTCGCACCTTCAACTTCACTAATGAACAAACAATCTTCTTCTAACACTTCTTTGTATCGCAAATATTCCGTTAAGGAAATCGCCCGTTTTTCACCATTCACAATGGCATAATATTGCTCGCGCTCATTCATTACCATTAGTAAAGCTTTTGTCATCGTTCGCCCCTCAGTATCAAATGACTCAAAATCCACCTCAATCTGCCCTAACTGATCCAAACTCTCTTTCAGCAACTGCCCACCACAAAAACCAATATACATATGGGCTTTCACCTTTTGCGCCTCTTCTAAGGGAACTGTACAATTGCGCTTGTTATGTACTCGTAACGCCTCTTCAAAATAACGGATGGCTCGGGAAAAGTTCATCTCTTCCATAAGAAAATATCCATAACGGTAGCGGACAACAGCATTATTCGGCTCAGTTCTTAAAATCTCGCGAAACTGCTGTTCTAGTTCTTTGCGCTTTTTCTCAATGATTGGTCTATCCTGAATTCGTGAATCATGGAGAAAAATCCGTTCACGTAAAGGTCGACTTTGCGGGTCCACTTTTCTAAAGTACTCTTGCTTTGAACGCTGTAATCTTCGCATCCTCTCTTCGGCTTGCTTCGCATCACTTTCTTTCGACGCCACTTCAAGTTCACTCAACACCTCTTGGAATGGATGTTGTGCTTCATTCGGTTCAATATTGAACTGTTTACATAACCGTTCATACGCACGTTTGAATTTTTCGAGATCTTTGTTCATGGGGGCCTCCGTTCCTAACCTTTTTATTAACCTTCAACTCTTGACTACAAAATATATATGTAATTAATTTGTATAAAACTTTACTATTAAGATACATACGATAATCATTACAATTGAACCCATGTTAATTAATCATCCATTACTTGGAGCACCTATATCGTTTACGAAATACAGGCGATGGTTGATCTTCCCAAGTAACAGCACCAAGTACAGCTATCACATCGGTCTTAACTAATTGAACTTTTCCACTAAAGGACCAGATGCTGTAGGCGGAATATCCAATGAAAATTAGTAAGGCAACTATGTTGAAGAGTAACAGTCTTAGCAAGAATTTTTTGCTATGCATTTTTGATCAGTTCTTAATGATGCTTCATTGGGTTTAAATAAATGGTTTATGAGCTAGAAATAGATATCTCCTCATTATACTTAAAATAAAAAATCCCTTTAGTAAATTATAACTATACAAACAGAAAAGTTTGATGAAATTTTCCAAATTGAAGCTAAAATACAATACAATACAATAGAACTAGGTGATAGCATATGAAAAAAACAGTCCACGTTGTTGGCGCAATTATTGAAAATGAAAAGAATGAAATTTTCTGCGCACTAAGAGGTCCTGATATGTCACTACCAAACTACTGGGAGTTTCCTGGTGGGAAGATTGAAGATGGAGAGACTCCTGAACAGGCACTAGTACGCGAAGTCCATGAAGAGTTCAACTGCTTGATTAAAAAGTGAATAAATGAAATAGATATTATAAAAAGCTAACAACTAATTTTTGGTTGCTAGCTCGCCCACTTAACTATAGAGGAATGAGTTATATCTTTAATTATCAACTCTCAAGTATTTCATAAATGTTTTCAATTAAATTACTTATTGCTTTCTTAAATGATTCTGCATCAAGACTTGCTATATCAATAAAAACTGAATGTATTTCTGGTACTGGTAGACTGTCATTTTCAATTGTTAAAATAGTAGATGGTCTGTAATTAAAGGATGGGTAAATTAAGATACTCTTTTTTGCATATAAAAGTTGATTATATAACATAATCTGATAAATATCCGCATTTTTAAATACACCATTAGCTTTATTCTTGACATCCAACACTGCTTCTGCTGTGGGTTTATAATCCTTATCTTCATTCTCTGGATTAAATTTGTATAATATATCTGGTTGATAAAATCTGCTACTCATCACTAAACCATCGAGATATTCATTACCAAAAAACTTTGGTTCTTTCCATACTGAAAAATGTCTTTCTTTTGTTTCTTCAAGGAGAATTTTTCTTATGAATTTTTCAAACAGCATATCAAAATTAATAAGAAAACTCTCTCCACCAATATTCCCTCTTACTCCGTCATAGAATAAAGAATCAATAATCATAGCAGCATCTGATGCTACTTTTTTATATCGAATATTCTTAGTGTTAAAATGGATACTTTGAAGAAATTGACTTGCATTTTCTTTAATAGGGGTAACATTTTCAAAATAACCTAGTAATTCCATAGCCTCGGATCTACTTTGCCCAGACTGTGAGATTATTTGTAATGCTCCTACTATTAGCTGATTAATATCAACATTTGCTGATAAAGTATATACTTCAGTATTTACAGGATTTCTTCTTAATTTTAAGATATTTTTATAAGTTGAAACATAATCGACATTTCCCTTAAAGTATCTTATTTCTTGTTCTACTGGAAAATATTCTTGTAGAACCCCTATTGAAACGTTCTCTTGTAATTTGTTCAAAAAAGAATTAATAATATTTTGACTTTGATTGCTTTTATTTATATCTAACAACTCATCATCCTGGACATCACGATAACTATAAACATAATTATACAATCTCAAAATATGTTCTAAGTTTATTTCTTTGTATTTTGGTTCTATATTAATTAATCTTCTTGGTGTTTTTATATATCCAGTAAGGGAATTACTTAAAACTACTACTGAAGATTCTCTGTGCTCAAATCTCCATGCAATCCCCTTTTTTTCAAGAAATTTAGTAAAAAAATCTTTTTCATCTGGATAAACATTAATTATATTTTGTCCCTCAGTATTAATAATTTCCTCCATTTTCCATCAACCCTTTAGTTCTTACCGAATTCTTCTCCAAACGCTTCCACGAAATCCTCTAACTCAATCAAACCACTACTTAATGGCTCACCTAAAATAGTAACTATGGCATTTTGATTTGAAAATGTATATTCTCGTAATGTCGGAAGTATAACAAAATTAAATTGTCTATGAAGAGTTTCATCTGTCCATACATACTTACCGTTCGCTTTTACAAAATCTGATAAAAAATAAGAATGTCCAAGTAATAATTCTTCTTTTCCTAGTGTATTCAAAATTCTAGTATTAATTGTTTTTAATATATCACCTAAATCATATGTCCCATATTCGGTTATTGTTGAAAGTAATTCATAATTTGGTTGCAACTCTATAAAGGCAAATCGTCTCCTAATTGCTAAATCAAGAAATGCGATATTTCTATCACTCGAGTTCATTGAACAAGCAATATATACATTACTAGGTATTGAAATTTCTTTAACCATATCTATTTCTTTCTGTAAACTGACAGTGTAACCTCGATCTAGAGTTAATATTGTTTCACCAAATATCTGTGCAATATTGCCACGATTTAATTCATCTATAATAAATAAATAATTATTATTCCTATCATTCTTTGCAGTTTCTAAAAATTCTAAGAATCTTCCCCGTTTAGAAGTAATGGATGAATTTTCTATTGTATCTCCGCCAATAAAGTCTTCATAAGAATAGTTTGCATGGAACTGAATCATTTCTGAAAAATGGAATTTACTTTTTAAATTATTTAAAAATCTCGATTTTCCAATTCCAGGAACACCCGTCAGAACAATTTGTTTTGTCTGTAACAAAGTATTATATATTTGTTCATCGCTTGGATTATCACCAGTTAGTTGTATGAATTTTTCAACTTGATTCTTATCTACTGTTATTTCTTGAGCAACAGTAGGTGTAGTATCAATTTCAGGCTCATCACCAGATTTAAATGTAAATGCATCTCTTACATCAGATGATGAAATAGATGTAGATGATGGACTAATAGAACCACTTAAAATATCATCCTCAAATAACCAGAGAAAGTCATTTTTACTTATTTTGAAAAAGTTTTTAATAGCTTTGCTTATGACTCGAGTAAATTCATAGTTATCAGGTGTTTTTTGAAATTCCAAATCAACAAAACGAAAAACCCAACAGGCAAAATGTTTTAAAGAAATTTTCCCACCTTTGAGATAATGTTCATCGATAATATCTTTGTACCTTCTGGATAAAGTCAATTGTTTATTATTATCTACAAAAAGTGATACATTGATATTTTTCTTTTCAATAGTATCCTTAACACGGCCAACTAAACCAGAAAAATCAGTACCTGCTTGATAGAAATCACTTGCTAAGATTTCACCAGACTTAAAGGCATTAGGAAACAGAACCGATCTTTTTTTTCCAATTTCATTTTTCCCTTGTAAGCCACCTAGCAGCCATATCGCCTTTAATATATTTGCTTTTTCATTGGAATCAAGGCTTACAAATTTTACAGGCCTCCTTAGAGATATACCTAAATGCTTTGTTAATAAATACGCTGGTAACATAGCATCATTATCGATATTTAGGTTTTTAAAATATTCTATTGACTGTAGAACGTCATCTTTTGAAACATAATACGCTGTCATCTTATCCTCCTATTAAATTCTATTCTTACTTATCAATATTTAATAATACACGTTTTTATATACTATATATAAAATTATAAAAAAAAGACAACTCCTTAGAGCTGTCCATTTCTATAATATTTGATATCCAGCTTGAACTAGTTGTTCTTTAATTGAACGGCCAATTACTTCCCCAAGCTTCGGTGGAACTGCATTACCAATAATTTTATATTTGGATGAAATAGAATCTCCAACAAACTCATAATCATCTGGGAAACTTTGTATTCTAGCAATTTCACGAACACTATACCTTCTATTTTCAACAGGATGCAAAATCCCACTATTTTCAGGTGTTGCAGCAGCAGTAATAGTTCCATTGATTTCTTCACGTGCAAAACGACGATAAAAATTAGGAGAATGATAACGTTTCATATTATCACGGATGCGTTTCATACGTTCTGGTAAGAATTCGTAGGGAATACTTTTCCAAGATCCTCCTTCTGGAATATGACGAATCAGTTTTTGACTTTGTGGAGATAATTTCCATACCTCGTCTTGATTTGGCGTACCATCAGGAATATTACTTATAGCATACCCTACAGTTAATACCTCTGGATTAATATCTAAAGGCTCCGGAAATGTATAATTGAAGTCTAGATCATTTCTAATTCCAACAATTATTACACGGAACCGATTTTGTGGTACACCGTAGTCACTAGCTTTTAGTAATTTATAGTTAACTTTATACCCAGGACCTGCATTTTCAAGATAGTAAATAATTGTATCAATTAATTTTGAACCATCCTTGTTCTTTGTTGAAAGCAACCCACGTACATTTTCAAATACTACTATTTTTGGATGTTTAGCTTCAATAATACGGATACATTCAAGATATAGGTTACCACGTTCATCAACTGTACCTAAACGATTTCCCGCACTTGAAAATGGTTGGCATGGAAAACCACCAACTACTACATCCGCTTCTGGTATTTCACTAGCATCAACTTGTGTAATATCTCCTTCATATATGTCTCCAATATTATGCCGGTAATTTTCTATAGCAGGTTTAAGAATATCATTTGCCCAAACTACATTATATCCAGCTTTTATTAGCCCTAAATCTAATCCACCTGCACCACTAAATAATGAAATTGTATTTAGTGATGTTTGTAGATTTCGATTTCTAATTTTGGTTTTACCTTTGTCATGATCAGGCAAAGTATGTTCAAAACTAAATTCTAATTGTTGTGTTTTTGGTTCCATAATCTTTTCTACAAATACTGGCTTTTCTAATAATGCAGTTTTTGTCTTAGATAACGTCATATTTTAATGCTCTCCTTTTTTGGAACATGTTCAATAATATCTTCAATATTACATTCTAAACAGTTACAAATTCTATCAAGAACATCCATACTAACGTTCTTATTTTTGCTTAATCTAGCTAGAGAAGCTGAAGTTATCCCAGCTTTATCTCTAAGAGTAGTCTTATTCAACTTTTTTTCTAAGGCTAACTTCCATAATCTATCATAAGTGAATCCCATAACGAACTATATCCTTTCTATAAAGATAGAATAAAATTCTATCTATGTAGAATTTTCTCTATGAAAGTATAATATCATAGGATTTACTAAAGGTAAACTCTAGTAAACATTTACTAATAGAAATTAATTCTTAGCTGGTAGGGCTACATTAATGCTATGATTACTACATCAACTTTTAGTTTGATTCAATTTATGTTCTTTTTAAGTAATAAGCAAAAATAATAGGCCCAGTTTAAACTGAACCTATGCCATAGTTAATTTAAGATATATTATACAAATAACTCAATCTGTTCCGAAGTCACTGTCTCTTCAGTATCAATCTCCAAAATAGTTTGTCCCATTTTCGTAATAAGACTAACTACTAACGCATTCCCCATACAAAAGTATCTCATTCTATCAGGCATTCCTGCTGTCCAGTTATCATCAAATGAGTTTAGACGTTCACATTCTAACGGTGTTAAGAAACGTTTACGGCCATTTACTTCAATAATGTGGGTACTACGATTAACAGTCCCCTCACTTGTTAACATTGTGCGCCCTGGTCCATCTAACTCATCGGTTGGTGACATACCACCTTCTGAGAAGATGTATTTATGTCCACTTGCAGATGTTCTTTCAATTTTCTTTGATCCTCTTAAATACGCAAATTTCTCAACTGCTGATTCTGATAGATAGTATTTTTCTTCAACCTCAGACTCATCTAAAATGATATCTTTTAATGGAGTAAATTCTTCATGGAGAACTTCTGTATGTGCTGTAAATACCTTGCCACCTATCATAACCCCAGCCGTATGGAATCCAAATGAGAACTCATTTGATATCTGTAATATATCTTCTGGTAATTCGACAGTAGCTATTCTATCCTTGTATGGCTCTTCTTTAACAGGAAATGTTTTTGCAAAGAAACCTTCCTTAAATACAACTTCGTATTGTGTAAAACCTAATTGACTAGTTGCTAAATCTAAATCATTTTTATATGCAAAGATAAATACTCTACGACGCTTTTGAGCCCCACCGTATTCTGCAGCATTAATTACACGCCATTCTACGATATAGTTTAACTCACGGAATGTCGCCAACATAATAGCAAAATCTCGACCGCGCTGTTTTGATGGCGATTTTAATAGACGATCTACGTTTTCTAATAACACATACTTTGGATGTGAATTTTCTAGTACACGTTTAATCTCCCAAAATAGTACGCCCTTTTTACCTTCAAGGCCCTTTTCTCCTGAAAGTGAACGTGCAACAGAGTAGTCTTGGCAAGGAAATCCACCGACTAATAAATCTATTTCTAAATTTGCAAAATGTTCATCTGGAACTGTGGTAATATCTTTATTACTATATTCATCAACGCCAGTCTTAAAATGACTCGCATAACATTCAAACGCATGTTGTACTTTACGTGACGGCTCCCATTGGTTAGCCCAAACAGTTTTAAAAACGTCTGAGTTCGCTTTTTCTAAACCTAATCGAAATCCGCCTACGCCCGCAAACAACTCGACTACATTCAGAGTTTTACTCATAAGCGAACATCCTTTCCCTTTTTCTCTATTATAATAAAAATTCTTGAATCGATCAAGTAATTAGTTTTAAAAATATAAACATACTGAATAAGTATATAATGATTCCTCAAACAAATGAATGGTAAATTGTGTATTATAGAACTAGTACTGTTAGGAGGTTGGATTCTTGTTTGTCTATAATAATGATATATCAGAAGAAGATTTACTTACATATGCGAGACAATTGGAAGGTAAAAAATTAAGAGAAATTGGAGAATTTGATGAAGTTAACAAGTGGCTCTCGAAGAGTAATAATAAGGGGGCTATTGGGAACGCTATTCAAGTTGTTTATTTTGGGATTCCTGCAAACTCCATTAAAGAAGCAGATTTCAATTACCACAATCTAGAACTAAAGGTTACACCTATTAAGCAGAATAAAAATAAAACATTGTCTTCGAAAGAACGTTTAGTTTTGAGTGTGATTAATTATGAAACTGATTACGTTTATGAATTTGAAGAAAGCCCATTACTAAAAAAGTCACAGCATATGTTACTCATATTTTATTTACACGAAGATGATGTTGATGTGCTCGAATATAAAATATTGAAAGCAGTAAAATTTACTATACCTCAAGAGGACCTCCCTACTATTCGTGAAGATTACAATACTATAATTAATAAAATCAAAGCTGGTAAAGCCCATCAAATCTCTGAAAGTGACACTACTTACCTTGCTGCATGTACTAAGGGTGCAGGTAATGGTAAAGACGAACGAAAACAGCCATTTTCAAAAGAACTAGCAAAACAACGTGCCTTTTCATTTAAGCAAAAATACATGTCAGTATATTTTAACTCAATTTTTAGTAAGCAAGCCTATGAAAAGCTGAATATACCAGAGCAATTCTCGTTTAGTACTTATCTTAATAATATGTTAGCTCCTTTTATAAACTTAACAACTAATGAAATTGAGAAAAAACTAAATTATAAACCAACAAAAGATATCAAAACAGATAAATCCTATTTACCTAGACTAGTATCCAAAATTTTTGGTATAGAAGGTACTAACCTGGAGAAAATTGAGCAATTTCAAAAAGGTAATGTAAAGTTTAAAACTATACGTTTACGTCAAAAGGCAACAGACAATCAAGATATGTCTTGGCCAAATATCGACTTTCACGAAATTTACAGTACTGAGTTTGAGGATTCTACATGGTACGAGTGGTTTGTAGAAACAAAGTATTTATTTGTAGTCTTTGAGGACACTGACGAGGGAACCGTATTAAGAAAACAATTACTTTGGAATGCTCCACCTGAGATGCTTGAAGCTCTTCAAACTCTTTATAATCATATTAAATGGCAGCTTCACAATGATGAAATAAAGGTGGAAATTATCAAGAATTCAAAAGATCAAGAAGTATGGAAAAATAACTTACCTGGAAAAGGATTTGTCCCCTATTTCCAAATTCGACCTAAAGGTAATAAAGGATCCGAGTTTACTACTTTGCCAGATGGACGGAAGTTTAAGAAGCAGTGTTTGTTTTTGAATAAGGAGTATTTGAGAAGTCTATTATAAAAAATGCAGAATCGTATTAAGTTTTTTAATACGTTCTGCAATTATACATATTACTAAATCGTTAATTTTTCATATAAAGTAGAATCAAATTCTTTAATTAATTTTGTATTTTCTTCGTAAGAGTAGATTTGTAATTCTACTTTCGCTCGAGTCATAGCTACATAAAGTAGACGACGCTCTATGTCCCAATCAAACTCATCACCTAGCCGTGTTTCTGCATCTGGATTTACAAGATCTGCAATTAACACGTAGTAGAATTCAAGTCCTTTTGCTGTGTGGAAAGTAGTAAATTTGATTCCCGGCTCAAGATGCGTACCCTTTGGAGCCTTGTGTTTACGTTGATAATCCTTATTATCACCAATTTCCGAATACTCAATTCCTAAACGATTCATTTGAACTTGTAATCTCGTTGCCGTTTCCCAATTACGACATAGAATACCTACTGTTGCTTTTTCACTTGTTTTCATTAACTCTTTTGCTGCCTCAATAATTGCTTTATCCTGTGTTTCACGGTTTTTGCATAATACAATAACTGGTACTGGACCATCTTTTGCTGGTACTACATGCTCTGTAAAATCCTCATCATTAGTAATCTCATCATGTCGTTGTAAACTTTGTGCAAGTTTCACTATTTGTTTTGTTGAACGGAATGATTTCTGAAGTGTTCTAACACGATTTCCTCTTAATTCTAATCCAACTTCTTTCCAAGTGAATGTTGTTGCATATATTTTTTGGCCAATATCAGCACCAATTCTACATGACTTACGTGCAATACTAACTAGTAATTGTAAACTCAATTTGGTTAAATCTTGTGCCTCATCCACAAATACATGATCATATTTTACCGAATTTGGGATAGAATTTATCCTATCGACAAGTTTAATCGCTGAATCGTCATAGTCCAATCGGTTTTCTTTATTTAATTCGTAATAGATATATATCTGATATAGGATTTTACGGTCATTTTGTGAAAGACGAACTTTACTACCACGACCGCGTCGTGGTGCTTGTAAATATTCTACTTCTGACTTAATACCACGCCCTTTAATCCAACTGATTTCCTCTCTAATAAAAGAATGCAAATCTTTAGTTTTAATGAATCGATGGCTAGGATTAATTTTTTCAACTTCTTTTAGCGCATCATTAAAATATTTGTATAGACTTTTCGCATAGTTTGGCTTTTCAAAATATGTATCAAGGTAAGCCTTATATGCCCATTTGTGAAAAGTTATTACAGTTATATTTGGTAATTTGTATTTACTTAACTGTTTTTCAGCTGCTTCTGATAACGGTCCTCCAAAAGAAAAAATTGCTACCGTTTCATTAGGGTTTTCAGAAGCAATTTTATATGCAGTTTGTAGTAATACCAGAGTTTTTCCACTTCCCGCAATTCCTTTAACTAATAGTTGATTTCCACCATAATCAATAACTTGTTGCTGCTCTTCCGTATATTTTATTTCTTCTTGTACGGTTACCATAATTCACCTTCCCCTATCATTAATAAATCGTCGTCCTCTTCTTCAATCTCATTAACCAACCTGTTTCGTTCTTGAGAAACTTTGTAGATATGATTAATAACTTCATCTGTATTTCCTAAATGGTTGGTTTGTACACCACTTATGACAGCCCATTGTCTAGCCAATTTCCCCCAGAATATTCCATTCATATCATTATGCCTCACTTATCTACAGAATATTGAACATCTTCACAATAATTTCGATGTGGGCAGAATCTGCAGTTGTATCCTGGCTTACCCTCTAAAGTAGATTGCTGTTTGCTTAATAATTCTGATTTAATTTGAATAGTATTTTGATTGAACAATGGTTCTCGTGCATCATTTTTTAAACCAGGAAAATAATGATTCAACAACATCTTTTGAGATGAATCACTTTCAAAATTATAACGGGAACCATAAGAATCATAAGCCATTGATTCTTTTTTACTTCGATTCCATTGTGGAAAGAAAGGTTCTACTTCTTTTAATACATCTTCTATTCTTCTATTCTCTACACCAGCTGCCAGTTTGTAAATTTCAGAGAAGATAAAACCTTGATGGAAATCTTCATTAAATACTGGATATTCATCTAGTATATAGCTGTAGTAGAAGCGTTTTTTACACAATTGATATTCTGCTAGCATTCCTTCTGCGTTTAATGATTCCCAAGCTTTATGTAACTCTTCATCTATAACTTTAGTTATCTCCGGTTCAAAATTTGGTGGTTCAATAGCCTGTGATTGTTTTGTCAGATAGGGTACTACTTCCATATGTAATTGTCGTGTATAAAGTGCAGCATTTAAATCATTTTGATCCAATATATTTACTATCCATGAAAGGTTTAATTTTTCACGTGGGATAAAATTAAGAGCAATGAAAAATAGAAAACGAGAAATTTCTTTAACCGATGCATTACGATTCGAAAGTAATTGTAATGCTGTATTAGACTCACTTAATTGCTCAAAAGTCCCATGTTGTAACGGCCATGGCAATTGAATTTTCCCTAATGGTAAACTACGTTCATCTAATCCAGTGAAATAGACTTCCTCACTAGATTCTTTAAAAATTTGCCCATCCAGTTCTAAAAATTCTGTAACAATTTTTTCCTCTTTCGACCCTGTTTCATCGAATTTTCCATTTAGGTATAAAAATAAGGCAGGTTGAATATCATCATATAAAAATTCTGCCGAATCATGAATGGTATTTAAACGTCCTATTAATTTATCGATAAGATCCTTTTCGATGTCATCAGAAAAATCATAGGACTGTTTGCGGCGCTGCATCATTTCTCTTAATCGGTTAAAATGGTCATCAATTGTATTCTTTTCCTCTGTTGGAATAAATAAATCTTCCGCTAATAGTCGAATCCCTATGATAAAGTCCTTTATTTGACTCACACGTTCAACATCAATTGAAAAATAGCTTAGTTTATTAAAGGGATTACTAATACTTCTGTCTTTACGCGTACTAGAAGCCGCTTTAAATGTCTGTTGAATTTCACCCTTTTGAACTAGTAAATTCTTTATACGATTTATCCAATCATCTAATAAACTAAGACCTTCAAAATAAGGAAGGATTAGCTTTAAATCATACGTATAATCAGTTGCTTTCTGATTTGTTCTTTCATCAACTAACCAACCCGATGAGAATAGTTCTACTAATAAATCACCCGTTAAACACATCTTCCCGTTTTCATAGACTTTATGAATATTTACTAAAAACTGCCCTAGGGGATGAGCTAAAAAGGAGCGGTTCTTTTTATCTAATGAGGGATAATATGTTTTCAAAACTTCATTAATCTCCTCTTCATTAGTGGCAAATATTTTCACTTGTGGGTCAACTACTACCTCTTTAGCCATAGGATACGTAGGTATAATGACATCATGTAAAAAGTCAAAGAAGGTATTGTATTTTTTAACCTGATAGGGTGAATCAATCTGTTGTCCTATACGAGTTTCATAAGCTTCTAGGAATTGTGTTGCAATAGGTTGATTTTTTTCATTTTCCTTAGGCCATTCAATATCCCATTTAGACGACCAATCATAATCATCGCTAATAAAATTGCGAATAAAATCAAATGTATTCGGAAACCGCGGATCGTAGTATTGGAAAAAACGTAACTCTACACCATGACGCTGTAAAAACTTGAAGAAGACCTGCTGCTCTGGCGTAATAAAGTAGAATCCATGTAAATATATTACTAAATCCTTAACATTTCTTTTTAGAGCTTTCTCTATCTTAAAACAATCTACATCTCTACCTACAAGGATTTTACGATGATAATTTAGAGTATCATTAATTGATTCATAGTATTGCCAAACGCATTGAAATTCTCGTTCTTTTTCTGTTAATCCATTCACTCTATTAAAGTCTTCTGGTTTCACACCAGCCTGAACTAGCATTCTGATACTTTCTAATAGTTCTTCAGTATTTGCACGAAATGCTTGTTTTAATAATGGCTTTGTGAAATCAAAATCTCGTAATGATTTAGAAAAGCTCAAATACTGTTGTAATTTTATCTCTGGGCTATACCAATTTGGAAAAACCTTTTCTAAAAACTTGCGTACGGTTAGAATAGTTGGAAAATCATCCCCATAAACTCGATAAATTCCTTTTCTCATATTTGTTGTTGCACAGATATGTATCGCACTTTTCATTGTTTGGAACTCCGAGTGGTGCGCCCAATTTCTTGGATTACTATAGGTAAATACTTTTGTTCGCATCAATTTTCATTCCCTTTCAAACCTGCTTGTTTTAGTAAATGTGACCATGAATTAGACACATCTTGCTCCGGTAACATCACCATGATCCGTTGTTCTGCACGTGTAAACGCTACATACAACAAACGCACCTCTTCTTTCATTAACTCTACTTTTTCTACATTTGATAAATCACCATAATAATTATTTTGGTGTTTTTTTAATTTCCAACCAATTTTACGTTTTTTTCCTTTTATTAATTTCTCACTATCTTGTATATAAAACTTTGATACTACCTTGTTATACGGATAATCTGAAATTGGTAAAATTACCGTATCATACTCTAGACCTTTTGAACGATGGACCGTTGTAATCGTTACAACAGCTTGATTTTGATCAATAGCGGGCTCATTTTCACTACGATTCGTATTCATTTGTAGCGTTAACCAATTTAAAAGTGTATTTAAAGACAATTGTTGTTGATTAAAATTTTTTTCAATAATTGTCATTAAATGTTGTAGATTTCTCTCATATTTCAATGCACTTAGTTTAGCTACTTCTGAACTTTCACCTTGCCGTTCAAAGTAAAATTGCATCCGCTGCAAAATTTTAGATTCATAGATTATTGTTTGAATAACGGCCATTGGTGCATGTTCGCGTAATAAATTCTTATAATGCTGTATAACATCTTTCGATTTCTCACTAATATAAGAAACTAATTTATCTTTATCTCCTTTAAACAGCATTAGAACATGATATGGGATTCTAAAATCAAAATAAGGTGTTTCTAATGCATTTAATAAAAGCTTGGGTTCATTTGGGTATAATAGACCTTGTATTAGCATGTGAAAATGTTTTACAACATGTGTTGAGAAAAAGGTACCATCTAAATTTTCCGTCGTAGCAATGTCTAAATCCTTACAAATATCCTTCATGACACGTGCTTGATAGTTTGTTCTTACGATAACTGCCACTTTACTATCTGATGTTGTCCGTGTTTGAATGGCATTTCCCAACAGTTTTCTAACTTTTACTTTCCAATCTTTTTTATTACTATATTCTTGAATAAACCAATTACGATCCCCATATGCTGAAGGTGAAAAACTTTCTAAACGATCATTTTTTCCTGAGTAGGTCAGTAAAGGGTCCTCCATACTTCCCCAAATTTCAAAGAGGTTATGCATTCTATCAAGTAATTGCTTTGAACTTCGGTAATTGTACTGGAGTGGTACCTCTTTAATTACACTACCTTGTTTTTTGCGCTTATCTAATTCATCAAAAGAACGATAATCAGCTCCACGGAACCGGTAGATACTCTGCTTAATATCGCCTACAACAAACAAGTTATAGTTCAGGACTTCTTGCAATTTTGCAATAAGCTCAATTTGAACATCGTCACTATCTTGGAATTCATCGACAAATATGAAACAGTTCTCATCTAATTGTTTTAATACTTCTGGTTTATTGGTAAAATCTTTTAATTTACGAATAAGATCTCCCATGGTAATAGCATTTTGCTGTTGCTTAATTTTATTAATTTCTTCTTCACATTTGGCAAAAATATATTGGAGTATTTCACTTATTCCAGCTGATTCTTTATTGGTTTTACCCCACTCTAAATGTTTAATCTCATGTTGTGATAAACCTTTTTTCTCCATCTCTTCCCACATATCTGTAACAAATTTAATAAGCTCATAATAACGAATATGATGATTTTTAAAAAAGTCGACTGGTTTATTAGCGAAGTACTCATCAACTAATTTCTGAACAATGAGTTGTTTTTCGTAAATAAAACTTCTTAATTTAACATTTTGCCCAAAACCTATTTCATGTGCTAATTGTTTAATAATTTTTTTAGCAAAAGAATGTATTGTACTAATTTGCATTTCACGTACATCTTCTGCATACTGTAAGTACTTTGATTGGTGTGTCAAATCAAATAGTGTAATGAACTTTTCTTCTAAACGTTTCTTCATTTCATTTGTGGATGCATTTGTAAAAGTAATCATAATAATGTCTTTCAATGGAACTCGTTCATGGATTAACAAATATATTATTCGATCAATCATGACATGTGTTTTCCCAGTACCTGCACCTGCAGTAATCATTTCATGAGTATTTTCATCTACTTTTAAATGAATTGCATTATATTGACCTTTGTTAAACTTTTTGAAATGTCTGCTTAGAGCATCTATTACATCATCTATTCCAACACCATTATCAAATTGCGTTAATTGCAACGGCTCAACTGATTGACCAATATAAACATTTAACTGGAATGCTTTTAAGAATTTAATATAGTCTTTTTTGCATACAGCCTCGACTTTTTCATCATATGACAATACATAAATTTTCACACCGTCAAATAAAAGCTTTTTAATCTCCTCCTCCATATTTTTAAACTCTTCAAAGTTAGAGAAAACATACAATCTTGAAAATAATTGCATTTTATACTCTACTTCGTATGTACCAGGAATACGGAGTTCCGTTCCTTCTCGTACTATGTCGATAGTATCTTCAGTAGTTCCAACCTTCCTTTTTTCTTGTAAATCTAAATTAAAGTACATTTGAATACGTAGCCAATCTTGTTCACTTAACGGTCTTTCCATTACCCCTTGTGTAAAAGATTCAATTTTTGCTTTAAACGCCTCTCGATTTTGTAAATCATCACTGAATATGGGCGTAGGAGCATTTAATTGTTGATTGAATCCTTTAGCACTCCATTGTGCTTTTGTAACCATTGGCAATGCAACAAGCGTAAATCTATTGAGTCGTTTACCAAGTAATAAATTCTTGTTCAAATCGTCCACTAGCATGTACATTTGTTGTGACGCTTGGTGAAATGGCGCTACTGATTCACTTCTAAAATCATTTAAATGCCAGTGATGTCCCTGGATTTTCTCTATTTGGTTAATGGATAAGCCTTTCACCTCGATTACGAAAAGACCCAATTGCTGGTGAACAAACAAAATATCAATTTCACGCAGGGTAGCCCCGGATTTAAAAAATAAAGGATAATGATGAATTGCAAAAGCCTCTTCATTATAGAAAGTTTTTTTGATAGCATTCCACACTTCAATTTCGTACTTTAGACCTGCTCCAGATTGCATAGTTGAGCTTATAAACATAATTTCTCCACCTACTTTATATAAGAAAATATCACATTAATATTTCAGTTCTTTTCATTCATTATAATATACCTAGTCTTAATATGGACTGACTAATTGAACCTTGTATCTATTGAATCCACATTATATGTATCTTATTAACAATTATAAAATAATAAAATACATCTTATAAAACAGTCCTATATCCTTATAATAAATTTCAATTTGTAGACAAAAGGCATCGAGAGTGCTCATATTCTCAATGCCTTTTGTCAAACTAGACTAATATATTTATTTCATATCATTATTTGCTTATAACTAAATTATCCTGTAATCCAAAAACTTTCCTAACCCTCTTCTCAACAATCTCTTTCACTTCATCCTCATTAAGTAAATCAAGCACCATAGCCCCACCTGAAATGTTGAGGTATTTTGTTGATTCAATAAAATGCTCACGTTTAATTTGGACACCTTCATCACGCAATGTAATAAGGGCTTTTAATATTCCTTTTGTAACTGCTTTATTAGAAGTGAAGTTGCTTGAAAAAAATACGGTTGAACGTGCTGAGAAATCAGCAGAACAGAAGAATTCTGTTAGCCAATATGGATTCTCTGTATTTTCTTCATCATATGTCATATAACCAACCCACCATAGTCGAGCTATGATGTGAATAAAAATAGATCGTTTAACGTTGTACTTATAAAACATAGCTGAGAAGATTCTTTTATCGTTCTTTTTATTCAACTCATTTTCTAAACGATAGTATACAAAGTCTCTCATTTGGACATGGGACAATCCAGCCCAAAGTTTTTCTTGTGTGGCCTGTGATACTGTTAAATGTCTTAATGCTTCATATATGACTTTCACATTTTCAAAATCACTTACCATATAATTAGGGTCATCATTAAAGACTGGTTTCTCAAATTCAATTTTTGACTCTATTAATCTACCTTCTTCACTAAAATAAGCATCAAACCAAGCATCATCCCGCTTATAGTAGTGTTCTTTGTAGCTTTCAAAGTTCACACGAAGGTCTTGTAAGGCATCTTCAGATAAAAATTTAATTTTCATTGATTATTCCATCCCTTCGTTTAGTTTTTGGATTTCGTTGAATGCTTTTTCTAATGGGTTTTGTAGGACCATCTGAGCTGAGCGTAGAACTGGGATTGTTCCATCAATGACTTGCGTTAATGGAATGTTGTTCTTTTTGAAGATTTGCTCTAGCACTTGGTACCATTTGTATTCGCTGTAGTCCGCGCTGTCTTCTTTTAATGTATAAAACACTTCCATCAGACTTGGTAAAAAGACGACTGAAAGAATCGTTTCTTTTAATCTTGAACCTGCGTTGATTGCATATTGGTCATAAATTGCCTTCGGTAACTCGATAATAATTTGTGGCGAGTTAAGTGACACGACCAATTCTTTCGCACTCTCTGAACGACGAACAGTGACAATTGATGGTAAGTTTTGTGATTCTAGGTCCTCTTCAAATAGGGTAATCTCTACCGCTTCACCAAGAGCTAAAATATTTCCTTTCTCGTAGGTGATGGATGCATCCGTATAAAAGTCATTTAAGTTTGGATTCGTATATCCTTCAATTGTTTCATTTGCCAAAATAAATGGATGCACATCAATTTTCCCGCGCAAGTCGTTCTCTTGAATTGCAGCTACTATTTTCGCTTCCTCTGATTGATAGATTTTACGGAAACTTGTTTGTGGACACTCTACATGTAACGCATATTTTGCTTTTCCTTCATTTATAAGGTTAGCAATCTTGTCGTCTTGCAAGCTGCAAAATAGATTGATATAGAGTTGGCCAAATGTTTTTTGTGCTTCTACTCTTGTTTCAAACTTCGAGCCACTAGTATAATCATCGTTTTCTGGTGAGAGCACTGGGTATGGGAAGGAGTTATTAAATTTCATATAGGTCCACCTCCATTACGCAGTATTGCTCGTAATCTACTTTTACTTGAATGTTTTTTGGTTTCTTTCCTGTTAGATTGATAAAACGTACAACATTCTTATCAATGCTTGTTACTTCGATGTCCGGCGACTGAACATCAATGATTGGTAGGATGTAATCACTTTGTTCACCGGATACTTTAAATTCGAGTTTGCCTTTTTCGAACTTTTTGTCAGGCTTGATGTTTACGCGGTATAGACCGTCGTTTTTCTGAAGGCAGACGTAACGTGTATCCACGTCAATTGGTTTATTTTTCTCTTTTTCGCCTTTTCCTTCTTTTGCTCCACCAGTACCCTCATCAGCTGGCCCTTGTTCACCGTGGGTATTGCCCGTACCGCCAGGGTTTCCTTGGCCTTCATCGCGTTCGTCATCCGAGTGACCGACTTGATCTCCCTCAGGTGTGATACCAGCTTCAGCAAGCGTATCTTCAAAGTCTTCTTTTTGTTGTTTTTTCTTAAGTTTCTTTTTCGGCTTTTCTTTTTTCTTTTGTGTGATGGACTTGATTTTTAGCGTGAGCGATTCCTTCTTATCATCGCCTTCTCCTTCAACAGTCGTTGTATCAGGTAAAAAGTCGCTTAATCCAAAAGCATCCATCTTGTCAGTTGTTTCAGCTTGGAATTGTTGTTGCACGGTTTCACGAACGAATCGGCGTAAATCTTTGAAAGCAGTGTCTGCTTCTTTTGGTGCCTCTTCAAAACGGTTCGGCTCCCAACCTGTGTGTGCTGGGTTTTCCATCTTCTTAAACACTTGGTTCATGTGCTTCCCAGTGATGATAAGAATGCCGGTAAATGAAATACTGCCACTAATACGATTTTGTTCAAATAACCGCATTCCCGCTTTACGCGTCATCAGTACTCGACGATTGAGGTCTTCCCCTTTCATGATATAAAGGGTTGCTTCCCCCTCTTCAAAGCTACCAATCTTCTTATACGATTTCGCTGGATAGGGTATTTGAATACTATCTTCAGAAGTTAGAAGTCTAAAGTAGTTCTTCACATGGCGATAATCTTCTTTTGTATCATCAAGCTGTGCAATAAAGGATCCGATGTTTTCGTGTGAAATGATTTCATCTTCCACTTTTACGACCAGTTTGTTTTGCCAAATTGTGATGAAGAAGTTGAAGATGACTGAGTTACGGACTGCTTCTAACCAGTTTTGATCTTTCGGTTGGAAAGCTGATACAAAAATGTCTGTACCCGATTCTTGGCGATTGAAGCTCGAATCTAAATTGATTAGACCTGGGATCGCATTTGAGTTTTCATTGTTCGTGAAATAACCCGTGCCCAATGTAATATGGCCAGGCAGCTTTTCGAATGACATGATGTTCGCTACACCAATATGAGATTGGTAGTTTGATTGATCTTGTGATGAATAGAATAAAATTCGGAGCTTCGAATTTGCAAAAGGCGCTGACTTCCCAATACCGAAACTTCCGCCTGAGCTGTCACCTTTGTTTGAAGAACCTGCTTCTCTCACGAGTGAACTCCAAGGCGTCCCTAGCTCACCCGTTTGTGCCCCTTCTAATCCTTTTGTATTGAAGTCGCTGATTCGAAGGAACGGTATTTCATTTTCATCTAATATGTATTTGGCTTGCTCAACAAATTGTTCTGACTTTGGGTTTTTGCCGCTCCAAGTGGTTTCGCATTTAATGAATGCTTCTAATAATTCCGCGCGTTGTGGGAATTGGTTACTTGGCAGTTTGAAACTTTTGAACTCCACCACTACCGGTTTCGTTTCATCCTTTATCGCATCAAGTGAATTCTGACAAATCTCACGTGTCAACGAATCCAATTCATTCCCTTTAAATGTCTCAATCCCCGCATTATTGATGGAATTAATTGTCCCACCAGCTGCAGCTGGGAAATTCCAATATGATTGCATGTTGGTCCTCATTCCTAACTATCGTTCTATGACTATTGTAATATTATAACAAAATTAGATCTGGGAGTAATTAGGGATAGATTGTTAGTGTAGGTAGAAATTATAGGAATTTCAGCAGTACGATTCTTTTAATTTGTGGTGGATTAGATTAGCAGTAACATCAGATGGGTTTTATAATTGCCGAAACTAATTAATATAGGTGTCTTATCGTAAATATGATATATACATATTTGTATATTTTTTACTATAATTATCAGTATTCATGAAGTATACAATTGGAGGTATGCACCTAGTGTTTAAAAGAATATTACTATTCTCTACTCTAACAACGACTTTTTATGGTTGTTCTGTAGAAGAAACATTTGAAAAAGGACAGGATTTATTAGATAAAGGAGAAGAAGTGGTTAACTTGGCTAGTTCAAAAGTAAACGAAGTAACTTCTCTTTTCGATGGGAACATCCGTGAAATTAAAAATTCAAATGTTTACGATGAAGGTTATACATTCAAAGAGTTAATTGCTACTACAGTAGAAAACCCACAATGGACAAGTGAAACAGATACATATGTAGCAGTGCAAGGCAAACTAAAACCAACTACGGTAGACTTGGGGCAATATAATGGCTTAGAGGAGATCATATTAGGCTTTCCGTTTGATGAAAGTAGCGGTCTTTCGCTTGCTAACGCCGGAGTTTTTACTACTATAGATGGTGGTGCTATTATTGACGGTACTGCATATGAACTATCGGGTGATGAGATAATTGGGATATTAAACATTATATACGAGGCTAATTAACGGTTTTATGGACATAATAAATAGTTGTTTTTACATAAGGTTAATCTACCCGTATAAACATTTGGAAAATGTTAATTTCCTCTATTTTACTAGTAGTAGTATATATAGTTTCCCAATAAGAACATACGTGCTATAATTTAGTTGTAATAGTTTGGTAACTCAAGGGTGGTTGGCTCACTCCTCTACGGAATGGGGGTGAAGCTATGACAGTATTTGAAGCACTAATGCTAGCAATTGCTATTACTACATTAGTACTATTGATCCTGTCTTTTAATCATAAAAAATAACCCATCCTTGAGTTAACAGCCTTAGATGGGTTACTATACCTTACTTGGCCAATCCCTTTGTGGGGACCGACTATTATATTTGACTACTTGATGTTGGTGCATCCGGTAGTCTTTTTTACTTTTACGTAATTTCTACCTTTATTATACAAGAATTTTATGTTATTAACAAGCTGCATCCAATAGTGTGACACTAGATCCAGTACCTTATTCTTTATCATCTAAATGCCCAGGAGTAAGAGAAAGCAGGAATAAAAGAGCCACTTATTGTTGTGGTCAGGTCCGGTTAGAGTATATGAAGCATTGTTTATCATAGAATTTACAATATTGGTCAAATTCTGATACATTGTTTGTTTTTCGAAACAATTAATGCAAACACCTTGTTAACCAGTTTACAGATGGCGATTTAGAAATAATTTTTAATATTGATTAGTTTAATGATTTGTTGATTGAGATTGAAAGAACAGCTATTGTAATTATCGACTGCATCGATATTTTGAACGGAAAGCACGGAAATTAGAGAATTAAACTCAGTTTAATTGACTGGTGTCCTCAAATTGAGTAATTTGTAAAATCCTATGTTTTACGATTAGATTAGATTAGATTAGATAGGATTTATCGATGCGAACGTATGTGCTATAATTACTTTATAATAGTCTGGTAACTCAAGGGTGGTTGGCCACTCCCGCGTTTGAAAGGGGGTGGTAATTATGACAGTATTCGAAGCACTAATGCTAGCAATCGCTTTCACTACATTAGTACTATTAATCCTGTCTTTTAACCATAAAAAATAACCCATCCTTGAGTTAGTGGCTCAGATGGGTTTTACTATCCTGTTAGCCAACCCCTTTGAAGGGACCGACTATTATGATTGACTACTTGATGCGGGAACATCAGGTAGTCTTTTTTAAATTACGCTGTTTCTTCCTTTATTATACAAGGATTATAGGGTATTAACAAGAAAATCAATTGCCTCATATATCTTTGGAGTGAACGATTTTTTTAGTTACCATTCCAATGATAAATTATTTGCACAACGCCAGAGGAAAATGTTCTTGTATTAACCAGTTTTAAATTTATCCTCTGTTTTAAATCAATAAACAACGGTTTTCCTTCTCCCAAAACAACAGGGTGAATAGATAATCTGAATTCATCAACAAGCCCCAAATTTATAAAAGTTGTAATGAGATTCGCTCCACCATATAGCCAGATGTCTTTACCAGACTTTTTCTTCAATTTATTTACTTCTTCAAGAATATTATCATTTATAAATATTGCTTGATGATCAATCTCATTTTGTGTTCTGGAAAAAACATATTTCTTTTTACTATGAACCAATTTCCAAATTTCCTTTTCGGTATCAGGGTCTTCATTTTTTGGAATATATTGTCCCCATAAATCGTAGCTTTTTCTACCATATAAAATAGTATCAATTCGATTTAAGAAATCAGTAAACCCCATATCAGGGTCCATAATGCACCAATCAACTTCTCCATTTTCCCCTTCAATAAAACCATCTAAAGTAACTGCTAAATCTAAAATTATTCTTCTCTGTTTTACGTTATTCGTCATAACTATTCATCCTTTTACCATTCAGATTTGTTCTTCTCTGTCCCGTTGAGAAAGTTTAGAACCAATTAAAGTATCAACTTTTGATTTCACAATACGCCCCATACAAGCAATTTTTGATACGGTTGCCTTTGTTCGGACTCTGGCAACCTGAATACAGACTTGTTCTTGACTTATACCTCTATGCTTGGACTTACCACCACGTTCGTTTTCGTGGTTTTCGTTCAGTAATGCACCGTTGACCTTTTTGAGAATACAGGAAATAGGTCTCGTCAATTTCAACGATACCATCAAAATGCTCAAAAACTATTGGTTTTAAGGCAATTAGCAGTTTGTGCCTCCTATAAAAAAGCGTAACCCAAGTAGCCCCATCCTCATGATACTTTGGCCTTTTAATTTTTGAAGAAACATCTCACTTGGAGACGGTTCAAGAAGAGTTTGAGGATGTATTCGGTAAGACAAGGGTGGTTGGCCACTCCCGTTAAAAGGGGGCGGACTAAGAACGCCACTCATCGCTGTTAACGCCACGTCCTGTGGCAACAGTGATATGACCAACATCCTGTTGGCCTCTGTGGCAACGTCCGCATGACCTGCATCGAGCAGGCCCGGGGTGATACTATGACAGTATTCGAAGCATTAATGTTTGCAGTAGCATTTGCAGCATTAATTGTATCAATGCTTTCATCAGTAAATAAAAAATAACCCATCCTTGAGTTAACGGCTCAGATGGGTTATCGATACCTAATGTAGCCAATCCCCTTGTAGGGACCGACTATTATGTTTGACTACTTGATGTTCGCGCATCAGGTAGTTTTTTAAGGTTGACTATTACTTACTTCATTATACAAGAAATTTAGTGTTTTAACAAGAATGTCTCATATAACAAAGTAATATTGTATATTATTGATTTTCTGAAAGAAATTTTTTAGCCTCTTTTAGATCAATCTTCGCTTTATGCCCATGTTTTTGTAACAAGTGAAGAAGTTTGTTTCCGTTCAAAAGAGTTAGAGGTTTATCATTGGCAGAAATATAGACATCAGGTCCGTAATCTGCAATAGATACTAAAATTCCTTTTGTAGCCCTTCATTCATTACCATATAAAACATATGGGGGCAGGTTTAAAGCGCCACGTCCATATGCCAACACCCATATGACCCACACGCGAGCTGCATCATGACAGTATTCGTAATATTAGCCTTAAAAATAACCCATCCTCGCCCCTAGCTTAGATGGATTAATTATATAGCGATTTACTTAAAATAACGTCATTTGTTCACGTTCGCCTAGTCGTTCTAGACTTTCTGGCGCATGATCTTGGAAGTATGCCGTTCGGATTTGTTTTTCTTTTGTCATGACTTGTTTGGAAGAGCCTGATAGGTTGCGCAAACGACAGCTATAGATAATAGGGAAGTAATCCGTTAAAAACTTTCCTTCCGCATGGGCAGTTAAAGCGATTACTTGGAAACCTAGTTGCTCTGCTATGAAAAATACAGGGCCTAATACATGATCACTAGATGCTTTCCCAAATGGATTATCTAGAATAACCGTACGATGACGCTTCACATTCGACTGGATGTGCTGACTTTTCTCTGCTATGAAATTCAACAGTCCTAAGTATAAAGCCATATTTTTACTCCACTTTTCGCCGCCAGACCATTGATTGGATTGTTCCCAAGAGTAGTAACTTTTCGAAACATGGTTGTCACTTTCTACCTTTAGGCACTTCACCTTGATCGTCTGGTTTCCAATCACATCTCTAAGTAAAGGGACTGTTTGCAACGATTTCTCTAAAAACTGGCGAATTTTGATGGGATTTTCCAATCCATTCTCATCCAAATATTGGTGTTGTTCGATTTGGGTTAAAATCCAATTGATGTATTCACGAATCTTCTCTTTCCCCTGTTCTTCATCCCAATCTGGTACTTCAATTTTATAGATTGTTCGCCATTCATCCCCTACTCTAACTCTTGTTCTTCTTGGGATTTCTAATAAATCCTCTCTTACTTTCCGCAAATGTTGATGGATATATGTCAGCACTTGCTGATGTTCTTTATCATAATCGCGAATAAACGATTCTGCGAGTTGATTCGTTCTATCAATCTGTTCTTCTAACAATTGATGGTGATTGACCACTTCTGTATAGGTCGTCTTTGTATCAATTCCATCAATTGCAATTTTTCGCATTTTAGGGTCTGTTAATGAATGACAAAACTTTTTAAATTGTTCCTTTGCTTTTCCTAAATCGGTTTTTTCATCATCCACTTGCTTTAAATTGTTATCTAATCCACGAATCACTTTTTCAATGATTGAGATTCGATTGTAAGTGAAGGCTTGAATTTCTTCATCGGTTAATTGATTCACAAGTAATTGAGGATCATTTAACTTGTGAAGCTTTTCATTTCTTTCAAAAAGCAGTCGGCCCTTTTCGCAATTTGTTTTTAATTGCACCGCCAGCTCTTGTTGTCGACTTAAATATTGATGTCGTTTTGTTAACTGCGTTTGCTCAGAACGGAGTTGTTCTTCTACAATCGTTCCTTCTTCGTTAAAGGAAATAACCTCTTGATTGATAAATTTTTTATTATATTGTTGGAGTAGTTGTTTTAGCGTACTTTCTTGAACAGCACAATCCGTACGCTTATTTTGTAATCGCTCTTGTTCTTCTTTCAGCTTTTTATCTAATTCGCGATTACTTATCAGTAAAGAACTAATCCTTTCATCGCCATTGACAGGAAATTCAAGGTTTTCATCAAAATTGTCATATTCCATGTAAAGGCTCTTTTTCGATTGCTCCAAATCACTGATTCGCTTAGTACTACTTGCTCTTCTTGCTTCCCATTCGCCTCTTGTTTTCTGTACTTGTTTTAACTTATCAAGGGTATTTGTTCTTAATTCTTTCAGGGCATTCCTACCTGCTGTTGAGGGAATTGGTCGAGTCGTTTTGACCGATTCGTAAATTTCATTGTTCTCTACTTCAGTTCTTAATTGAATATTCAAAGTTATTAGATCATCTCGATTTTTCGAAATGTCTTCTAAAATTTCCTGAAGCTGATGAATTAATCGACTTTCATTTTCTTGTTGTTCTTTTAATCGTTGGCCAAAAACAATAATTTGAGATTGTTGATGCTGAACTTCCTTCTGTAAGCGAACATAGTCATTCGCTAGCGGAATTCTCTTTTCTTGTAAGTTTTGAAGTTTTCCTCTTATATCACTTAACCGTTCTTGTTTTATTTCGAGATCTATTTTGATTTCACGAAGACGGGAATCAAGCTTCTGGTGTTCTAAGTGTAAGATTTCAAGTTCATGAGATAGACTTGTCATTTCTGTCGTTAATTCATTATACTGTTCTATTGGATATTCGCTTACAAAATGCAGGAATGATTGTTTTGTATGCTCCCAAAGTTGGATGCCCTTTTCAATTTCTTGACGCTCCATTGTCTTTTCTTCTGCATCTTTTGAAATCGTTGCTTTCCATTCCTGAAAACTTTGGGCATTCCCATTATTTTGCCAGATAGCGGGTTCAACTACTTCATTTAATTCTTCTTCTCCATTTACGTATCTCGCTGCATCATGTACCGTTAGAACAAAGATCGGATACGTTAAATGATGTTGAACTGATTGAAGTTTATCCATTAATGCAGCCTTTTCCTGTTCAGTGGTGATTAATGTTGTCGCCCAAAATGGATAGTCAATCTTAGATGTGTCCTTTTCAATGGTTTGGATATAATTGATTCCTGTTTTTAAATAGCTGAATTGGTTCCATTGTTGCATTTGTTTTTCAATATAAGGGTCTGCGAAGAAATATTCTTGTCCTGCATAATCATCGACATAACGCTTAGCGATACGTTCTTTGATTAGAGCCTCTTCTTTTTTGCCTTGAAGGATTGCAAGACGTTCTTCCACTTGATGTTCAATGGAGGATTTTTTGTCGTACACTGATTGCAAAAAGCTCCATTGTTGCATTGCTGTTGCAAGCTGTTTTTTAATTCGTTCATGGGCCTGATCAAACTGAATTTTTCGTTCTTCTTTCTTCGTTTGTTCTAATTGTTTTTGACGAATTTCTTCATTCTTTGATTTAACATGAAGATCGGTTTTTTGTCGCTCTTCATTAAGTTGTTTGATTTGTTGATGTAGTTTAATTTGCTCCTCATCGAGCTGATTTTGTTGGTCAATCCAAATTGGAAGTAATTCTTCGATTGATTCATCTTCATGAGAGACAAGTTGCATTTTTATAGCGTTCATTTGATTCGATTTTTCATCTGCTATCGTCTCTGCCTTAACTTTTTTCGATTGCGCCTCCTGTACCTCACTAGATACAGAATTTAGATTTTTTTGAACTTCATCTCGCATTTCTTCAAGCTGTTTTTTCATTAAAGTCGTACTATTTATTTGCTTTTCGAACTCTTCCTTTAGCGCTAAGAAGTGATAATGAAGTTGGCCATTGATTTTATCGAGTTCTAAGTAAAGTTGCTCTATTGAGGCATCCTGGTCTAAAGACTTCAATTCTTTTTCAACAATTTGTAGTGTATCACTTTCATTTTTCAATTCTCTCTTGATTTGTGCCAGTTTCAATGAATAGTATTCATGTTGACTAGTCTTCAATCTAAGTTCTTGATGCTCCACAAGATTTTGGATTTCAAGTTCTTCTTTGCGTAAATTAGAAAGAATCACATTTTCTTTATGAATGCGCCAGGAAGCCTTTTTTCTCTCCAGTAGCTGTTGTTCGTTTTGCCATTCTTCGAAAGACTGTACTAGCTGTTGAAGTTGTTTCTCTACTTTATGTAACTCTTCTAAAAGTACTTGATAATATCCTTTCGCTGTTTTTCTCGCTTGAAGATAGGCTACTTCCTTATCGTCTACTTTTTTAAATTGCTCAACATAGATAGCTAGTTCTTGTTGAAGGTGTTTATTTTCTTCAATTTTCTCTTTGAGCTCTTTATATTTTTTAAATTGTTCACGGTGGTTTTCAAACATATCAGCAAATGTGTCCTTTTTATACCCAGCAATTCCCTTTTCCACCGAAGGAATTAACAATCGGTCGATTAACTCCGTTGTTTTCTTACAGTTTTCGAAGAATTCCTCAATGCCGCCTTCTGATCCATTAATTTGTACAATACTTTCCCATTCGTTTCCAATAATGTGATATTGATTTTCTATATACTCCCGAAATGATTTAATGGATTGAGAAAAGGTTTTTGCATTCTTACTATTATGACTGGTCATATAGGAGTAATAATCCGACATTTCTCCGCGACTACTTGGACGTTTCCCATTTCCTTCAGGCTGTGTAAACGGGATATTGTCAATCGAATGCGCATCTTTTTCACCATATTCGTAAACGTATCGAAGCGATTCAATCCCATTTAGTTTTCGGTATAGTGAGACAGCGGTCACAACATAGCGACGGGGTTTTTCGTTCAAGATCCATTCAATGGCAATATGTGCTGGACCTTCATCTAGGCTTAATGTATCTTTTATTTTCCGGTCGCTTAAGTCTGTATGTGGAATAATTGCCTGTAAGAGAGTTTGAATAAATACAGTTTTCCCACCACCATTCTCTAATAAGACGGCTCCGTTATGACCATCAAAATAGAATGGCTCATCGTGGTATCTTTTTTGTCCTTGCTCATAGACAACATTTGTAAAACGGATTTTGCTAATTGATGGCATGTCCTGTTCTCCCTTCTATTGCATCTTTTTATAAAGACCAAATGAGGACTGTAACCCACTTATTTTTTTGGCGCTTCTTCAAAAGCATATAAAAACTCCAATATACCTCTATTAAATTCACGTTCCATAAAATACCTGCCGACAATGACTTTTGTCTTTTCAGTAATCGCTATTTCCCCATTTCCAATGTCTTCAACAACCTGATTCCCTATTAAAAATCTTCGAGCAGTGTCTAAAAAACTTAAGCGACTTAAAGTATTTCCTGATTGTTTATTGGCTGTTTCTTTTACATCATCAAGTGCATCCCATTTTTCGATGATTGCCGTCCAACGATAAGAAAACTCCTTTTCAAGTTGATCTAATTTTTCTTCATCGTGTTCTTTTAAACTATCCATTCGTTTATTCACTTCATTCAACCATTCATCAAGAATAATAAAGTTTAACGTTGGTTCTGCTGACTGGTAACTATCATAAAAGCAACCAATTAGAACAATGGAACAAAAGTATAACAAGTAAAGATCCACATTGGTCGCCTTCGATCCAAGATACATTTTTTTCAATTGGTCATTACTTATGTGAAAAGGTGAGAGTTTCGTTTTCGGAACGAGGTATAACTCTTGTCCCACAGAAAGACAGACTGCATCATTCATTTCAACAAAATGGTCAGTGAGTGATCGAATTGGTTCTTCTACTTTGTACGCACGGGCAAGATCACCCGTAGCCATTCCTTTTTGAGCAAGCTCTGAGAATAAAGAAAATGCTTTTAAAACTTGGTCCTGTTCATATCTCAACATACTATCCCTCCTTTTAGCTTAACTAGGATTCCATAGATGGAAATGCATATTTTGTATTTTGAATCGATCATTTACTTTAATAATTTCCGTTAAGTCTTCGATAACTAGCTTTCTATGATGTAACAATTCTAAAGCATCATCTAAAAGATGCGATGCACTTTCTTCTTCCCGTTCCTTCTCCTGGAAAATTGGACTTCGCTGATGACATAAAATTAAAAAATCGTAAAATGAACGCGTTTGAAGCCAAGGGTGTTGTCGAATTTGAAGGTCGGTAACCCATTCGGATAGTGTCCATTCGACTTGTCCTTCAAAGACTTCCAGCAGGTCTTTCATCATTTCACCATAAAGTTTTCGTTTGAGATTTGCATATTTCTCTTGAGCCTCATCCTCATCTATCTTGGCAAAAACGGCATTGTTACTACTATGATCTTCTTCTGACCACGATTGGGGTGCGAAAATCGACAGTAATGACCATGTTTCTTTCTTTTCGATCGTTAAAAAAGGTGCAAATACCCCTTTCATGGATTCCAGTGGTAGTGGCGTACTAATGATTCTTGAAACGATATCTTGGTCAAAATTAAAGGTATCCACCCCGATATAGTACAGTGATTCTTCTGCTGCCTCTAGCGCATTCTTTTTTAATAAAAAGCTTTGATTTAGTAACTCTCGATGCTGACTATGTACGACACTTAACTCTTTTTCGATTTTCAGCAATAATTCATAAGCTTCTTTTTCTTTCTCTGGATTCGGTTGATAATAATAATTGCTCCGTGTTTCAGAAACAAATTGCTGCAATTCCTGAAACTCCTCATTTTCTAAACCTAAGCGGAAATTACGATCCTTTATGACTTCCATAAATCGCTTTTGTGTTTCAATAGATACAATACTTCTTTTGATTTCATGTTCGAGTTTTACCATTCGCTCATGAATCGTTTCAACATCCATCCTCATTTCGTTAATTTGTCTTAAAGCACCAACAAATTCCCCTTTTTCAAGTAACTTTCGCAACATTAACTGATGAATGGACAGTTGAAATTCTTGAAAGTACTCTTTCGTTGCAAATACGAGCTCTAACCCATCATCATCCAGCGTGTAGTATTGTCGATTGGTCTTTACATCGAAATCTGTAGCTTTAATGTATGAAAAGTCCAATTGATCTTCTTGATGTGTTTCCCAGTTGAAAAATAAATGAGTTTTCTTTTTCCCTGTTCCTGGTCGGAACGAACCAATAATGATTCTTGCAATTTCATCCATCTGTTTATCATCTAATTCATATGTACCATGCGTAAATTTCTGTAGAAATTGAATAAGTTCAGAAACCCCACTCTTCTTCTCTCTCATGAGCTTCATTTCAAAGAAAAATAGGAGCGTGAATAAACCGAGACTTTTTATATCAACTACTTTGCCATTCTGGTCGGTTCGATTTTTTCTGCCTAACTCTTGTAATGGCTCAAAAAGAAATACCCGTTTGACACGTTCTTTATAATCCTTTGCTATAGTTTCGATAAAAGACTGGTCCAATCCGATTCACTCCAGATCTGTTTTAATTCGCGTGAAGAAAGTAATTCTTGTGGATAGTAGTAGTTGTTTGACAATGTGTTTTGTAATTCACTTTTTTCATGATCGTTAAAGTACGTATAAAATTGTTTATTGGCCGTTTCATTTTTGACTTGATTGGTTCTCACTGGTATTGCTTGCTTATTTAAAACGGCACGATAAAAATATAGCGCAGGAATAGCATCGATTTTTTGGGTAAGTAAATGCCAAATTTTAATACCTTCCCAATCTACATCCCCAAAATAATAAAAGATATGGCTTGCCATTGGAACAGGGAATTGCTTTTTAAAATGTTCAATACTTTTCGTAATTTTATAGCCTTGTCCATAAATAAGTGTTGTAAAAGGAGTATCAGTTATTTCGCCAATTAACCCATCAAATGTTGTTTTATTCTCTACGATTAGATGAAGATGTGTTTGATTCGTAATGAGTGCAGGATGAATTGCGAAACTTAATGGATCGTGGACGGGGATAATTTTTAACAGAGTCCAAATTTTTAGACCTTCAAGTAGTTTTTGGCCGTTTTTTTCTTGAATCCATTTTTCATCACCAACTAGTGCGAGACTCCGTTCAGGAGCGGGTACTTCATCGACCGGTAAGCCATATGTTTTTAAGTATGTATCAATTTTCTCTATGTATGGCTTGTCCGCTTCCCATTTTTTCGGTAGGGACCGGAAATAGTCGTCTAATTTTAATGCAGGATGTATGGATAGACTGAATTTTTCAATATCCTTCTGCGCATCTTGTTTTAGTTTCGAATAGTGAATGCGATATTTATAGGCAAGAGAGGGTGTTTTTCCATTACGTCCTGTACTTTTCACTGCTTGCAGTATCCCTTGTTCTTCTAGCTGGAGAATTGCTGTAGAAAATTGTTCATAGGTTTGATAATTTGGACCCATTTTCTCAAGGTTATCGAGGGTAATATAGGTTTTTGAAAAGGTAAATAAGCGATTGATTAATTCCATCTTCTTAGCCCCTTTATGTATACTTCTTTGTTAATTTAACTATAAAACACTCTCTATTCATTCTCAATAATAGTATTCAAATTTACAGAATTGAAACTTTTTCTAGTACTTTTCGGCATACTTATTTATAAGGAAGTTATAAGAGGAAGCACACGCTCAATTTGAACCTTTAAATGAAAGTATTACTTATAGTAGCCTACCTAGTAACCCTAGTAACGATTGAAGATTCTTATTATTCAACGTTCTCTTTGTTGAACGAATAGCCCCACCACAATTCAAGATTTTCCAAGTGTCCTTCCAATCTCCGGCAATAGGCACTTCAGCACGGTAGCAAATTGAGATAATTACGTAAAGCATAATTAGTCAAAGAGTGTAGCAACAGGAACGTATGAGCTTTAATTTGTTTGTAATAGTTGGTAACTAAAGTGGGTTCGGGTTAAGAGTGCCACGTCCTGCGGCAACACCCGCATTATCCACATCGTGTGGGGGCTGAGGCTATGACAGTATATGAGGTATGAATGTTGCAGTTTCATTTGCGGATTAACAGTATCAATACTCACATTTAAACACAAAAAATAACCCATCCTTGAGTTAGTGGCTCCGATGGGTTATACAATCCAGTTTGCCAACCCCTTTGAAGGGACCGACTATTATATTAACTGCTTGATGTTACAGCATCAAGTGGTCTTTTTTAACTTATTCTGCTTCTTACTTTATTATACTGATAGCTTGTAATCTTTTCAAGGATGTTGGTATTAGTGTATATCTATGTCAGTATTTGAAGCGTTATTGTTCCAGTTACATTCGCAGCATTGATTGTATCAATACTTTCATCAAACCACAAAAAATAACCCATCCTTGAGTTAACGGCTCAGATGGGTTATCGATACCTAATGCAGCCAACCCCTTTGATGGGACCGACTATTATATGACTACTTGATGTTCCAGCATCTAGTGGTCTTTTTTAATTTCTGCTTATATTATTATTATACGAATATGTTGTATTTTTTACAAGGACCGGCGCACTTTACATTTCTATTGCTTTGACAAGAACCATTCAACCCTTGGAGGTGTACTCCATAATGAGTGCATCTTGTATGCCTTACATTAGAATGTTCCCGCACTAATTTCACTGTATTTCTTCAAATTGTATATCAATAATCTCTGGCAGTTCACGTTTGATTTCTTCCATATCTTTTTTATATTCCTGTACTGAGTAGTTTAACGTATCATACATCGTTTCTCTTAAACGGTTACCCATCCTTGTCATGGATGTATAGGTTAGTCCACCTGAAACGACTCCTCCAATTAGTGGAATTGCTTTAGACACACCTTTAGCAAACGTATCTTTGGTCATCTTTACGCCAATGAGAGCTGCCATTTTCTTTATAATTGGATAGTAGAATGTTTTGGTTAATGCTTTTTGAGGAATCTTTTTTAACGCCTGTTGTGCCATTCTAGATGAAAGGACCTTTAAAGTCGAAGCCGCTCCACCTACACCAAACATTACTCCTAAAAATAAAAGCAATTCACTTCTAACTCGCTCCATATCAAGTTCCTCATCGTCCCATAAATCCCTATATCCAAATGTATACGCTACTTCTTGTGACAAGCGTAAAGCTACCCCGAAAAACTGTAGCGTATCTGCTGGAATCGTCGCAACCATTGCTGCCCCACCTGGGATTCCAGCTAAAAATGATGCACTTGAGCTTTGCAATGTCCTCGTACTGACTAACGTTTTGGCCATTCTGTTCACTTTCTCTTTAGCGATTCCTGCCTCTATTGGTCCTTTATCAATCAAAATCGGAATCTTCTCTGGACTTAATTGGTCACCAAATGTTTTTACAAGAAATTCTTTTCTATTTACTTTAACACCCGGTATTTTTAATGCATTGGCTATAATTAATTCAACATTTGTCGATTCTCTTTTCTCAGACATCTCGTACCCTCTTTCCTATTGGCTAACATTTCAAATCAAGCAACATCTAATTTAGTATGTGAAATTGTAGTTTTATTAATAATTATTATTTTCTAATGCTCAATTTAAATATTTGAAAGCTCACATTCAGAAATTTATGGAGGAAAAAGATGAGGTTAGAAAGATGTGCGTTTTAGAGGATAAAGAAATCTTTATAGAAAAAGAAATATTCAAAGAGTGACTAATTAACAGCATCTCTATTTACCTTAGAAAAGGTTCGAAAAAGAGTTAAAAAAACTAGCAACCGCTAGAATTAAAATGTCGAACACCTAATTATCAAAAACAATCACCCAAACCTCCCCTTAATCGAGCGAATGATTTTTAAGGCTTCTTTATTTTCTTTTGACATTTTCGTTTCACCTGTATAACGAGTTACCTTTTTTGTTGTGGATTTTTTTGAAGGTTTTTGATGTTCCAATGCTACTCCTCGATTCTGTCTAATAGTTGCTACTATCATTGACAAATAAAGGGTTTTTTAAACAAAAAAGCAAGGTTTTAGCACCCTGCTTCATCTTACTGATTTGAAATATATTTCATTACTTTATTATTCAGTTCTCGTATCTTCTTTGAAGATTGACTCATTGAACAGTCAGACAACTGCGTTACTCTTTTTGCTTTTACTAAATCTTTTTTTTGTATTTCAGTTTTTCTATTCTCTTTTTCTGGTGTCGGAGTTGTTATCATTGGCATGTTATTGACCTCCTGGTTTATCTAGTGCGTATTCATCTATATTTAATATATCCTCTTTATATATATAAAATATATATACTAGATTAATAATGTGAATTGCATCCACTTCTAATAATTCACCTTTTTTATTTTTGAGTACGATTAACAATTGTCTTTGCTCCATGTCCACTGGAACAATCATACTATCTTCATTTAATAGAGAAACGATCTTTAAATTAGACAATGCCTCAATATATACTTCTCTATTTTCTGCTAGAGTAAAAGAATTGAGTCTTTCAATTTCATTTAAGCATTTTTCTATCCCTTTTACAAATCCTAATTGTTCTGTTAGTAGTTCCAGTTCCTCAATATCTAGCTCTCTTCTATCTTTTGATGAGACTTCTGTTATCGGAATAGGTACGTAGTCTATCTCAAAAATTTGATTGGTAAAACCGTATTGACTTGAATATCGTTGAAGGTATTCTTCCAGCTCTTCAATCTCAGTTCTGTTAATGTTATTACTTCTGTTATATCTGAAGTCCTCCCCAGCTAATTGAATCATTTCAGACATAGTATTTACACGATCGAGTGTTGATTTTTCTCTTTTATCATTCGTTTTAATGATGTTTTCTACATAATCAGTATATTGAAACTCTGTGCTGAACACTTTCAAGATACTAGGTGTTAACAAAATAGTAATATCAATAAATATAATGATGCCTGATAAAGTTAATATAAATTGCCAATTGGTTAGATTGATTTCGTCAAATAGAATACCTAAACCTAGTGCCCCTATATATAGAGTATAAAGCCCTTTTCGTAATGTACGAAGATGCAAATTGTAATTTGATTGTGATTTTAAAAAGTAAATGAAGTTTCCTATCACGAAAAGAAGTAATATTATCACAAATAACTTAAAAGCCAAGGTAGCTCTCTCCTTCAGTACATTTGATAATGTTGCTACTAATATTACTAATTTTTTTCATTAAGCTTTTTACCCTATTCATATTGAATGATTGTTGACTATCCAACACTACTATACTGGGAATTTTAGATTCATATACCAATTATATACTATTAACTTAAGTGGGTTCTATTATTCTTTTTAGAATTTTAACTGAAGCTAAATAATTGTAGGGGGCAAACCAATTGGAACTTATCTCCTCTAATTTAATAGACGAAACAATCAATTTATGAGAAGATGCGATACATATATGTTGGTAACGTCCTGTGGCAACGTCCGCATGACCTGCATCGAGCATGACCGGGGTGTTGCCGGTGTCAGTAGTTGATGCATTGATGTTTGCAGAGCTTTACAGCTTTAGCAGTATAATACTACTAAAGTAAACCATAAAAAATAACCCATCTTTGAGTTAGTGGCTCCGATGGGTTATACAATCCTGTTTGCCAACCCCTTTGTAGGGACCGACTATTATGTTGACTGCTTGATGTTGACGCATCAAGTGATCATTTTAATTTACTCTGATTCTTCCTATATTGTACTAATGGCTGTTCGATTTACAAGAATCCTTGCAATCGTGTCTCGCTCTGAATATTCCTCTATTTTCGTTTCTACTATTTTAGGTTTCATTCATAAATGAGCATGCTTTTTGTTTCTTTCAAACGTTCCGGCAAGCGTGTTTGTTTAATCCACGCTTATTCGTATTTTGCCATATCAGGTTTCTACGCTATAGGTGTTCCATTTGCAACAGGTTGATCTGGCTTTAAAAGTACCACGTCCCCTTCTTCTGGGACACCTCCTAATACTAATACCTCAGATTTAAACCCTGCGATACGTCTTGGAGGGAAGTTTACTACTGCAACCACTTGAGTTCCTATCAGTTGTTCAGGATTATATCTTCGTGTAATTTGAGCTGAAGATTGTTTAATGCCCATTTCCCCAAAGTCAATTTCTAGTTTTATAGCCGGTTTCCTAGCTTCGGGAAAAGGTTTTGCATCGATAATCGTACCAATTCGAATATCTAGTTTTGTGAAATCTTCTATTTCTGCCAAGCGGATTACCACCTTTTATTCATTTTAGATGTTATGATTCTAACCTTAGTTTTAGTCATGTGCTGTATATTCGGAATACCAAATGAGTATTATTGCATAGTAATTACATAACGGAGAAATCGCCAATTCATTCTTTGCTTACCTTATAAAAAAAAGAATATGTAAACTTATAGTAAGAAATTTTTCAAATCATTTCTTTACCTAGTTTAATATCCTTTTTACCCCTTATTAAGATACTATTGCCCCCACATTCTTAAAGAATGAATGATGAATGATCAATGACTAGTTTATATCGGCACATGGGTGTTTAGATATTTTTCACTTAGTTTATATGCTTTTGGTTTCTCACTCACTAATTCGATAAGACCTTTTTTCTCCAAATATTCTAATGATTTATTAATAAGATATCTTGATTTGGAAGATAAATCCATTAATTCTTGAATGGTTAGGGCATATCGATCTCCAACAAATAGATGCATTACGACCATATAATAAATTAAATGATAATCATCCTCACACTCTAACCACTCTTCTGTTTTCAAATTCTCTTTAAATCTTTCTAATCTCAGCAAACTGATTTCTAGATCTTCCATTAGTGCTTGTTGTCCTTCTGCGAGAAGACTCAACATATTGAGTAAATAACAGGTCATATCACCTTGGTTTAAAGGAGAAGATATTTCTTCAAGAGATTCATAGTAAATAGATTTGTTTCTATTTACTGTATACGAAAATGTTACTCCAGTAAACTTTTCCAAATATCTCGCTAAATAGATCCCAACTAGAATCCGACCGGTTCTTCCATTACCATCATAGAAGGGATGAATGTATTCATAATAATAGTGAGCCACTAATATTCGATATAATAGTGGATGAGTGTCCTCTTGTAAATAATGAATAAGTTTAGTTAATGCCTCCACAATTTTTTCTTCTGATTCTATCCCTATATGTGTTCTTTTACTTCCATCATTAACTTCTACATACCCATTCCTAAAGAGTTTCCCATCTGGAATATCTACTGATTTAATTTTATCTGAAACTACATTATTATATAATATTCTAAATTCTTTTATATCTCTAAGAGGTTCGATCTGGTCAATATAACGATATGTTCTCATCATACCTAAAAACATTTTATTTTTTATCTCTGACTTTTCTAACTCATCTAGTACTGATTTTAACTCTTCTTTTGTAACTTTTATCCCTTCTATTTCATTATTACTTTTGGCTTCGCTAATAATTATCTTTTTAAAATATGCTGTTTTTACAAAACTCGGTAATTTGTTAATCAGTCTTGATATCTTTGCGCTATTTTTTAATATACAATTGTTAAGCATCATTAACTCGTGAGTATTAACATAAAACAATTCAAATTCTTCGTTGGTCTTATTTCCATTTTTGAACCCCTGAATAGTTAGAGAAGTTAAATAGCTAGCATAACTATTTTTCCGTTTATATAATTCAGTTTGATAAGAAATGGCATCTAATTTATAAAAAAGCTTTGATAATTTTTCAAATACTATAAGAATCTCTCCCTAATTTTAAAAAAAATCACTTTTTTATAAGTTATATGCAACACTTTAATGATATAGTCATTAAATACAAAAATCGTTACAACATAGACTTTCATTGTAACGATTCAGGGATTAACTTTTTTTACTCTTGTTTCTCTATTAAGTTCTTTTTTAAAGAATAACCTCTTCTAAGCATTCATTGCGTAGCTTGTATGTTTTAGGATTTTTACTTGATAGTACAGCATATCCGTTATCAATTAAATATTGCATTCCCTGATTAATTTTATATCTTGATTTCTTAGATAACTCAATAAAATCTTGTGTAGAGAGTTCTATCTCTTCATGAACAAATACATTAATTGTTATTAATATATAGAATAAATTCTTCTCATTCACCTTATCTTTCCATTTATCTGATGATAGATATTCTTTTATTCTTTTTAATTTCATTAAATTGATTTCTAAATCTTCTACAATACTTTTCTGACCGGATGACAAAAGTTGTAACATACTAATTAAATAAAATGTCATTTCCCCTTTATTTAATGGGGATGGTACCTCTTCGAGAGCTTTATAGTATTTAGATTTATTCTTATTCACTGCATATGAAAACGTAATAGCTGAATACTTCTCTAAATATCTTGATAGATAGCTCCCTACTAACAATCTTCCCGTTCTACCATTGCCATCATAAAATGGATGAATATATTCATAATAATAATGAGCAACCATATAGCGATATAAAGGTGGATGTGATTCGTCATTTAAATAATCAATTAATTGGCTTAATAATAAAATAATATTATTTTCTGAGCTTACTCCAATATGGGTTGTTTCATTTCCATCATTTACTTCCACATAACCCGTTCGAAATAGCTTTCCATCCGGCTTATTTTTTTCAGAAATTTCATCTGCAACTAATTCGTCATATAATTTTCTAAATGATTCTGCTTCATTAAATGGATCGATTTCTTCAATATGCAAGTAGGTTTTCATAAGTCCTATAAATTTTTTATGCTTTGGTTCGGATTTGTCTAATTCTTTAAGAGCTTCACTCAATTCCTTTTTTGTACTTCTTACCCCTTCTATTTCGTTATTACTTTGCGCTTCATTAATAATTAACTTTTTAAAATAAGGTTGAATTACAAAATTGGGTAACTTACTTACTAAAGATGAGATTTTGGAGCTATTTACCAGTACCTCATTATTTAAATTCATTAATTCTGGTGTGTTGACATAAAACAGTTCAAAATGATCATTTGTAATTTTCCCTTTTCTAAAACCCTTTATCATTAAACTAGTACAGTAGGATCCATAGCTATTTTTTCTCTTTTCATATTCACAATTAAAATCTGACGGTTGTAACTTATAAAAAAGTTTAGATAATTTCTCATACATTACGTTTTTCACCACCAACATTTAAAAATAGTCCATTTTTTCAAATTATAATAATTGAACTATATATTTTCAATTAAAAATGAAACTCATTTTAAATTTACATTTCATAATTTAGTACTCAAATTACCAACTCTTCATAATCATAGTCCATTTTTTGATCCTAGGTGATTATTTACTGAAGTTAAAATGGTTTTCTAAGCACATATCCAAACAAATATCCCTTAAATGCAGGAGATGAAATGTATGAATGATTTTCTAATTTTTATAGTATTCATGAATGCGAGAATATGTAAGAGTGCTTAAGTTTTAGATATATATAAACCTAAAAATTCATTGAAGCGACTTTAGTAAACTCTTCATATAAAATCTCTGTTCTTCTTAGATTATTAGTAATTGATTTCGTATCTTTTAATCTCAGTTCACCATATTCATTTTCTAGATTGCTATAGATTTCTAGTAGTTTCTCTGAGAATTTTACCGGGTTTATCTGAATGTTTTTATGGATTATCTTATCTATGACTAAAAATAAGGGAATTAAATCGAGTTTATTATAGATTTTCCGTTTATCTATTGCCGAAATAGTATAAGAAATTATATCTAAATAGTCCAAAACTTTTAATACTCTATTTTTATCTAGAATGATATTTTCTTTAATTACTTTATCTATAAAGATATCTAAAGATTTTAAAGAGAGATCTTTATAGTCATCATAGTTCTCTTTTTCGACAATTAGAAAGAACACTGCCGTTAGTAATTGTTCAATTACTTTATATCCCTCTAGTTGCCTTCTCTTAGGAAAATGCTTCTTAAAGAAATGATGTTCAGCAAGCTTTTGTATTTCGTAAGTATATGTACTTCTATATAATACGTTATCCTCGTTTAGTAATAGAGATGTATTTAATCTATAATAAATCTCTTCTATATTCTGACTCTCACTCAAATAGTTTATATTCACTTTATAGTTAAGAAAGATCTTTTGTATTTTACTATCTAAATTCTTATATTCTTTTCCTTCTAAAGTTTCAAATTCATTTCTACTAAAAGCTATTATGGTTGATATTCTTTGATATCCATCTATGCAATAGATTTGTTTTCTATCTTGAATAAAATATAGTTCATTTATTGGGTACTCTTTCAATATAGAATCTATGAATAACTTTTTTCTATTTACATCCCAAATAAATTCTCTATGAAACTTAGGAATCTTAATATTCCCTTCTATTTCAATTAATTCTTTTATAGTTATCTCTTGTCTATTACTTAGCAACCTTCTCACCTTCTTATACTATCTAATCTATTTTACACTTCCAATTTTTAACATATATAATTTTCTATACTTCTCTCTTCTAATTATGAATTTTTGAAATTATATATTTATGAAATTATGATTTTTATCTACTATAGTCCATTAAACCACAAAGTAAACTAGTAGTTTACAAAATAATCTATTCGATCGTTTTGATAAGTGTTTTGACACAAAATCATAAAAACTATTTGACACAATAATTGGTAAATGTTTATAATCGCTTTACAAATATAAATATACATAGGATGTGAGGCAATTGGAAAATCAGTTATTAATAAAGGGGATACCTACTCAACTAATTTATCTATCCCCTAACCCTAAAAAATACCCTTTATCGATTTTTAAAGTTGAAGTGAAAGACAGTTCCACTTCCATTGTTGAAAAGGAACTAACTGTTGTTTGCAAAGCACCTTTACCAGCAATTGAACAACAGATACCGTATTCTTTCTACGGGAATATGTCCGAGCATCCTACTCATGGAAAACAATTTTTGGCAGATTATTATGTACGGGATTTACCTACAACAGTTGAAGATACCGTTTCTTTTTTAGGTTCAGGCATTATAAAAGGAGTTGGTGCAAAGAAAGCACAGAAAATCGTTGACCAGTTAGGCAATGATTGCATACTAGAGATTATTAAAGAACCCACAATCATTAACAGTGTTAAAAGTTTAAGTAACATTGACTGTGAATTGGCTGCAGAATCTCTTTTAGAACATTTTGCACTGCATCAATTTTCACCCTTCTTTCAATCGATTGGGATTAGCTTAAAAAGTGGCATGAAAATATTCAAAAAGCTAGGAGATCATACGATTGAAAGCATCAAGGCCAATCCTTATCTTCTCATGAATTTATCAAGTGGTATTGGATTTAAAAGGGCAGAGAAAATCGCTGCTAATTTAGGTATCACAGAAACCCATCCAGTGCGAATTAAGGGAATTATTCAGTACATGTTAATCAACAACATGAAGCAAAATGGCAATACATATTCGGGTGAAGATTATTTATATCGAAATCTAAATAAATATTTTAATAAGGAAAACGGCTATTCAATCTTACTGTCACACTTTCGAAAAGTTCTAAACGAAATGATTGAGGAGAAATCACATAATGAATTTGGTCAAATTATTAAAATCGGGCATCGAATTTCATTAAGCTCAATGATGAAACAAGAAATCAGTTTCAGTAATTGGTTGGTAAAAAAAGCACAATCCGGTTTTGAAAGAGATCAAATTGTAACAGATTCTATTTCAAAATTCATCTCACTGATTGAAGAAGAAAAACGGATTATATATTCCCCATCGCAAAAAGACGCTTTAATTGCATCAGTTTTTGAGAATCTTTTGATAATCACAGGGGGTGCCGGTTCTGGTAAAACGACGGTAGTCGAAGGAATAATCGATTTGTATGTAAAAATATACGGTATCACAACTGAAGAAGCATTCGATACACAAATCAAGCTATTAGCTCCAACAGGAAAAGCAGCTAAACGATTAGAAGAAGTAACGGGTAGAGCAACGTCCACTATTCATCGATATATTTACGGAGCAACCTCTGAAATTACAGATATCCCCCGATTATTTATTATTGATGAAACATCGATGATGGATATCGAGATTGCTTATAAGTTATCTATGAATATAGACAAAAAGGATAAAGTTATCTTTGTTGGAGACCCTGAACAACTTCCATCTATAGGGCCTGGGAAAGTACTAATTGATATGATTGAATCGAATTCCCTTCCTGTCAGTCATCTTAAAACTGTTTTTAGACAATCTGATTCTTCAAGTATCCATTTGATAGCTAATAGTATAAGAGAAAATCAACTAGAACAGGTCGAACAGCTTATCTATACAAAACATAAAGATATGAGCTTTCTTAACTTGAATCAAAAGAACATTCCCTCTAATTTAATTAAAACCCTTCAGTTAGCACAAGAAAAGGGTCATGATTTACATGAAATCCAAGTGCTTTGCCCTTACAATAAAGGAGAAATTGGCGTCATAAATCTTAACCAATTTATACAAAAAGCTCTACTGAATAATCAATTAACGCATCAGAATAAAGATGAATACTATGAGACGTCTTTTTCAAATGAAAAGTATTCTTTTTGTGTCGGTGATAAGGTAATTCAAACAGAAAATAATATCGATAAGGGAGTATTTAATGGAGATGTTGGAGTTGTTAGTGATGTCTTTGAGGAAATGGAAGAGGAAGAAAGCGGGTTATTTATTCAATTTGATGACGATACACCCGTATTTTACTCCAAAGAGGAATTGAATCAATTAGATCTCGCTTATTGTTTAACAGTACATAAGTCACAAGGATCTGAATACCAAACGGTCATTTTCATTCTCCCCTATTTTCAAATCTTAATTAACAGTAAATTGATCTATACAGCCATTACTCGAGCAAAAGAAAGACTTATCTTTTTAGGGAACATTCATGATATGAAACGAGGGTTAAATGTAAAACCACGTTATCGCTGTACTTTACTCAAAAACTTTATTAGAGCCGGTTATCCAGTGAATCCGATATTCCCTGGCTATGATTTAGATCAATTTAAAAAGTTACTTGAAGATCATCCAATCAATCAACAACTCGAATTTACTTTTTAATTTTTGAATGATGTGTTAAAGGGCATTCTGTTCTTTTAAAGACTAATAGTCATGATTAATTATAGTAAATCACTTATATTTGCTTTATAAGCACCGATGGATTAGAAACAGCTCGGCAGAAAGCTTAACTTTTAATTATAAATAAAAAACGACAGTGGATACTGTCGTTTTAATCTGTCTAGCAACGTCCTACTCTCACAGGAGGAAGCCTCCAACTACCATCGGCGCTAAAGAGCTTAACTTCCGTGTTCGGTATGGGAACGGGTGTGACCTCTTTGCCATCATCACTAGACAATATGAAACTATCATTTTATGACCCGTACGGGATTCGAACCCGTGTTACCGCCGTGAAAGGGCGGTGTCTTAACCACTTGACCAACGGGCCATGGCTCCGAAGGTAGGACTCGAACCTACGACCGATCGGTTAACAGCCGATTGCTCTACCACTGAGCTACTTCGGAATATTTTTATGGTGGGCCTAAATGGACTCGAACCATCGACCTCACGCTTATCAGGCGTGCGCTCTAACCAGCTGAGCTATAGGCCCACAACTTATGTATAAATGGAGCGGGTGATGAGAATCGAACTCACGACATCAGCTTGGAAGGCTGAGGTTTTACCATTAAACTACACCCGCAAATGGTGGGTCCGGACGGAATCGAACCGCCGACACTTTGAGCTTCAGTCAAATGCTCTACCAACTGAGCTACAGACCCATATATATAATTTTTAAATGGCGGTCCCGACCGGGATCGAACCGGCGATCTCCTGCGTGACAGGCAGGCATGTTAACCGCTACACCACGGGACCATTTGGTTGCGGGGACAGGATTTGAACCTGCGACCTTCGGGTTATGAGCCCGACGAGCTACCACTGCTCCACCCCGCGATAGTATTATTTATATTCAATTAAAAGAAATTTGACGCATACAGTGTGTGCTATCCACCGTCCCGATTTTGTTTAGCAATTTCAAGAAGTATTGCAAAATCGTTACGCTGAAGTAATGCTCCGAAGTATATTCGGTCGTGCTCCACCCCGCGATAATATTATTTATATTCAATTAGGTAAAAGTAAAATGGCGGAGGCGGTAGGATTTGAACCCACGCACGGTTTAACCCGCCTGTCGGTTTTCAAGACCGATCCCTTCAGCCACTTGGGTACGCCTCCGTTATTATGGTGGAGCCTAGCGGGATCGAACCGCTGACCTCCTGCGTGCAAGGCAGGCGCTCTCCCAGCTGAGCTAAGGCCCCTTATTATCATATTTCTAACATTTCTAACATGGTCGGGAAGACAGGATTCGAACCTGCGACCCCTTGGTCCCAAACCAAGTGCTCTACCAAGCTGAGCTACTTCCCGTATGTATTGGCGCGCCCGGCAGGAGTCGAACCCACAACCTTCTGATCCGTAGTCAGACGCTCTATCCAATTGAGCTACGGGCGCTATACATGAATCTTTGAATGGTGCCGAGGACCGGAATCGAACCGGTACGGTAGTCACCTACCGCAGGATTTTAAGTCCTGTGCGTCTGCCAGTTCCGCCACCCCGGCATATTATATAAAAAACTGATGAGCCATGAAGGACTTGAACCTTCGACCCTCTGATTAAAAGTCAGATGCTCTACCACTGAGCTAATGGCTCGAAAAATGGTGGAGGGGGACGGATTCGAACCGCCGAACCCGAAGGAGCGGATTTACAGTCCGCCGCGTTTAGCCACTTCGCTACCCCTCCAAGTAATGGTGCCGGCGATAGGAGTCGAACCCACGACCTACTGATTACAAGTCAGTTGCTCTACCAACTGAGCTACACCGGCAAATATGGTGGAGGATGACGGGCTCGAACCGCCGACCCCCTGCTTGTAAGGCAGGTGCTCTCCCAGCTGAGCTAATCCTCCATATAAAACAAGCGAAGCGACGTCCTACTCTCACAGGGGGAAGCCCCCAACTACCATCGGCGCTAAAGAGCTTAACTTCCGTGTTCGGTATGGGAACGGGTGTGACCTCTTTGCCATCATCACTTCACTATTTAGTTGAAAGAAGTTTATTCTCTCAAAACTGGATAAAGACATTGAATACGTTCAAGTTAATTTTGGTTAAGTCCTCGATCGATTAGTATTCGTCAGCTCCATGTGTCACCACACTTCCACCTCGAACCTATCTACCTCATCGTCTTTGAGGGATCTTACTTCAAATGAATGGGAAATCTCATCTTGAGGGGGGCTTCATGCTTAGATGCTTTCAGCACTTATCCCGTCCACACATAGCTACCCAGCGATGCCTTTGGCAAGACAACTGGTACACCAGCGGTGTGTCCATCCCGGTCCTCTCGTACTAAGGACAGCTCCTCTCAAATTTCCTACGCCCACGACGGATAGGGACCGAACTGTCTCACGACGTTCTGAACCCAGCTCGCGTACCGCTTTAATGGGCGAACAGCCCAACCCTTGGGACCGACTACAGCCCCAGGATGCGATGAGCCGACATCGAGGTGCCAAACCTCCCCGTCGATGTGGACTCTTGGGGGAGATAAGCCTGTTATCCCCGGGGTAGCTTTTATCCGTTGAGCGATGGCCCTTCCATGCGGAACCACCGGATCACTAAGCCCGTCTTTCGACCCTGCTCGACTTGTAGGTCTCGCAGTCAAGCTCCCTTGTGCCTTTACACTCTACGAATGATTTCCAACCATTCTGAGGGAACCTTTGGGCGCCTCCGTTACCTTTTAGGAGGCGACCGCCCCAGTCAAACTGTCCACCTGACACTGTCTCCTACCCCGATGAGGGGTACGGGTTAGAATTTCAATACAACCAGGGTAGTATCCCACCGACGCCTCCATAGAAGCTGGCGCTCCTATTTCTCAGGCTCCTACCTATCCTGTACAAGTTGTACCAAAATTCAATATCAAGCTACAGTAAAGCTCCACGGGGTCTTTCCGTCCTGTCGCGGGTAACCTGCATCTTCACAGGTACTATAATTTCACCGAGTCTCTCGTTGAGACAGTGCCCAGATCGTTACGCCTTTCGTGCGGGTCGGAACTTACCCGACAAGGAATTTCGCTACCTTAGGACCGTTATAGTTACGGCCGCCGTTTACTGGGGCTTCAATTCAGAGCTTCGCGTAAGCTAACCCCTCCTCTTAACCTTCCAGCACCGGGCAGGCGTCAGCCCCTATACTTCACCTTACGGTTTTGCAGAGACCTGTGTTTTTGCTAAACAGTCGCCTGGGCCTATTCACTGCGGCTCTCTCTCGAGAGCACCCCTTCTCCCGAAGTTACGGGGTCATTTTGCCGAGTTCCTTAACGAGAGTTCTCTCGCACACCTTAGGATTCTCTCCTCGACTACCTGTGTCGGTTTGCGGTACGGGCACCTCCCGCCTCGCTAGAGGCTTTTCTTGGCAGTGTGAAATCAGGAACTTCGCTCTAAAAGAGCTCCCCATCACAGCTCAACGTTACAGGAAGCGGATTTGCCTACTTCCACGCCTTACTGCTTGGGCGCGTTCAACCAACGACGCGCTTTCCCTATCCTACTGCGTCCCCCCATTACTCAAACGGCGGGGAGGTGGTACAGGAATATCAACCTGTTGTCCATCGTCTACGCCTATCGGCCTCGACTTAGGTCCCGACTAACCCTGAGCGGACGAGCCTTCCTCAGGAAACCTTAGTCATACGGTGGATGGGATTCTCACCCATCTTTCGCTACTCATACCGGCATTCTCACTTCTAAGCGCTCCACCAGTCCTTCCGGTCTGACTTCAACGCACTTAGAACGCTCTCCTACCACGGACATCAAAGATGTCCATCCACAGCTTCGGTGAATCGTTTAGCCCCGATACATTTTCGGCGCAGCGTCACTCGACCAGTGAGCTATTACGCACTCTTTAAATGATGGCTGCTTCTAAGCCAACATCCTGGTTGTCTAAGCAACGCCACATCCTTTTCCACTTAACGATTACTTTGGGACCTTAGCTGGTGGTCTGGGCTGTTTCCCTTTTGACTACGGATCTTATCACTCGCAGTCTGACTCCCGTGTATAAATATCTGGCATTCGGAGTTTGTCTGAATTCGGTAAAGCGAGATGCCCCCCTAGTCCAAACAGTGCTCTACCTCCAGTATTCTCTATCACGAGGCTAGCCCTAAAGCTATTTCGGAGAGAACCAGCTATCTCCAAGTTCGATTGGAATTTCTCCGCTACCCACACCTCATCCCCGCACTTTTCAACGTGCGTGGGTTCGGGCCTCCAGTAAGTGTTACCTCACCTTCACCCTGGACATGGGTAGATCACCTGGTTTCGGGTCTACGACCACGTACTCATTCGCCCTATTCAGACTCGCTTTCGCTGCGGCTCCGTCTTCTCAACTTAACCTTGCACGTAATCGTAACTCGCCGGTTCATTCTACAAAAGGCACGCTATCACCCATTAACGGGCTCTAACTACTTGTAGGCACACGGTTTCAGGTTCTCTTTCACTCCCCTCCCGGGGTGCTTTTCACCTTTCCCTCACGGTACTGGTTCACTATCGGTCACTAGGTAGTATTTAGCCTTGGGAGATGGTCCTCCCGGATTCCGACGGAATTTCACGTGTTCCGCCGTACTCAGGATACACTCCGGAGAGAATGAACTTTTGACTACAGGGCTGTTACCTCTTATAGCGGACCTTTCCATGTCGCTTCGTCTAATTCATTCTTTTGTAACTCCAAAGGAGTGTCCTACAACCCCAAGAGGCAAGCCTCTTGGTTTGGGCTCTTCCCGTTTCGCTCGCCGCTACTCAGGGAATCGAATTTTCTTTCTCTTCCTCCAGGTACTTAGATGTTTCAGTTCCCTGGGTCTGTCTTCAACACGCTATGAATTCACGTGAAGATACTATGCCATTACGCATAGTGGGTTCCCCCATTCGGAAATCCCCGGATCAAAGCTTACTTACAGCTCCCCGAGGCATATCGGTGTTAGTGCCGTCCTTCATCGACTCCTAGTGCCAAGGCATTCACCGTGCGCCCTTAATAACTTAACCTAAAAGTTATTACTTCTCATAAAGAGAAGATTTAGACTTACAATAAAATTCTTGAACTAAAAATATGTTTCAATGTCGTTTTATCCAGTTTTCAAAGAACAATCTAATAGAAGTATTCAAATGTCTAGCTCCGAACGCTAACTCGTACGCCTACTTCGCCATCTCACTACGAATGCAAGCATTCTTGTTCGATGCCTCCAGTAGTCTATCGAGTTAAACGAGCGTTCTACGCTTTTCGTTGAACCTTCAAAACTGAACACAAAACGTTAATGTTTCAAGCCCAAGGCTTGAATTCCGTTAAATATCCTTAGAAAGGAGGTGATCCAGCCGCACCTTCCGATACGGCTACCTTGTTACGACTTCACCCCAATCATCTGTCCCACCTTCGGCGGCTGGCTCCATAAGGTTACCTCACCGACTTCGGGTGTTACAAACTCTCGTGGTGTGACGGGCGGTGTGTACAAGGCCCGGGAACGTATTCACCGCGGCATGCTGATCCGCGATTACTAGCGATTCCGGCTTCATGTAGGCGAGTTGCAGCCTACAATCCGAACTGAGAACGGTTTTATCGGATTAGCTCCCTCTCGCGAGTTGGCAACCGTTTGTACCGTCCATTGTAGCACGTGTGTAGCCCAGGTCATAAGGGGCATGATGATTTGACGTCATCCCCACCTTCCTCCGGTTTGTCACCGGCAGTCTCCTTAGAGTGCCCAACTAAATGATGGCAACTAAGAACAAGGGTTGCGCTCGTTGCGGGACTTAACCCAACATCTCACGACACGAGCTGACGACAACCATGCACCACCTGTCACCGCTGTCCCCGAAGGGAAAGCTATGTCTCCATAGCGGTCAGCGGGATGTCAAGACCTGGTAAGGTTCTTCGCGTTGCTTCGAATTAAACCACATGCTCCACCGCTTGTGCGGGCCCCCGTCAATTCCTTTGAGTTTCAGTCTTGCGACCGTACTCCCCAGGCGGAGTGCTTAATGCGTTAGCTGCAGCACTAAGGGGCGGAAACCCCCTAACACTTAGCACTCATCGTTTACGGCGTGGACTACCAGGGTATCTAATCCTGTTTGCTCCCCACGCTTTCGCGCCTCAGCGTCAGTTACAGACCAGAAAGTCGCCTTCGCCACTGGTGTTCCTCCAAATCTCTACGCATTTCACCGCTACACTTGGAATTCCACTTTCCTCTTCTGCACTCAAGTCCTCCAGTTTCCAATGACCGCACGCGGTTGAGCCGCGAGATTTCACATCAGACTTAAAGGACCGCCTGCGCGCGCTTTACGCCCAATAATTCCGGACAACGCTTGCCACCTACGTATTACCGCGGCTGCTGGCACGTAGTTAGCCGTGGCTTTCTAATAAGGTACCGTCAAGGTACAGCCAGTTACTACTGTACTTGTTCTTCCCTTACAACAGAGTTTTACGATCCGAAAACCTTCTTCACTCACGCGGCGTTGCTCCATCAGGCTTTCGCCCATTGTGGAAGATTCCCTACTGCTGCCTCCCGTAGGAGTCTGGGCCGTGTCTCAGTCCCAGTGTGGCCGATCACCCTCTCAGGTCGGCTACGCATCGTCGCCTAGGTGAGCCGTTACCTCACCTACTAGCTAATGCGCCGCGGGCCCATCCTATAGCGATAGCAGAACCATCTTTCAACAATCTAACAGGAGTTAAATTGTATCATTCGGTATTAGCCCCGGTTTCCCGGAGTTATCCCCAACTATAGGGCAGGTTGCCCACGTGTTACTCACCCGTCCGCCGCTAACATCTGGGAGCAAGCTCCCATCAGTCCGCTCGACTTGCATGTATTAGGCACGCCGCCAGCGTTCGTCCTGAGCCAGGATCAAACTCTCCATAAAATGGCGAATTTGAGTTTAGCTCAAAATTCTACTGGCATCAAAATTGATGTCCAAAATTTGTTTCTTATAATAGAAACGTTTAATTCATTAACGTTTTGTTGTTCAGTTTTCAAGGTTCACTCCCTGCCGTTTTCGCAACAGGAATTTTATTATATCAAGATAGTAACGTTTCGTCAACTACTTTTTATAATATTTATTTTTCAAATAAACACCCTATCATTTGACAGGAACTTTATTATACCAACATAACAAATAACTGTCAACACTTTTATATTAAGGTTAATTTATTTACGATGTCTTAGCGACAGCTATATTAGAATATCAATTATATGAATAGATGTCAACTAAAAATATAAAAATGATTTTATTAAGGTATCTAGCTCTAAATTTGAAATGTGGGATAGATATTTAAAAAGTTGATAATAGGTTTCTAAACACCATGGGATGTATACATGATATTAATAATGAAGAGCTTTCATTTCTTACTTCAATTCTTCATTTTACTCGTTTTGATATAGTGTTTTCTCTATAAGTAATAATTCAAACTGACAAGCAGTTCTTCAAGTTCTCCTTATCTTCAATGCTCTAATATATATTCTATTATCAATCCTTAACTGCTTAGTAAACTATGTTGGTTAAATACAATGTTTCTACTATACAATATGCACAAACTGTTGGTGAACCTACTAAATATCTACTAACACGCAAGGAGGATAACCATCTTAAAGAGGACAATTCAATATAAATTAGAATTAATTTATCCTACAGGGAATGCGAAAATGGAAAAAATAGTATTAATGATCGTCACCATTGTATTAACAATTTGGGCTATTTATAGTTTTTACAATGTTTAAGAAGTACGATGAAATGGATGACCCATTGTTAGGGACAGATACGTTTATTTTACTTGATTTACTGGTTATTGCTATTTCATGGGTAGCTGAGAAGTTTTTCTCTGATCGCTTTAAAATTATTTTATTTAAACTATTTTGTTTTATTTGGGGGCTGTTATTGATTGGGATCATTGTAGTGTTATGGTACTAATGGATGTAAGGACTCGTAATGGAACCGATCCTTATTTGATATTCATGCATATTCATAATATGATCGGTTTCCGAAACATTGCGGTTCACGATTATCAAGCCTTAAGTTTAGAAATTTTACAAGCGATATTAGAAAAACATATCGATGATTTCAAAAAGTTTACGAAAGCGATTTTACAATGGACAAATAACCTATTCACGTGATTGTTTGAATAATAATAAATTTATCGACACTTGCAAGCAACCATAAAAATAACCCATCTTAGAGTCGCAACTCAGATGGGTTATTTTTTGTATTTAGAGAATTACTATTATCAAAGCGATTGGAAAGGAACATCTCCACCATCCCCTACTAGAATAGTGTCGCCTGAAATTCAGTAGGGGTGTCTTCAGTAGTTTTCACTATTGGCCCTTCTTCATTCATATAGAAAATACAATCCTCAATACTTGAAGCTTCTTCATCAAATGTTAAATAGCCTTGATCTGTATATGCCATTAATGAATGTAAAACCTCCATGTAAATATATGGCCTTTGATTAGCACTAGTCGAAACTTTTTTATCAACATTATAGTAATCCCTTATGAGATGACTAATTTCTGTTGCACTCGTGATACCGTTTTGGATAAAGGCGAAAGCCATTTCCCCTAGATGCGCATTGGGCGGAAGTTGTTGATTGACCGCATCCATTACTTGTTGTTGTTTTGTTTGTTTTTCTTTCAATTCTATTTCAAATCGTTGTTGGATCAGCTTTTTTGCTTTCAGATACGTTTCGATTTGTTCATTTCTCGCTTTTTGTTCAGCAGCCTGTTTTTCATTTCTTTCTGTTGTAAGGGCTTGGTGTCTTTTACTCGCCTCTTCAGTTTCAAATTGTTGAATTTGCTTTTCTAATCTTCTAATTTGGCGATTTAATAAGGGAATCTCCGCATTAACATGTTCTTGAATATCCTTTGGAATTTCTATTTTCCCTTCAAGCTCATCAACGAGTTCATAGCCATAATCATCATGCTTGATTTTGCATAAAAGCTCATCTAGTTCGAAATCCACTACTCGTAAGTTATTCATAACCGCATCAATATCACTAACGTTTAAATTTAAAAATTGGGCTAAGTGATCCTTCCCATATGTAATCGTTTTTTTCGTCTTTAAATGTTGTACGGTAAACTCATATCTCAGCGATCTTCCACACGCACATTTGCCATGACGATTACCTAAACCATGATCATCATAATGAACAATCTTCCAATCGACGACATCAAGCTCATTTTCTTGTAATTCAATATCATCAGCAGACATAATAGCATGTACTTTTTCAGATAACATGAAATTAGCGAAGATTGTTTCGCGACCGCGCTTTACTTTATGGTTCAAAAAATCCCTTTGTTGTTCAGTTACGGTTTCTAGTAATTGACTTCTTTCTTCTTGTGACAACGGTTCTCTAAACAAGTGAATCCCCCTAGCTAATTTCTCTAATTGTTATGTATACCTTAACATATTCAAAAGAACTATTTGACGTGTAATTTTGGGTGAATATGATTTTTAAAGGAATTGGTATGTTCCATCATTACACCCTGTAGTGTTGAACTTCTTTTCGTAGCCTTATGTTGCATGAATTTTACATTACATACAATCTATGTTGCGTAGTTCCATCCATCAGCACAGCCTACCATTTATCTACTATAGAATTAATATTGTCAGTAACTATAATGAGTAATGGACTATTGATTCTATTAAATGAAAAGAGGCTAATATGAAAAAACAACTTCCAATGCTGTTTTCTCTTTTATTATTGATAATTGCAGGTTTCATGCAAAGTAATACGACTTATGCACATAGCGGTAGAACGGATTCATCTGGTTGTCATACTAACCATTCTACTGGGGATTACCATTGTCATAATGGATACAGTGATTCACAAAGCTCCAATTCAACACCAATTGAAGAATATCAAGATCATGACCTTGATGGTGTAAATGACTATCAACAAAATCAAAGTGCATTGGCTGAGAATATTCAAGCCATTGGGGAAAGTGACGGCTATTCAGCAACAACCTATAACCCCGATACATTTTTGGAATTCTCAACTTCTGAATACAATTGGTATAAAGCTGGATATGACAAAGGTTACAATCGAAGACAAACAGAGCTACTCATTCAAAACGCTTCTGCAGAAGGTTATCAAGATGGGCTAGCTAGTGATGAGCTAACAATACCTGATCCATACTTAGGCTCCTCTGAAGCTAAAAAGTTATATGAAGAAGGATTTCTTGAAGCTCAGGAGAAAAGATGGTTACAAGATGTGGAAGAAGCAGCATCTAACTTTACACCACTGACTTATCCAGATAGTCTTCCACAAACTTTAATAGATAGATTAGAAATTAGCTATCAAGAATTAACCAAAGAAGCAAAGGAAAATGCCTACAGTAATGGTTACGAATCTGCCTTTACTAATAAAACACTTACTATTCCACAAGTTTACGAACAAATCACCCAATTGAAAGCGGCGTTTGAAGAAGGTTTTCACGCTAATGATGAAGTGGATGCATTGCTCGGTGAAGCCTATAAAATGGGGCAAAGTTTAGCTGAATACAATCCACCATCAGATTTACTTCAAAATAATAACGATAAGCTCTATCAGGAGTATTATGACCAAGGTAAAAAGGAAACGATGACAAAAGTTTGGATTGCAGTAGTAGCAAGTATTCTTGTCATCTTTATTTTAATTGCGATTTGGAGAAAACGTAAAAAAGGAAAGTCCCAGCATATCGAATAAGCACCATTAGCAGCACAGGCAAGTAAATAGCTTGTGCTGCTTTTATATATGTAGTGCTATTAGTGATTGATTACATTCGCCATGCATCATCCCTGCTACCATACAGGTTGAGTAAAAACTGCTTCCTTATCCCAATTTTATGGATAAGGATATACGCCCGTACTGCGTAAATATTCTTCTGGTATTTCTGACTTTTGAATTCTTTCGAAGGTATATGTCCTCTTCTCAGAAATAACTGTTCTTGTAAATGAAAATTTATTTGAATTAAGAACAGTAATATAATCCCCATTGGAATCATAAATGTTATTTCCGCTTATTTCTATATACCCATTTCGAAGATTGTATTCGGAATAATAGGTTTTAAATGTAGAGCCCCATTCTTTCGTTAGCAAATACACCATAAAGGCATTTTCCTCGACATTTTGATTACTATTGATGACAGCATATTCTATTGCATTTTTACCATTTCCATTATACGTTGTCATTTTCCAGTGACCTACTACACTGTTTAGCTGATTTAACATAGCTTTTACTTCTTGATTCTCTTTAATGTCATCTGGCGTTAGTATAACTTCGGCTGTTGGTATATCATCAACAGTTTCAACTTTATCTTCTGGTGCTGGTATTACTAAGTCTATTGTAGTGTCATAACCAGTTTCACCGTCCACTTCTGCTTCGACACTTAACCAGTAACGCCCTATCATTTGATCTGTAACAGAGATTTCAACTTTATTATCATTTGTAGTTGTAATATCACGATAATTACCATCGTAATAAGAAGATCCGGCTACTTTAAACTTTACGTTATGATGATAAGGATTTTCAAAATCCCACGATAATGTAATCGATTGGGAAACCTTGTTATAATTTGCTTTTAAATTGTCAAGTTTCCCAATCTCCAGTCTATCTGTAACGAAAAACTTTATCTTTTTTTCTATTCCATTGTATGATGAGATGCTAATTTCAACATCCCCTTCACTTAATCCAGTTACTTCTCCTGCTTCATTTACTGAAGCCACGGAAGGATTTGATGAGTCAAATGTTAAAGGTAAATATCTTTCACTAACCGGTAAAGTTTCAACTGTTATCGGAATGTCGAAAGTGCTTCCTGTTTTGATGTTCGTAACTTCCGGTAAGTCGACGACTATTTCCTTGACCTTTGCATAAGATTCAATCAGCAGACTATCGCTTTTTTCACCAGCCGTCACCGTAATCATAGCTACACCTACAGATAAAGCCTCAACTTCACCATTTTCATTAACAGAAATAATTTCAGGATGGTCTGATGAGTAGGTAGCCACCGAATCATTCGCGTTTATGTGGTCCATATTAATAGAAGTGGACAGTTGTGCAATGTCTCCAACTTCTAATTTATTATTCTCGATTGAAGTTTCTAGGAAAATCACTTCCGGATCGACGACTTCAATGTGAGTAATTTCTACAGTTTTAGAATCAGAAATTAACCGAACTGTTGTTTCTCCTTCTTTTAAACCCGTAATATGATTCCCATTGCTATCTAGACTAGCAATTTGTGGATCGTCGACGACTAGTTGAAACGTAGGTTCTTTGGCAAAGGACGGGAAATAATGATAGTTATAGGAAACATCAACCGTTTCACCTAAGATCACTTCATCTTGAATATAGATGTTCGCACTAACACTTGGTTTCCATACACCGCTTTTAAATAGTATGAAGAGTCCTATAATACAAGCGACAACTACAGCAATTATCATAATGCTAATTGCTTTCATTTTATTTAGATAGCGTGTTCTTGCTCTACTTTCTGGTGGAATCAACTGTTGGTCTTGTAATACTGCCTTTTTATAAGTTCTATCGGCTCTAAAGTATTTGCCCATTTCATCGTATATAAGACCTTTCAAATAAAGTGCCTTTGGATTGAACGATTCTATTAATAGTAATGTATTTACATGTGCTAAAGCACTCTCGTAATCTTTATCTTTGTATAGTAAATCAGATTTTATATAGAGAAGCTTTTGGTCTGACTCAAAATTTTTCAACCCTTTTTCAACCCAAATTTTTGCTTCAGGCGCTTTCTGTATATTGAGGAAGTAGTTTACAATATCAACATACACTTCAGCTGTTGCATCGGGTAGTTTAGTAGCTTGCACGTAATTGTCTAGTGCTTTATGTTTAACACCTTGAGCAAGGTAAATTTGAGCTTTTAAGCGATAGAAATTTACATCTACATTATATTTATAAAACGTCTCAATAATTTCAAGACATTGTAACGCACTAGGATATTTGTTTGAAGTTTTATATTCTCTAGCACAATTCATAAAATATTCCATTGATGTGCTAGAACTTCTACTGTATGTTTCAGCAAGGACTGTTGGAATATGATTTGCGGATAGGACGCCTTTCATATCCATTCCATTTAACTTCATTACTTTTAGTACCCGGTAAAACTCTGATAATGATAAATGTCCATAAAGCCCTTTAATATTTGATTTTAAAAATCCAATACAACTTTGATTCTTCCCAATAGCTTCATATACTTTAAACTTTTCAAATATATAGTCGATTTTTTTACTGCTTGGTGCATATTGAATGGCTTGATCCATTTCTTTTATGGCTTCAGTAAAGTCACGTTTTTTTAAGGCAGACTCAGCCCTCTTAACGTATACGTTAGGATCTTTGTCGACTACAGTTGTAACGGTTTGATTTACAATTTTAAACGCCACTTATCTTCATCCCTTATATTCAAACTCTTGAACAAGCGACCCCTTGTTTCGTATTTCATCTAAGATTCGTTGGTCAATTTCATAAATATCCGCCTCTGCGATAATATCTGTTTTTATTAGATGTGTATCTAGTGGGTCTTTCTTTGTATAGACCGTTGCCTTATTTCTGACTTTGTCCATTACACGGTCAACTTTTGCTATAGCTTTAAGCATAGCTTGTCTTGCTTTATAGCCAAATACTTTCTCCACTGCATCTGCTGCCACATGATTCAGCCATTGGCGGATTTCATCCCAAAAGGTTACTAGAATTCCTGTAGCAGCTGCACCTAATAAAATCCATCCTAATGCGCCTAATATACTCATTATTCATCCTCCTTTGTCATCAATCGTTTTGCTTTCATTGCTCTTTCTGACGTTGCAAATGCTAGTAGATATTTCATACGGAACGGTCCGTATGGGTATTGTTCATCGCTTTTTGTTGCTTCGGATATTGGGTCATGTAGTTCGTTTATAAACTCTGCCTGCTTTATGTATTCTTTGAGATTTGCATTTTTCGCTAGTAAAACACTATTAAAGATTGTTTTTAAAATAGCTTGTGATGCAGCCTCTAAGTTTTGGCATACTACATATCCAAAGCTATCTGCCGCATAGTTAGACACTCGACTCCAACGGTAATAAATAACCTTTGCAACATCTTCAACAATTCCATCACCTAATGGGATAAGCCCTTTACTTAGCGCATCCAAAGACTGAAGCATCAACGTGTTATAGTAGGTTTGTTTATAATGAACCTTAAAAACTTCCCTTGCTAACATAAATTCGATTTCTTGGTCCGTAAAATCGTTAATTAATGTTGCAGATATTTCAATCCATGGCTTTTCCATACCCTTACTTTCAATAGCATAATAAAAGTCCTCATATACAAACATTTCAGGTATTGGCAAATTTGTCTTTTTTTCAATCGCTTGAGCTATTTTATAGATCCTTGGAAGCTGATTTTGGCTCACTCGCAATGTTTTACCCAACAAATCAGGTCTTCTTTTTTTCTCTTCATAACGGATGTAATAGTTTTCTATTTGGTCTTTCAGTTTTAATGCTTCTAACATGTCATCTAAAACTTTTTCTTCGAGTGGGTGTGTAAACAAACTTCTATCCATCATTTTTTTCCAATCCTTCTATTATTAAAATGGGGTAATTCGATTAGTGATTTGGTTATGACTACCGATATAAGTCATTTTTCTCCCTGCATTAAAACCTGTACTGATGCATTGCCCTTGGTTATCGATACGAGAAGTGATTGTGTTTGTACGAAAAGTCACGCCACCTCTAGTAGAATTTGTATAGTTTGTTAAACTTACCTTACTGTTGCCACTCCCAATGCTTGTCCTAATAGAAGATATAGTTCCATTCTTTTTTTGAAAACTTGTGGATTCCATTATTCATCACTTCCTAATAGAGTTAGAATTGTTCTGTGTACACTTGCTTGATCTACATCATCATTTGTTTCATAGATTTGAATGAGCTTGTTATGTAATGCTTTGTCTTCCGGTTTCGTTTCAACAGCCTTTCTTAGAAAAATGGTTGCCTGTTTAAGCATTGATTTTTCCATTAATAGTGACCCGTATACTTTATTAATTAAATAATGTGGAAGTGGCTCACTATGAATAGTGAAGTATTTTTCAAAACATTCGAATGCTAACTCTTCTTTATTTTCCTTAAAGTGATAAAGAGCCTCTAAACAAAGAGAGAAATTCGTTTTTACATGTTGGATACACTGAATTGCAAAATCTAGACTGTTGAAACTGTTTGATGAAAGGAAAGCCATAGACATAAGGGTTGCATCCTTTTCTTCAATTAGCGCTTTTATTTTCATTTTGTTATAGTCGTCTTTTTTGTCATATTGAATCAAGAGCTCGATTTCCTTCTCTAATCTTTTATACTCTTGTTTTAAAAGTGTCATTTTCCCTCGGATGTATCCATCATCTAAAAAGTAAGCTTCTTCTAAGACATCATAGTTTGCATCTGAAAATTTGCTAATAACCTGCAGTTTTTTATCTTGATATGTTTGGATTATTTTAGTTAGCATAGAACACCTCAGAGGTTCATTTCTTTCTTATATTGTTCTTCTGAAATTACTTCTGATTTGATTGATAGTTTGCTGTCATCTATATAACGCGCTTGGATATAAGAATAAGCATCCTCAAAATCTTGTTTACTAATTGTCTCGTCGTTTCGATTTAAACAATTTACAGCTGCATATAAAACGATGTCTTTAATATCTGCTCCTGAAACATGGTCAAATTTTTCCGCAAGCCAATCCGTTGTTAGTTCTGGCTGTAGTGGTAAAGATTCTGGTAAATGTGTTTTCCAAATACGTTCTCTACCGTTTCGGTCAGGCAATGTAAACTCAATATTCGCGAATATTCTCCGCTTAAAGGCTTGGTCATAGTTCGTTAATAGATTCGTTGTGAAAATAACAGTTCCAGTGAAGCGTTCCAATTCCATTAGCATGACACTGCGGGTGACATTTACTCCGTAATCTGCCGATTGTGTAACATTGGTTAATCTTTTTCCTAGAAATGAATCGGCCTCATCAAAAACTAATATTGTGTTATGATTTTCAGCTTCTTCAAAGCATTTTTGGATATTTTTCGGTGTTTCACCAACATATTTGGATTCTAATTGTGCGTAGTTGACAGTGATCACTTTTTTCCCTAGATAGTTTGCAATCGCTTCGGCTGTCATACTTTTCCCTGTTCCTGGTGGTCCAAAGAAGTTTAATACAGAAGCCCTCCCCTCTTTCATAACCGAACCTAGTCCCCATTCATTACGTAACTTGTCACTATACTTTACAATTGATAACGCCCTTATAATTTGTTGTTTTGAACTAGGAGGCAGATAGATTTCATCTAATATATATCGTGGTTCTTTAGCTATTAATGACAGTTTGTTTTGCATGTTATTTGCTTTAATAGCTTCTTGATTAGGTTCATTCATTTCAGTTGAAATTGTGATGTGTGTTGGTAGTGGCTGATACTTCGTTGTATGATTTATAAATACTTTTAAAATATCTTTAGAAGTACTCAAAATATTGTCTTCATCCAAAAGGACTTCCTTACCATTCAACTGACCATATTGGGCATCTAAATAATCGATAACAATCTTTTGCTCTTTCACGTTATAGACTTTTGTTAATTTTTTGGTTTTAATACCCTCTATATGATTTGGATTTTCTTTACTACGAAACAAGGTGTTCAGCCCTCTCTTGATAGAAATATATGATCAACCTCAATAATACAACAAATTTCCATCATATTACTAAGCGAAAAATATTAATAAAATGGATAATAGTGGATAGACCATTTGACCTATATCCCCTTCAAAAATGGGCTTTATTTCTTTCTCGGAGTTCCTTCCATTATTGAAGTGCTTTTAAACACACTCTTCACTTGGTAAAAAATAACCCACCTTGAGTTATTACTCAGGATGGGCTACTTATCATTCAGACAAAAATACGGACCGCAATATTCTGTTTCGTGGGTTAATACGTACGTCCAGCGAAATTGTTTGTCTACTATGTATAGATCTGTACCGATTTCAGACGCGAAATCTTCAGTATTTAAGTTTGGAGCATTCTCAAGCAGCAGTGCGTCTTCAGAATGTTGATAGAACATAAAACAGTTTTGTTTTGCTACGTCGTTAAATGCTTGCTCCCCCTCTTTTCCTTCTAGACAATCTTTCTTTTTATAACTAAAAAGTGCCACAGATAGCCGCAAAAGCCATCTTCCTCATACATATATATCGCTCTTTTTTCTTCGGTGGAAAGGTGTTGGGCGTAGTGGATCTCCCATTCTTTTCGTAAGTACGCTCCCCATTTCGGAATTTCCAATACTTTTATGTTTTTTGCTTTTAGTTTTTCTATTAAATTCATGTTGCACCTCTTATGATTTCTTGCCGCTTATTGTTTCTAGCAGTTGTCGAATCTCCAACTTAATTTAGTAAAATAGATAACCTCCTATGAACTACAATTAGTAGAATAGAAGGAATCAATTAATACGAACACATGTGCTATAATTGACCCATAATAGTTTTAAGCTCAAGGGTGGTGGTTGGCTTACTCCTCTGTAGATAGGGGGTGAGGCAATGACAGTATATGAGGCATTGATGTTTGCTGTTGCATTAGCAGCATTGGTCGTATCTATACTTTCATCATTAAATAAAAAATAACCCATCCTTGAGTTGAGCGCTCTAATGGGTTACTTACTTATTGCAGCCAATCCCCTTTTAGGGCATGACTATTATATACTGACCAATTGGTGCGCAACCATCAATTGGTCACTTTAAGATACTCTAGTTCTCACTTCATTATACTAATACCCTGTATTTTTTACAAGAATGCACAGTATGAATAATCCACCATTGAATTGAGGCCACAGAAGGGTTTTGCCAATCAATCAATTAAATTCCTTTGTCGATATCAACTATTCTATTTACTACTTAAGATTCCACATTAAATAGTCTATTTGACTCACCTTAGGGAAAACATGATGATTCACATGTTATACCCACATCCTTATCCGTTTGCTAATTAGTCAAAATATTATTACAAATAATCATTTTATATATATGCTTATTTAACTTATTATATTATGATAGTTTCAGAAACCGATTACAAAGTTGAAAGCAGGGATGTCATGAACATTTTCACAAGGAAACAGACAACTAAATACTTACATAATGAAATCGAAAAACATATTCACCATGTCAAAATGGATCTGAACAAACAAAAACATGTATTAGAACAAGCTTCTTCCATCAACCTAACTTTAGAGGATCTCGCAGTAGCGAAAGCTATACAACCATATATTGAACAAAACATTGATGAAATTTTTACCCCACTATATAATTCTCCGATTGACGGAATACGTAGGGTTCTTGACTTGACTCCAATAGGGTTAGATATAGAGCGTACGAAAGATTATATCATTGGTTTTTATAATGGGGTTATTGATGATGTATATGTAGAAACGAAAAAAAGACTAGGCCATTATTATTTAGAAGCCGGTGTTGAAATTAGATGGTATCTTTGTACCCTTCAATCTCTCATGACAAATTCCCTAGATGTATTAAAAGAAGTGTTTAAAGAAGATAAAGAAAGCTTAGCACATGCTTCTTATTCTATCAGTAAAATTTTCAGTTTAGAAACACAACTTGTGCTATCTGCTTTACAAGAAATACAAATCAACACTATTGAGACCCAAGAATTACAAACGAAACAAAAAATGAAGCAATCCATCGGTTCGATTACTGAAGAATTGGCAGCAATGTCGCAAGAAGCTGGTACATCTGTAGTAGATGTGATTGCCCGTTTAGAAGATATGAAGACCGAGCTAGATGAAGGATTACAATCTTCTATTCGAACGACAGAAATCTCTCAAATGGGAAGTCAACAGTTAGACCAAGTCATTCAACAAATTACTATTTTAAAAGATAGTGTATCTGGCATTAAATCGAGCATTAGTGAACTTGAAACAAACTCAAGAGAAATTGGGAGTATTGTAGAGGTTATTACATCGATTGCAGATCAAACAAACCTGTTAGCACTCAATGCGGCAATTGAAGCTGCTAGAGCTGGTGAGCATGGTAAAGGATTTTCCGTAGTCGCGAACGAAGTGAAAAAATTAGCTGAACAAACAAAAGCTTCTTCCGCTACAATAACTAATTTAGTAGGTACAACAACGAAGCAAATTGAAAATGTCGTCAACGAAATCAACAACGTCAACTCACAAACAATTGCAGCGAATCAAAATGTACAAGAAACGGTGAGCAGTTTTGACGAAATTCTATCCGCAAGTATTATAAGTAAAAAACAAAACGAGCGTACTAACGAAGAAATGATGAATTTCACAGCGATACTAAAAGAAATTGAAGAAATTGGCCTAAAGGTAGCTGAAGTAGCAGATCAGTTAAACCAAACAATGCAATCATACTAACCAATATCGAAAATAGGATTTCATTCCTCAAAAGCTCCCTTCAAAATTAGTAAAGGGAGCTTTATTTAATGTGATTTCACTAACCTTTCATCACATTTCAGTAGATTATAAAGTCAACGTAACAACTACCTATTAAGTGAATACGTACAAAAGTTGGTATCCAGCAATACCTAAAGCTACAAACGGAACTAACCCTCTATTCTCTTTGACTGCCATCAATTATAACCTCAAAAAATAACTCATCCTTGAGTTTGCACCTCGGATGAGTTATCTTACATAGCTTAATATATATACTACTGACTCTACCTATTATTCAATAGATAGAGTGCCGGACACTAAATAGTTTTAATCACTTGAACAAAAACCAGAATACATGTCCCATGCTAAATTTTCGTTATTACAATTCCAATTAGTGCTGATATGACTCCGACGATTTGGTAGAGTTTGAGTCTTTCTTTGTAAAGCCAACAGCTACCGAGAACGACAACTAAACAGCTTAAGCTAACGATTGGGAAGACGATGCTTGCAATACCTGTATTAATGGCAAAGAAGTAGCTACTATACCCAACAACACTAATACATCCAATCAGTGTGCCTAATTTCAGTTCAGTTGGCTGCCATTGTTCCTTTTTAATGAAACTATTGACGATTAAATACGTTGCCCCACCTGCATACATGCAAACAAGTGTATTAATGGAATCAATGTGTAAATGGGTAGATGTCATCATGAGCACTCCCAGGACGCCTAAAGATCCAATGGAGAGTAACACGTGAGCCATCCAAGGCTTATAATCGATTTTAACAGCACCATTACCTGGTGTATATTGGATGACCACTGCAGAAGCAAGCATCACAATGATGCCAAACCATTGAATTAACGTAATATGCTCGTGGAAAATTAATGCTGCACTAAGTATCGGAATCACCGTATTCGTACTAATTAACGGAGATGTTATACTTCCTGGTCCTTTTTCAAAGGCTTTGGACATTTGAATATTCCCGTTTGCGTTTAAAATTCCAATCAACGCACCTAATACAATCGTTAATGCATTAAATGCAGAAAATCCTTTGATTAACCCATATCCCAACATGATGAAAAACGCAGTCAAGTTGAAGAAAAATTGCAAATGTACTTTAGAAAGTCCTGTTTTCGATGTCGCTTTAAAAATAAAATTATTAGTGCCGAAACAGAACATTGTGACTACTGCTGCGATAATCCACACTGATAACCCTTCTCTCCCATTGATAGAGTTATTTTAGTATAGATTTCAAATATTTCAAATGTTTTTTCAATTTTGAATAGAAAGTCGTCATGAAATCGGCAAGTTTTAACTATGAAACAGAAAATAGAGGAAAACTGACATGCCTAAAGTGAGCAACTAGAAACATATGCGTCCTACTCTTCTATCGTCCAAATCGGAAGGAAGAAACTAAGGAGGCCCCTACATCCCCAATTGCTCAGAAAACTGCTTTTCTGATATAACTTGGATGCCGTTTCTATTTAATAAAGCTGTTGTAACACCATTCCCAGTTATTTTCTCTCCAATAAATTGGCCATTATAAATCATGGAACTGCCGCAGGACGGACTATATTCTTTTAGAACAACGATTGTTGCATTCACATCTTTTGCTATATTTAAGGTGATATGAGCGCCTTTTATGTATAATTCCGTCACATCTTTTCCTGACTTTTCAATGACTTTCGCTTTTCCATCTAATACATCTTCCCCAGTACCACCGATAATTTCAGCAGGTTCTCTTGGTGTTGAAAAGCCACCCAGTAGTTCGGGGCATACGGTCATTGCTTTCTTCTCTTCTATTAGTTTTCGAATCTTTTGATCTAAACAATGTGTCCCATTATATCTCACTTCTAAACCTGCTAAACACGAACTGACTAATATCATCAAACATCACCTCAAGTTCATTGTTGTACCGTATTTTGTTTGGAATTTTCTGGACGGAGAGTGCAGTGACAGCTCTTTTTCTCCTAAACACAACTTGTAAGCAAGGAACCGGATACTTAAAGTTCCTCCTTATTGCGTAACCGCACCAACCGTCACCATATCAATAGGTGTAGATTGCCCATTCACAAAAATATCGATTGTATCCAATTTAGGGCCTGTCGTGTAGTAATAGGTATGTTGCTTTACAACGGTATCTTGTGGGTTAGCTTCTACATTAAACTTGATTATTAATGTAGTTCCTTCTGTTTCTATAGCCGTTTCTACATCACCATTGGAATGGAAAATTAGATAAGAACCTTCCTCACCTTCATTTATTAATTGAAGTTTATATTTGGGGTCTATTTTTTCTTGTACCGACTTAGGGACATTCTCAATTTCTCTAAACGTTAACGTTGTTGGATTGCAAGCCGACAAAATTAAAACAGCTATGAATACTAATATGAAAAGCTTCTTCATTACTACCACCCCTTCTACCCCATACTTATTTTTACATTTTAGCAGTGTACTGTTAATTAGATTTTAACATATATCTCCAGTTGATTGACGGAGTGTCCTTCTAGAAATAAAAAAGAGCTGTCGAAACAGCTAAAAATAAAAACAGGATAAAGGCTATACGCTTTTCCTGTTTCTATTGTTACTAGTATTAAAGGCATCTGAAACCCGTCACTAAATCTCCATAAATTCCTCTCTTCTAATTCGTTTGAAAAATTTATAAAATGTCTCTCGTTTTTTCCCCATTTCGGAATAGACATCAATCATTTTTTCTACTGTCTCATACAATTCCTCTGGCGTTAGATTCTCCTTTAGCAAGGTACCTACCTCGGCATCCTTACCTTTGGCTTTTCCGCCTACATATAAATTGTAATGGTCTCGTATTTTCATAACCCCAATGTCGCTTAACATCGGTTCGCCACAACCAATAGGACAACCCGTATAGGCAACTTTTAAGGTGAATGGCACAACCCTTCCAGCAATTCGGCGATTTAACTCTTTTGCCACTGGCATTCCTTCCTCTTCTTCCCCTTTGCAAAAATTGCACGTTCTCAGGCTCTTTACGATATTTCCAACTGGATAACATGCTAATCCAGCGTTTTCGAATTCCTTAATAATCCCTTCTTTTTGGTCTTCCGGAATTTCGATATAGAGTTGTTGGAAGGTTGTTAACTCCAGTTCTTCATCTTCACTCATATATTTTGAGATTGTCATGAGTTGTTTTGCGTTGAGTTTTGCTCCAAATCCGATTCCCCCATTAATGGCGATCTTCACTTTTTTACTGCTGTCTTCCATATCGATATTCCTCCTTCAACAACAATTACTATACGGTAGTAAGGTATATAGTTTGCTAAAATGATACCTGTCACTTTATCTAGTGACAGGTTCATTTTAACCATTTATTTGTTTAATTTTACTCTTTGTAAACGCAGGGCGTTTAATACGACCGATACGGAGCTAAACGCCATTGCTGCACCTGCAACCCAAGGTGCAAGGAGACCTATTGCCGCAATCGGAATCCCGACCGTATTATAGGCAAATGCCCAGAATAGGTTTTGTTTAATATTTCGCATCGTTTTGCGACTCATTAAAATCGCATCCGCAATACTATTTAAGTCGCCTCGAATTAGCGTAATATCCGCAGCTTCCATGGCCACATCTGTACCTGTACCAATAGCCATCCCAATATTAGCTGTAGCTAGCGCAGGTGCGTCATTAATACCATCGCCAACCATTGCTACCTTTTTGCCCTGTTGTTGTAGTTTTTTCACTTCGTCTGCTTTACCCTCTGGAAGCACTTCTGCAATCACTTCATCAACGCCTACTTCTTTCCCAATAGCTTGGGCTGTTCGTTCATTATCACCTGTCATCATGATCACTTTAATGCCCATGTCTTGTAATCGGCGTACGGCTTCCTGTGAAGTATCTTTGATTGTATCTGCTACGGCAACTAGCCCTGCATATTGTCCATTAATTCCGGCTAGCATTGCTGTTTTACCGTTTTTCTCTAGTTCTTCCATTACTGGAAGTACTGGTTCAATATTTATACCATATTGTTGCATCAGTTTACGTGTACCAATGACAACTCCTTGACCAGAAATCGTTGCCTGCACACCGTAACCAGGAATCGCCTCGAAAAATTGATTGTTGCCAAGTTCAATGCCCTTCTCTTGAATGCCTTGAACGATTGCTTGTGCTAATGGGTGCTCTGATTGTTTTTCAGCCGCTCCAATTAGCGATAAAAATGTTTCTTCATTTTGACCATCTGCCACCAAAACATCTGTTAATACTGGTTTACCATGTGTAACAGTACCTGTTTTATCAACCACTACTGTGTCAATGCTTTGTGTTTGTTCTAAGTGTTCGCCACCTTTGAACAAAATCCCAAATTCTGCTGCGCGACCTGAACCTGCCATAATCGAAGTTGGTGTCGCTAAGCCAAGGGCACATGGACAAGCAATTACAAGTACTGCAATTAACACTTCAAGAGCCGGAGTAAACTCACCCGGGCGAACCCAAATAATCCACACTAGGAAAGTAATAATAGCAATCCCTACTACGATTGGTACAAAAACACCTGAGATTTGGTCTGCCAACCGTTGAATTGGCGCTTTAGATCCTTGAGCATCCTCGACCACTTTAATAATTTGGGCTAACGCTGTGTCACGACCAACCTTTGTAGCTTTCATCTTGATAAAGCCATTTTTATTAATCGTTGAACCGTACAATACGTCCCCTGCATTTTTATCCACTGGTAAACTTTCACCAGTTAACATGGATTCATCAACAGCTGTTATTCCTTCAATTACTTCACCATCGACTGGAATTTTCTCACCTGGTTTTACTAAAATCGTGTCACCAATAACGACTTCTTCTAACGGAATTTCTTTTTCCACCCCATCACGTACAACGATGGCTGTTTTCGCTTGAAGCCCCATTAACTTTTTAATCGCTTCCGATGAACGACCTTTTGCTTTGGCTTCAAACAACTTACCTAAAAGAATCAGTGTAATTAAAACCGCACTTGTTTCAAAATAGAGGTGTGGTGCATGGTGCGACCCTGTTGTAACAATCGCTTGATAAACACTGTAAAAATACGCTGCTGAAGTACCCATGACAACCAGCACATCCATATTGGCACTACCATTACGAAGTGCTTTATAAGCACCTACATAAAATTGTTTTCCGATTATAAATTGTACCGGTGTAGCTAAAATCAATTGTACCCACGGATTCATTAATAAATCTGGTACATATAGAAACGATGTAAAGGCAAAGTGTCCAACCATCGTCCATAATAATGGAAGTGATAAAATCGCAGAAAATATAAATTTACGTTGCTGATCTTGAATGTGCTTTTCACGGTAGTCTTCTTGTTCTTTATCTTCTTGTTTTTGATGTGCACCGTAACCAAGCTTCTCAACTTTTGCAATAATATCGGCAATCGTTACTTCTGAAGGGTTAAATTCTATCGTTGCTTTTTCCAGGGCTAAATTGACGTTTGCACTTGCAACGCCATCCATTTTACCTAGCCCTTTTTCTATACGTGTTGCACAGGCTGCACAAGTCATGCCAGTTATATCAAAATCTGCTTTTTGCTTAACCACCCCGTAACCAAGTGCTTCGATTTTCTTTTCAAAATCAGCTTCACTTAATTTGGATGGGTCATATTTAATGGTTGACTTCTCTAGGGCTAAATTGACAGATGCTTGTTCAACACCCTCCATTTTATTTAACCCTTTTTCGATACGTGTCGCACACGCTGCACAAGTCATTCCAGTAATTTGAAGGCTCGCTTCTTTTACTAAATTAGATTCTGTACTCATAGTTTCTTCCACTTCTTTCTCATACCTATATGGGGTATGTTTTTGTGAAAATGAGAGAGTGCTATGACTAGCACTCTTACTCTACATCATATCCTTGATCTTCAATTGTTTCTTTAATTTTATCTACCGATACTTGAGATTCATTGAAAGATACATCAACCAATGCTTCGTCTAACTTAACGCTTACTTGGTTAACTCCTGCTAATTCACCAACGCTACCTTCAATAGCTTTTACACAATGTCCACATGACATACCTTGAACGTTTAATGTTACGTTTTGCATCATTTTTCTCTCCTTTTAAATCTTGTAGTGTGTAAGCTCATATGCAAATGAGCTATGTAAATTTAAATTTATTTATTTTTTCATTAGCTTTTGGATGGTCACAACTAACTCATCGAGTACGGCATCATCGCCTTCTGAAAGGCGGTCTACGACACAACCTTTTAAATGGCCTTCTAACAGAATTTTAGCAACACTATTTAACGCCGATTGTGTGGCAGAAAGTTGTGTAATAACATCATCACAGTAAACATCTTTCTCTATCATGCCTTTAATGCCTCGAATTTGTCCTTCGATACGGTTTAGTCTCGTAGTTAAATCCTTTTTTACCCGTTCTGGATGATGACTTTTACGACAAGATGAATCATCTTCTGTATGGCAAGCTACTTCTTTTACTTGGTCTTCCATTAGTTCAACCTCCTAACTTGATTATAATTTACCATACCCCCGTGTAGTATGTAAAGTAAAAAATTTCATTTTTCTTTCGTATTACATTTAACCTGATTGTATTGGCTTCGTTGCTTAAGCAGTTGTAACTTGAGGTTATGTTGTTATCTAGCTTGTATTCACGTTTAGAATCATCTATTTTCACAAGTAATATACTGCCTGCTGTTTTTTGAACAAAATAAAACCCCGGTTCCGCAGGAAATGCATTATCCCGGACTTTTTACTTTTGTAAAATGTCATCGGCTATTTCATTTCCAGGTGGATTTCCCCCAGTCTTTTCTATTTTTCAAATAAAATTGGCGGAGAAACTCCGTTTATTCTATATAGTAGTGGCAAAAGAAGCGGAAATAAGCGAAGAAATTCTGGTTAGCAGTTCTAATTTGGGTAAAATTCAAAGATATGGATAGGATAACCGGAAAAACTCCCCTTATTTTCAAAGAAATATAAAGGTTTTTTAATATAAGCGGAATATTTCCGTTTAAATATTTTATTCATACTTAAATGACCCGTAAAAAACAGGGATTTCTTACCCCATTTGCCTGCCCAGCTTTTTCAATTCAAAATTTCGTCATTATACAAGAATGTATTCGTTTTGTCCCAATTGATTTCTCCTGGCATCCATCGGACAAAGAACCTGTCCCTTAAGTCCCCTTATTAATGACGATTGATAATTTGTAGTTTGCGTGGTTGTTTAGTTCCTCTAAAAATTGATTCATTACTTCATTTGAGGGGAATCTGCATTCAAGTATGTAACATCCATCTCCACTGATTTTATAGTTGTTGATGACATTAATTCCGTGTGTTTTGATGAACGACAGATAAGATTGATGAAAAATGCTTTCGGTAATGATTGTTATAAATGCATGTATTGGACAGCCTAACTTAGCCTGGTTCACTTGAATGGTATAGCCTTCGATTACTCCACTCTCCTCTAATTTTGCTACTCGAGCGGAAACAGCTGGTCCAGTTAAGTGGACTTTTTCCCCCAATTCTTTCATTGTGAGCCGACTGTTCAGAGATAGCTCCTGTAAAATCTTCAAGTCTGTATGATCTAACATTTCGTTAACTCCTTTCATTAATAAAGTGATATGGGGAAAAGACTTTATTTGTTCTATGTATTTGCCTATAGAACGTACTATAAACTATACATTGTTATTAGAAAAACACAAAAAAGGAGTTAATGAATTTGAACATACAACATATCCGTAATGCAACGATCGTTGTTGAATATGCAGGGAAAACGTTTTTAATAGATCCGATGTTAGCTGAAAAAGGGACTTATCCACCATTTCCAAATTCCGTTAGACAAGACCAACACAACCCTTTAGTAAGTTTGCCAACATCCATTGATAACATACTGAATGGAATTGATGCAGTAATCGTTACGCATCTGCATTTAGATCATTGGGATGATGCTGCTAAGGAAGCGTTGCCGAAGCACATCAAATTATTTACACAAAACGATGAAGATGCAACAGAAATTCGAAAAGCTGGGTTCCAAAACGTAGAAGTTTTAACAGAGGATACAGTATTCGAAGGGATTCAATTAATAAAAACAAAAGGCGAACATGGCCGAGGTGAAATTTTAAAACTGGCAGGCAAAGTATGCGGCGTTCTCTTTAAACACTCGAATGAAAAAACATTGTATGTTGCTGGAGATACCGTTTGGTACGATGCAGTACAGGAAGTCATTGATACACATCTTCCAGATATCATCGTTGTTAACGCTGGGGATAATCAATTTTTACAAGGCGGTTCTCTAGTAATGGGGAAAGAGGATGTCTATGAAGTGTACAAGGCAGCTCCTCATGCAAAAATTATGACAGTTCATATGGAAGCTGTAAATCACTGGACGTTATCAAGGGAAGAGTTAAAAACATTTACAAATGAAAAAGGGATTTCCTCTAACGTACTCGTACCAGCTGACGGTGAGTCATACACATTTTAAGATTAAAAAAACAGACAGAATGAAGTACTCTGTCTGTTTTATTCATTTTAGCCTTAGATGCTTAGTTCGTTAATGCTTCTTCTTCTAATTGTAATAGTTCATCGAATGGAAGAACATTTTCACCTGTTGGGATGCCAATTGAGAAGTCGAAGTCTTTATTTACATTAGACTTAGATTGGATGAATGATAACTTGAAGTTAAATGCACCTTCATTTTCTACAGTTACTGTAAAATCAAGTGTTCCAGCATCATAGCTAATATAGTTATCTTCTGTTAGAACAATAATCTCGTCTAATTGATTAATTTTTAGGAATTTACTAATCTCTGCAACTACCTCATCAAGATTGATATCTTCCGTTGCAAATCCTTCTTTCAATAATTGAACATCTTCAGCAGTTAAGCCAAGCGCTTCTACATACTCAGGGTTTCCAAGTAATTCAATAAATTTAGGTAACAGATCGTTAATCACTGTATTTATAAATGGTTTTAACGTTTCATTTGTTATTTCGAATTTAATAACTTTATCTGCTTCGATACCTGCTGGAAGCGTTACAGAGCTTGGGTCTACTTCTTTATAAAAATCTTTTCCTAGTGCACTAACAACTAGGTTAATAAAATGTTGATTCATTTCTGCTTGTAAATCGTAGTCTAAAGAAGCAGCAGATTGCCCTGATAGTTCAGCAAGTTCTAATAGGTCAAACTCAATGAACTTCCCTTTCACTTCTGCAGGTAATGGTAATAGTGGAGACTCTGGAAGTTTAACCCACATTTTTTCTTCTGTCATTACCATTGGCATAGAGAATGTCGTTTGGATATCGCCTTTTAATGTAAGGTCGATTACCGCTTCTAATTGCATTGGGTCTTTTTTGTATGCACCCGTAATATCGATTTGGATATCTTTTAATGTTTCTAAAATGAATCCTACTTCTGGTTCTAAGTCCTCTGTTTCAGGTAAAACAAGTCCTAAATCAATGCTACCTTCGAACTCGTATGAATCAAGATTGAATTCATTCTCATAAACTTCTCTTAATAATTCTGTAATGTCTTCACTTGACTGTCCATTTTGTTCTAATGCTTTTGATAGCATCGCAACGAAATGTGCACGAGTCGTTGTTGCAGAAGGTTTGAATGTATTATCAGCATATCCTGAAGTAATGTTATTTGCATAAAGTGCATCAATTACTTCATACGCATAGGAATTTTTCGGTACATCTTTGAAAGCAGTTGTTCCGTTCCCTTCCAAATCAAATGCTTTTACGAAAATTGTAGCCAATTGAGCGCGTGTAAGTGGCTCATCTGGATTGAACTCACCATTACTTCCTGTCATAAGACCAGCTTTAGAAGCAGCTTCGAAATAAGCTGCGTATGGGTGATTTGCTTTAACGTCTGTAAACTGACTAGTAGCTACACTATCTACTTCCAAATCTAGTGCTTTTACTAGAATAATTGCCGCTTGTTGACGACTAACGTTTTGGTTTGGACGGAATGTTGCATCCTCAAAACCACTCATAAGACCTTCATCAACAAATTGTTCAATTACATCTGCTGCCCAGTAATCTGCTGGAATATCTTTAAACGAAGATGCCGCACTCGCTTGTTGAAGTGGCAATGCTAAAACTAAGAGAAGACCAAGCAATACTGATACTATTCTACTTTTCTTCATAACTATCTCCTATCCATTAGGTATTTTGAGAATATCTTACAGTAGTAAAGTATAACATAGACTCCCCTCATCATTTTTATATTTACCCATAAAAAAATGAAAATAGCACTTTTTATCCATGATTCGTAGACAAAAAGACTACCATAATGAAAGAGGCCTTCCATAGAATTACTGATACTATGAAAAGCCTCTATAAAATATTCATTCATTTAGCAAAATGTGAGCGTCTGGTTATATTAAAAGTTTTACGGCTTATTATATTATGATTTCAGAACTATGCTTAGGCACCAATTCGTGGTCGTTCATCTTATCGATAATCTTACGTAAAATCGGTTCATTGTGTCTTTGTAACTTTAGCATTATCCCTGTCAAAAGTAACTTCAATTAGGGCAACTATCAACGCGATAATGATCTCTGTTTTAGTAATAAGTGAAATATCGGTCATTAAACTATCCACAATAAACAGGACTAGCCAGTTGGAAGCACCTTCAAAAATAATTCGGAAAATAAACATCTCCGTTTTCCCTGTACCCTTTTGTATGCACAGCTTCAAAATGGCTTTAGTAAACAATTCAACAATGACACCTAAAATAAAGAAACTGACAACAAAGACAACTACTGACCAGATTGAATTATACTCCACACCGAGCAGTTCAAACACACCTACTATTCCAAAGAAGTAGAGCCCTAACACGAAGCACGATACTAAGATCAAAAGGAGTGCTATTCCGAGAATAGTAATGATTTTTTCTTTTATGTTCATATCTCGGAATGAACTATTTTTATGCTCTGTCATAGGTCAGTTTCTCCTTCGCTGTACATTTGTTCAATTACTCTTGTGATATCGTACATAAACCCTTCTAAATTTTAACCTATCTATCTATGTATTGTTAAATGATAGCTCCCATTTGAGGTAATCGAGTAGGCGCATGAATAATTTCATGCGCCTCTCACAGATTCCGTACGTGCGGGTAATCGCATACGGCTCCTCCATGCTTATCCCCGTTGGGGATGCAGGTCATTATAAATATCAATTAAGAAAACTAATCGCAGTTCTCGGAATCTTTCGTTAGGGATTGCCACGCTTACCGGAGGACTTTTTGAACTTCTCCATTTAGTCATTCTTAAACGGGGGAGTTCTCCTTTCCACTTTCGTTTTCTAAGCTCCCGATGTAACTTCTTTAGCTTACGCCAGCTCCGTAACTGAATCATCCGTAGCCTTCGCCTTATCCAACTATCCAACTTCGTAAACAACGACTTACTAAAACCAATTCCAAAGTATCTGCCCCATCCTCTTACTATTGGATTTACACTCACTTTAATGAATTCTTCTAGGTTTACAGTTAGGTTTTTCTTAGTGACATCCTTAATCTTTTCCTTAAATTTTACGACCGCTTTATCCGATGGGGTATGATAATAGCCATTCTTAAACGTATATCCAAGGAAAGTGAAAGGCTCACATAAGTTGTCTACAATTTTAGTTTTAGTTGGATGTACTACTAATTTTAGTTGACCTTCCAACAGCTTCTTTACAGATTTTAAAACTCTTTCTGCACCTTTTCTAGTTCTACAACAGATTACAAAATCATCGGCATATCTTGTAATTCTGTGTCCTCGAGACATCATTGTTTCATCTAATGGGTGTAGATAGATATTCGCTAATAATGGACTTATTACCCCTCCTTGAGGGCTTCCACTAGCACTTTCTTGTAAAACTCCGTTCTCGAGCACACCTGATTTAAGAAATTGCACAATTAAATTAAGTACACTACTATCAACTACTTCTTCTTTTACTTGTTCTAGTAGTTTTTCGTGCGGAATCGTATCAAAATATGTTTTGATATCTGCATCGATTACATATGTATATCCATCTAATAAATCCTTACGGATTTTCTGAATAGCCATATGTGCACTACGATTCGGTCTAAATCCAAAACTACATGGTAAAAACTTCTGTTCAAAGATAGGTTCTAATTTCCTTTTTACCGCAGCTTGTAGGACTCTGTCTCCAACCGTAGGTATCCCTAAGGGTCGTTGTGTTCCGTCTGCTTTTGGTATAAAGACTCTTCTTACTGGCTTAGCTCGATAGGATTTATCACGTAAAGATTGTTGGAGCACTCTTAAGTTGTGTTCCAAATTCGATTCAAACTCTTTTACCGTGACATTATCAACGCCATGTGACCCTCTATTTCTTTTAACATCATAGAAGGCATGTTCCAGATTTGAGTAAGACCATATCTTATCTATTAAGCTATACCATCTGCGTTTCTTAGTAGATACCCCTCCTACACGTAAGCACTGTTCTTCAGTTTGTTCATTCATATTACCGTACCTTCCTAATCCATACTCCGATTGACTAGTGAAACTAATCGTTATTTGGAATAGTACTCCGCCCCCAAACAACCTACTTTCCCTTCGGTCTCGTTTCTTTGGCGATCTTGCCTCCACGACTTCTGCTTGGACATGAAGAACTAGCCAGTACATCATACTTTTCTTACATGGACAGTGGGCTTCGCATTAAGTCATTGCCTTTTGGGTCAATGCTTATCTTCCCAATGTAATATGAGAAGTCACTTATCTTTGTGGCCTTTCTGAAAAGCTTATTCACTACTATCCCCTGCTCTGACTTCTTACCATTCATAGATACATTCTCATCCATCACGGCTTTGAATGTATTTTACCACCGCAGGTGGAAACGATAAGACCTCCTTGGGTCACGTCAATTCTCTTTCTCTCGAACCCAGTCCTCTTAACTAATAAGAAATAGAGTGGTTTTGGACGTCCCCATCTTTTGCAAGGTTATCCCATCTTACCAGCCAACTTGGTTAATGCCACCTGTTCCGAGTTTTGCCTTCTGGTCCTCCGCACAGAACCTCACGATACCTGCACTACCAGTCAACTATACATTTCCGCCACTACGGCATGTTAGGGACTTTCACCCATTAGAGAAAAGCGCTGCCAAGCGCACAAAAGTGCAAACTTAGGATATAAGTTTGCGTTCAATGTATTCGGCACAGTTCATGCAATTACAGAACTGCACCCTTTTTTCATCCTATTGAAATAACCCAGTGAGGTGGTGTTTGGATATGTGAAGGCAATTGCGTGTTAGCATCACCTTTTGCCGAGTTGATTTGCATTTGGGTTAGGAACATACTGGTTGAAAGATTGGCACCACTTAAATTGGCGTCGCGTAAGTCAGCACCTATCAAATCGGCACCTCTTAGATCTGCATTTCGTAAATCAGCGGCAATTAAATAAGCCCCTCTGAAATCAGTTGTTCTTAAATCTTTACCTTTTAAATTTTTCCCAATCCAATCTGCGCCTCGATATTGCTTCCCTTTTTGAATAGCAAAAACTTTTGAACTAAGTTCATTTCGAATGTATTCACTCGTCTCCAAAAGTAATTCGTTAACCGGAAAACGGCAACTCGTCATATCTAAAGTTAATAAACGCTCAGCATCCAGTTCAGTCAACTCTTGTAACTTCTCTAATTGTTTAGACAACCGCTCCTGCAAGGAAGGCGGTGTATTATATGTACAGGCTTCCGCAATAAACGCAATCATTTCATATAATTGCTCCATAATCGGGAAGACTCGAAACATTTTTTCAGCAACTTCAGGATATTCCCTCCAGCTTTGACCATTGAAAGTATGCTGAGAAACTTGTTGACCAGCACCTAAACAATCAAATACCGTACAACCTTTGAATCCTATATATCTCAACTTGTTATGTATTTTACAACGGAAGTCATGTTGTAAGTTCGGGCAAGGTGTCCCTGCAGGTTTATTTACCGCAAAGTCACTTGAGGCAACAATATTGAGCGCAGTGCAGCAGAGCCCAAAGCATTTTGAACAATCCGCTCGTAAACTTTCTCTAATGTTACGATCCATTATATTAGCCATTTTGATTCCTCTTTTAAATTAGCAAGTATCTTCAACTCATTTTACACCAAGGTTTTACATTTTGTCCTCTTTATGTAAAAAAGGACGCTTTCCAATCTCTTTGGAAAAACGCCTAACTGTAGAATACTATTAAGTGATTTTAAAATGCTGTAATGTTTTTTGAAATGTAATTTGAGCTAATTCTTCATTGTATTTTGTAGAGTAGGGATCACTAAATCCGTGTTCCCCTTCACATATCTGTACATTGGTATTTGCTTCGGCTAATGTTGTGGCTAGTTTTTCCACATTAAATGATTTTTCCACGTGCGGGAAAAATAGCAACACTGGGCATTTTGGCGTTACATTGACAAAGTCCCGAATACGCGAACCGTAATAACCAACGACCCCATCTACACATTCTTCCTCACTGCACAACCAAGCAACCGTAGCACCTACACTAAATCCAATGATAAAAATATTTGTATACTGATATCGAAACTCTACTATGATATTTTTTACTTTTTGGAATGCATTTTTAAAACCTACATGATCCATAAAATGGCGATATGCCGTTTCCTCCTGGGTGTATTCAAAGGGATGTTCTCGTTCGATTAAATTTGGACAAATGACATCCACATCATATGTCGCAAGCTTTTCACAAACACCAACTATATGCGGGTTAATTCCATAAATTTCATGAATGACAATGATTAATGTATCGGATTTTTTACTTAGTTTGTACACCCTTTTCACCCCTAATAGTTATCCCGATAATCAAAAGTAGCTCGAAGTAAATTTTTAATTTTCGATAGCCATTTTATTAGACTGAATATACTTCATAAACAAATAACGCACTAGTGGTCCCATCACAATCATTTGTAAAGGTAATGCCAAAGCGAAGTTCTTACCCAATACCGATAAATAATCTATCAATATGGAGTTTGATTGGTAGCCACTGTGGATCATCATCGTCACGATCCCGTAAATGGACATAAGAGATGCCATTCCGATTACCATGCATGTTGAGATAGCTAGAATCGTATAGATTTTATTTGTTGTATTTCTAGTTAACTTCAACGCTATTTTTTTCGCATTAGGCCCTACAATGAAAATATCAAGGATTAATGCAATGATAAATCCAATCAAAAATTCCGTGATTCCTTCTATAAATGTCATTTTCCCAAACATTCCATTTAGGTAAAAATTATAGATTGTCATAACGAGCACCATTCCAAAACACATCATCAATCCAAATAGTAGGCCTTCTTTTTTCGTTGTCGGCAAATTCATCATCCCTTTCTTTCACATCTTCGTAGTATAGGGATTTTCATTGCCTTCTCGTAAGTGAACATTTTGTGAACAATGATGATGAAAGAATGGTTCCTACATCAAATTTACCTTCTTAAATCGTTCATCTATTATCCTATGAAATAGTCATAGCCATTCTTTAAGATTAATAGAGACGTGACAACAATAAAGAGGATTCGAACATACTTTGTACCACGTGATAATGCAAATTTCGCTCCTGCAAAAGCACCAGCAATCATCGCCAAGCCCATAATGATGCCATATGAAAAATTGACAGCACCGAGAAATAAAAACGTAAGAAGCGCAGCGAGGTTACTTGTAAGATTAAGTAGCTTGGCATTTCCAGAAGCTTGTATAAAATCAAACCCCATGAGTATAAAGGCGAAAATAATAAATGAGCCTGTTCCCGGTCCTAAAAACCCGTCATAAAACCCAATCACTATTAACACGCTAGCAAAAATTATTTTTCTTTTCTTCGTCAGTTCCAGTCGTTCTTCAATACTTCCCCATTCTTTTTTGATTACTGTGTAAATCAACACAACGACTAACATGATGAAAATTAGAGGCTTCAGTAAATCTGGAGAAATAAAATTAACTGTAATTGCGCCAAGCATTGAGCCAATAAATACAAGTGGTATAATCGGTTTTAATAATTGAAAATCAATTTTCCCTGCACGTAAAAACGTCAGCGTACTTGTTAAATTTCCTAGTGTAGCTGCAAGCTTGTTAGTTGCAATGGCTGTTGCTGGTGGAAGTCCGACAAATAATAATGCTGGTAACGTAATCAATCCCCCACCACCAACAATGGAATTAATGAATGCACCTAAAAAACCAAAACTAAATAAAATAATGACTATTGAAAGATCTAGATCCCCAAACATATGAAACGCCCCTTTTAGTTACTACTTGAATAGTAACTAAATTTGAATCTGTTGTAAATAGCTACAAGAAATTTGGTATGATGAATTTAATAGTACGTTCTGGAGGGATGTCAATGAAGGATTTAATACAACAATTAAAAAATATGAATTTTAATGAATACGAGGCAAAAGCCTATATATCACTCGTCAAACTTGGTACTGTGACTGCATATCAAGTCAGCAAAGATTCAGGTGTGCCCCGGGCTCGAATTTATGAGATATTGGACGTACTTGTAGAGAGAGGTATTGTCATGAAGGAAGAAATTGATGAATCTATGCAATACTCTCCCTTACCTGTAGACGTTTTCCTACAAAAAGTTCAATCCAACTGGATGCAAAATTTTAAGGATATCAGTCATTCCTTAAAAGAAATCGAAAAAAGAGAAATCGAACCAACGAATCGTGTCATGACACTTAAAGATAAAGAAATGATTATTAACTACTGTCAGGCGCTATTAAAGAAAGCAAGAAAACGAATTATCATTTCGATGTGGGACGATATGTATGAGGTTTTAAAAGGAGATTTAGAGGAAGCTGCCAAACGAATTGACATTAAAGGACTTACCATCCATGTGGAGAATCCAGTTAGTAAAATTGACACCCATCGGCTTACGCAATTTACCGAAACCCCGACGAGTGAACATTGGTTTATTTTATCCATTGATGCACAAGAAATGATTTATGGACCTTCGTTAGATGCGCGTAACTTAGCCTTTTACACAAATGATCCAGTTCATATTTATTTACTGGAAGATTACATTTGGCATGATGTTTTAGTCAATCGGATTGTCAAAAGTAGTAATGAAGATTTCGATAAGTGGATTGCAGTTGAAAGAAAATGGTTTTATGAAAATCAAACATGACGACTTTCTAGCTAAAGAAACACTTGCAAAACTCTACTATCATCCAAACAGAGAAACAAACCTTCATATGTTTCTCTGTTTATCATTCTAATGGGCTCACACAAAAGAATAGAGCCAATTCCTATTATATGGATTTTTCGATTTTACAAATCCATTTATAATAAAATAGAACCATCATTAACAGCACAGGATAACAAAGTGCTGAATACCATATTTTCCACCAGCCATAATGAAAGTAACCCCAAGGTTCTGGCAATAAAGTAATGGCTTCATAAGTAAGTACCAATATTGACCAACCAAGAACAAAAAATAATCGTTTGAAAAATGAAGCGTGAAACGGATACCAATTTAAAAACAGGATATTTACTGGTGGAGTTAAGACCGTAACTGCAGGTAAAGATAGCCAATCAGGTTCAAGATAGAAATACCAGTAGCCATGATATTTGAGATCAAGATATATGTCCGTAATTAGTTGAAGAATCATAGTAAATGTCCAAATATGAATTATTTGGTTTGTCGTAAGACGCTTATTTGTTTTAAAGGCAACAATATTGAAAATGAATATAGCAATAATTAGTCCAATCATAAAAAATCCCTTTATGTAACATGATTTGTCCCGCTAGTTATACAAAGTATCTTTCCAATTAATAGTGCTTTTTGAAAATAACTATCCCAATTATCATAGGCATGTTTATCATTATCCTTAGTGTTTGGCAAATGTGCAAAATTATACTTATTCATGAATCACTTGTTAGTGTTGGATATAAGATTGAATAATGGGCGAATCCGTTTATAGAATCAAGACAAAGATATTCAATTTGAAATAAATGGTGCCTTATGGACATACTTTGGATGATCAATTTGCTGAATAATAAAAGTGGCTATATCATTGTTAGTTATTTTTGTCCCCGGCATATCTGTCAGATTTTCTTTTATGAATCCTTTTTCTTTACCCTCATCTATAAAAGGTAGTCTGATTAAAGTCCATTGAATACTTGTATTTCGGTTTAGAATAATCCATTCGTTTTTCTTGTCACTCATCATTTTCGAGTAGACAATTTCAAATACATTTGCCCCAATTTTATTTAATAAGCTTTTTTTATCTCCATTAATTGTTAAAGAACCTCCCGTTACCCCAATATAACGAGTGATTTTCAAATCAGACATAATCTTAAGTATGTTTTCAGTTACACTGCTATAGATTGGCTCCTCTTTCAGTGGTTGGCCGAACGTACTTATTACAATTTGACAATCTGTTAATAGTTTCTGAATATCCTCTAAATTCCGCACATCCCCCTCTACGATTTCAATCCTAGCGTCGTGCGAAGTTAACTTTTTTGGACTCCTAACAAGCATACGGACTTGATATCCCTTTTCTAACGCTCTTGAAGCAATATGACGTCCCACTTTCCCAGTTCCACCAATAATAGCAACCTTTTTTACCTTATCCATTGACCAACCTCCAAAAGAACATAATAGTTATACATACGGTCTGTTCTTCCTTATTGTTTCAATATTCTCCATCAAACTAGGCATAATAGCTTTACTGTAATCTTTTTAATGGAAAGTGCCCGTTTTTGCAGGCGAAGTCACTGTAGAGATAACTAAAGTTAATAAAAATCGATTAAAATTTGCCGTATGATGTATTTCTTATAATACTTCGGACTAATTTCACCCTAGTATGTTAACAATAAAGGTGGAGGTGATTACTATGCCAAATCATGCATTCGAGGCACTAATGAAGGTTTTTCATAGTTTATTTGACGACGAACCGAAAACAGCTTTACACGTTGGTGAAGTCATGTCTTGCTGGACTTACTTAACCATTTTGGAAGAATCTGTTGCACTCGAGCAACTGGCGATTAATACAACAGAAGATGTAGAGCTAAATGATTTTCTTCATAAAACAATGAGTGGTGCTAGTTCGCAAGCCACAAGACTTAAGGAGTTTCTTCAAAACGAAGGGGTACCCCTACCCCCTGCTTCAGAGCCGAAGCCTTTATCTGAACCAAGTGCCATTCCTTTAGGAGCAAAGATGACTGACTCAGAAATTGCTAATTCAGTCAGTGTTAAGTTAGCCGCAGCGATTTCATTGTGTGCAACAAGTTCAGTGCAATCTGTCCGAAACGATGTTGGAATGATGTTCTTTGAGTTCCAAACGGAAGCAATGAGATATGGTGCCATTCTAAAATCTATTATGAAAAAACGAGGTTGGATCAAGATACCGCCATATTTTTATCCGCCCGGCAAACCGAACAGTTAATGACAGGAGTCTCCTTAGAGGAGGCTTTTTTTATTGCTTTATTTTATAAGAAATAAAAATAGGCGCATTCCCTTATTGAAATGCGCCCAATTATGAGATAACACTTAACGATAGCAAGAGTCAGCCAATTCGTTTCTTTATTTTTGATGTCATATTCATTACTGCAATTTTTATCAGTATACCAATGCCCGCCCCTAGAATTAAAAATAGTATTGGCAAGAATACAGGACCTAATAGCACCCCAAATACCTTTAGATTGGAGGAATAAATTAATCCTATGGTACCTAAATATGCACTGAATACAAACGGGAGAAAAGAATAAGGAGAGTTCACTCCTCCAGCATCTCGATAAGCATCCCCTATAGCAAACATATAAAGACAAGGGTAAAACATAAGCCAGTTAAAATTAGTATTTTCGATAGCTGCTTGAATATTACCTTGAAAGCTATCAATAATTACTTCATTCAAATTGGATTGAATATTGATTACAATTTCTAACCCAATAAAAAATGCCCCTTTAAGAAGCTTACCGTTCAAAATTTGCCCAAAGCCAGGTAATGCAATACTCCAAAGAACTTTCTCAATTCGACTATCCTTTGACATGTTTTATTCACTTCTTATTTTTAGTGTTCTATACTCTTACTAAGTTCTTTTTGACTTATTAAACGTTTAACCTCTATCAAATGCTTTTGGGGGTGATTCTAGCCAGCCTTTATCAATTAGTATATTTGCAGCATCATCAACAAATAAGCCATTGTTAATTACAGCTCTCCCATATAATGCGCTAATATCTCTTCTTCCATTAACCGCAATTGAGTTCCCTAAAGTCCTTATTTTTATAGAAAACATGTCAAATTTATGGAATAGCATTATTTTATCTGAGAATGGTGAATTAGTAGATGTTGTAACCAAATGATCTATATGTGACGGTGCTTGTAAGTTTTCAATCTGCAGTTTTTCAGTAAATTGCTTTACCGCCTTATCCGTCATTTCTAAACCTCGTTTAAACAAAGCCTTTATTTTTTCGTCTTTTACGGTCTGATAAAATCCTAATAACAATGCTTTACTTGTTGTATTATTTTCGATGTTATCGTAAAGATGAATAATTTCCATTGCATGTAGTGGTCTAACTTCTCCAAGCCAACCATTAAGATAGCTTTGATTATTTATAAAGTCGTTTTTCTCAGGTGTTGGAATAGTTGGAGGTTTTACAATGAACTTCTTGTCCATTAAAACATTATTAATTTGTCCTAATAGGATAGTGGTACATTGATTGGCATAAACGAAAAATTCTCTTATATCCTCTCTCATGACTAACGGAATTGCAACTGCATAAATACTCATACCCGCCTTCGCAGCATATTTTAGATAATGAACATAAAATTCATCTTCGTATAATCGTGGGGCACCCAGATTTACATCTTCTTGGCTAAATCCTGCTGGTATAGGGAAATTTCCACCTTGAAAAAACTTTTCTATTCTTTGTAAAAAATCTTTACTGATTGCTAAGGCATTTTCCAACAATATTTTAATTTGTTCATCCTCACAATGTTGTAGATAATAAGGTAGGATTTGACTTGACATACTATTCCCCATATATGTTGTCCAAAGTTTTCCCATTTCTACAACCGTTAAAGATTGAGACTCGTCTAATTGTTGAGTACTCAAATTAAGTGGCTTAATTACATTCATTGGATTTAATGCTTGATCGGCATGTTCCATAAAATAACCTCCTTATTTAAAAGTTAAAAGTAATATTCCCTCGAATGAAGTAATGTATGTTTAAATTCTGAACTACTATATATTATTGGCGAGTATGAGTTACTTCAAACGTATGTAGCACATTACCATAATTACCACTTCGTTAAAGGAAAAATAAAAAGATTGAATCCAGTACAACACCGAATTCAATCCTCTATTCTTTGGCACGATCTATTCAACTTTTTCATCTATTTAACTTGTTTCAATATTTTTGAGATTAATCGGAATCTTTCACTCCATACTAATTTATTTGGACCGCTAAGCAAAGTACCATATGCTCCGCCAACTACTTCGTTTGTATCGATACGAATGGTTTTATATCTGTCATCTTCGTCCATGATTGCTACAGGTGCTATACGGCAAAAATCAATAATTAAACCTTCTGTCCTTATCTCTCGACGACCGTACTTCTCTTCAACCACAATCATATCCTCTTTCTGATAACAAAAAAATTCGACAAAGGGAGGATATCCACTTCCAAAATGATTCCAAAGATTTTGGTTTGGAAAATTATGGGGGTTTGTTGTTAGCCATTAAAAACATTCGTAATCATAGATTGAACGGATTCCGGGAGCATCTGATAGAACAACCCTTCAAATTTGAGGTCTAGCAATCCTGCGATGATTACTACTAGGAATACTATTATGAATAGTAGCTTTTTTTTTTGCTTTTTCAATTGCCTGCCTCCAAAACTAAAAACGATTTATTTACTAAACTCACTTAAGCATATTTTTAAGCTACTAGCAACTTGGTTTCTTTTTTCCTTTTTTCATTTTATACATATTGGCATCGGCTTCGTTTAATAGTTGTTCCATGACGCCATAGGATGAGTAGCTATACGCATAGCCAATGGAAATTTGTAATGGTAATTCTAATGCTTCGTTATTGGCTCGTTGAATTTCGTCCTGCACATTTTGTATGTACTGTTCGACTTGAGAGATACTTGCATTTGGAAATAATATCGCGAACTCATCGCCACCAATACGCGCAACGATGGTCTCTTTATCAATATACATTTTAAAGCATTCTGTTGCTTTGCAAATTAATTGGTCGCCCATTAGATGTCCGTATTCATCATTCATCCATTTAAGTTCGTCCAGATCTGCGATTATCACACCAATAGAAATCTCACATTGGTTGAAATCATTGACTTTTGATTGGAAATAGTCACGATTATATAAATCTGTTAATGCATCATGAGTCGATTTATATTCCAGCTGTTGCTGTAAGGCTACTTTTTCATCGATATTCCGAAAAATGCCTTGGACCCCTACATATTTGCCTTTTTTATAAACAGGCGTTGCATATTCCTCAAACCAAATATATTTCCCAAGATGATCTCTTAGGCGCACTTGAATTGGGTCATTAAAATTTAGTTCACCTAGTTTTTTCTTTTCTAATATATCGATATCATCTGGATGAACAATCTCAAAGATTTTCTCTGGATTATGTATATGTTCTTCTAATGTGTTTGGGCCCAATAGATCGTTAACAGTTGGGCTTAAGTATAAATAGTTTAATTTAGGTACTATTTCACAGTAGTATAAAATGTCACGTATATTTTCAACTGTTTCTACTATAGGCCTTAGTAATTCCACTCTATGTTGTAACTTTATTTTTTGATTATACAGGGACATGCATAGTAGTAAAAGTCCAACTATTATGCATCCAAATACAATCCACATAAGTAACCCTGCTTTCATTCATTTCATTTTATGTTATTCCTCGTTGTGCACTTATTGAAAATCCATAATATGGGATACCCAAAATTTTCTTGATATGTAGTGAATTATACACGAACAGTTTACGCTTATTAATAGTTAAGAAAGCACATTATTCAGATAATATCACCCATAAAACTAGTAAATTATAGGTAAAAATATCCATTTATTAGGTATATTTTTAAATTACTTTTGGTATAGTACCCTCATATTCAAAACCTAAACATATAGAAGTGGTGCCTTGTATTGAAACTATTTTTAAAATTTAAAATTGCTTGAGTACCAGGCACCGATACAATTTTTAATATTCGAAATTGCGTGAGTACCAGGCACTACATAAATAAGCCCTTTCTGGGAAAAGTTAATGGAGGGTAGGAAATTTTATTTTAAGGAGACGAGGTTATGTCAGAGGTATTATATACTGCCAGTGCTACAACAATGGGAGGGTTAGAAGGACGTGTTCAGTCTGACGATAATGTGATTGATTTTGAAACGTCTCTTCCTGGAAGCCAAAAGTCTGAGGATTCAGAGTCTACAAATCCTGAACAACTATTTGCTGCTGCTTATGCTACTTGCTTTGACAGTGCATTACAAATCGTCGCAGATAAGGAACAGGTAGAGTTCCAATCAGAAGTCACTGCGAATGTTCATTTAATGGAGGATGGCGAAGGATATCAACTGGCTATCCACTTACAAATCAAAGGGAACAATATTGAAAAAAGTCAATTAGAAGATCTCGTTCAAAAAGCCAACCAAATTTGGCCCTATTCCGAAACCAAAAGAGCGAATATGGAATTCACTTTAGAAGTTCAATAAGGAAATATGGCGACAGATTTGTTAGGTGGATTCTGTCATTTCACCAACTTGCGTGATTATATTAAGCTGATGAACCCAGTTTTTGTAGCTGGGTTCATTTTAATCTCTTATTAAGCCTATGACGAGGTCTTTTTTAACAACGTACATATTTACGTTTGAACCCGATTTTCCCTCGACTAATTTCCTTTTGAATGCTCTCGTATGCATTGAGGATACTGCTTTTCTTATTATCACGTTTCATTTCTACTGGACCTACTGATTTTGCAATCTCGATTGCTTTATCATGTAGCGGTACATAGGACGTTCCCACTGTGTAAATATAATTATTCATCGCCGATTTTGTCCGTTCTGGTGCATCGTGTATTGTCTTTTCAACCGTTTCAAGCATGCTCTCTAATTTACTTGCTGAAAATTCAACGTCTGGTCGATTCCCTAAAAGCCAACAATAGCAACTCCACCCACCTGACATTTTTAGTTCTTCCCCGCTACTAATCCATTTGTCCGCAACTTGCTGGGCAATTTCTGCTTCTGCCAACGTCACAGCGACCACATAATCTGACAGCATATAAAAATATGCATCGTCCATCCAACGGTCATAATCTGCTTCTGTCATCGCATTTGGGTCTGCAATAATCCCAGCAAAATACATGGCATCATAGTTTCCTGTGGCATAAAGCTCTTCTGCGAGTGGTTGATTGATTTTAATTTTCTTCGCAATTGGTTTCATTGCCCCTGTTGCCACGCCAAAAAGCGGCTCTCTTGCTCCATTGGACATGTATATTTTTTTCGTTCGTTCTTTTCCAAGTGCTTCAAGTTCTTGCATGACGGTTTGTAAATCCATCGTTATTACACATCCTTCTAAGTTGAAGTTAACCCTTTTAATTATATCTAATTGCATTATGAAAAGTTATTTAGATACGGATACTGTTCTCCATTATTCCTGATACTATAACTACTTATTTTCACTCTGCAATTTCTCTTTAAAACCTGTCTGCGGGTTAAAAATAGAATACCAACCCTCTTGCCGCTGTTTTGATTTCATCCTTTATGTATGTTAACGTTGTAAAGTACGTCCAAATTTTACCTCAATTAGAAAACACACTAGATCAATTTCTTAACCAGTTTCAGCCTGTTATAGAGGATAACACTATGGGAAAGAATAGAATAGGAAATGTTACAAAAATTAGTTCGATCATAACGAATTAACACCCTTTTTTAAGATACATTAGGGAAATTTGTTATAAGGAGGGAATTTGTGATGAAGAAAATTTCGAGCGTTTTTTGGATTTCAATTGCAATCGTACTCGCAGCATGTATTTTTGGTACTGTTGCGCCGAAAAGTTTTGAAGAAGCGACAGGAAATCTACAAGCTTTTCTTACAACAACATTTGGATGGTATTATTTAATTTTAGTTACAATCATTGTTATCTTTTGTGTTTTTCTTATTTTCAGCCCAGTTGGAATCATCAAATTAGGAAAACCTGATGAGAAACCTGAGTTTTCAAGAGCTTCTTGGTTTGCGATGCTATTTAGTGCTGGTATGGGGATTGGTCTTGTATTTTGGGGTGCAGCAGAACCACTTTCTCACTTTATGGCCCCCCCACTCGCTGATCCAGGTACAAATGAAGCCCATAAAGAGGCAATGAGGTATACATTTTTCCACTGGGGCATTCATGCATGGGGAATATACGCAATTGTTGCCTTAGTATTAGCATACTTCAATTTCCGAAAAGGAGAACCTGCTCTTATTTCCGCTACATTAAAGCCTGTTTTAGGTAAAAAGGCAATGGAAGGGATTCTTGGAACGATTATCGATGTATTAGCAGTTGTTGCAACCGTGGTTGGTGTTGCCACAACATTAGGTTTTGGTGCAACACAAATTAACGGTGGATTATCATACTTATTTGGAATACCAAGTAATTTTACTGTTCAACTAATCATCATAGCTGTTGTTACCGTACTATTCACCATCTCAGCATCAACTGGCTTAGGAAAAGGAATTAAGATATTAAGTAATGCAAATATGTTTTTGGCTGTTCTCTTACTATTTTTAATGTTTATAACAGGACCGTCCATCCTCATCTTAAACATGTTTACGGATTCACTTGGTGGCTACATACAAAATATCGTGCAAATGAGTTTCCGTATAGCTCCACTTAACGAAGAGCACCGTTCTTGGATTAATGCCTGGACCATTTTCTATTGGGCATGGTGGATTTCTTGGGCGCCATTTGTAGGTATTTTTATCGCTCGTGTGTCAAAAGGGAGAACCATTCGAGAATTTGTTATTGGGGTTTTATTACTTCCTACACTCGTAAGCTTCCTTTGGTTTGCGGTGTTTGGGACGTCTGCTATTGAAGTTCAAAAAGCTGTCAGCCATGATATCTCACAGTTAGCGACGGAGGAAGTTTTGTTTGCTGTTTTCCATGAATTACCTTGGTCAACCATTTTATCGATTGTAGCTATTGCACTTGTTAGTATATTCTTTATTACATCTGCCGATTCAGCTACATTTGTACTTGGAATGCAAACAACAAACGGGTCTCTTAACCCATTAACGTCTGTTAAGTTAACGTGGGGATTTGCACAGTCAATTGTCGCTTTAGTTCTATTATTTAGTGGCGGTCTACAAGCGCTCCAAAATGCATTAATTATAGCAGCATTTCCGTTTTCATTTATTGTCATTTTAATGATGATTTCACTGTATCGCTCTTTAGTCAGGGATAAGAAAGAACTCGGTTTGTATCACAAACCAAAACCACGTAAAAAAGTGGAAACTCCAAAACAATAGAAATGAGGCTGTGTGAAACAATTGTTTCTCGCAGCCTCTTTCCTATTTTTCCACTCTATAAAAAACGCAAATCCTTCATAATGAAGTGCATAATTTGTTGATCTAGAAAATAAATTAAAATTTGCCTAAGCCTATTGCGAACATTAGTTTTGCCTAACTACCAGTTCTTCTTTTGGGTTCTAGTCTTTATATGACTTTCTCCTAATCTTAATTAATTCACGACCACAGGCTTTTTCCCTTCTACTGATCCTTCTCTCTTTTCTACTTGAGGTATGTTTAAGCTTTCAGTTGAATGTTCAGCGAATGGTGTATCATGATTATTTACTTTATTCTCATCTACTGTTTTTTTCTTTAACTTATAATACTCACGTAACATCAGAAGGAAAACGATGGCTAGTAATGCTAGTGTTAATAGGGCAAAGCCTTTCAGCTCTTCTATAAAGTATGAAAGATCACCTCCGCGCAACCCCATTCCTCTAATAAATTTAAAGAGCCAGTTAATTGGTAGAATCTCACCAACCTTTTGCAAAATATCTGGTAATAGTAACACCGGAGTTTGGACCCCACCAAGTAAAAAGGCAGACATTAATACAATCACTGAAAATGATTTTGCTTTTTCTGGAGTAGCTGCAGACCAACCAAGTGCCATTGCAAATAATCCAGCACAAAAACCGTAAATGATAAATGGTATCCATATTTGCGTGATGGAAGCTTCAAACCGCATTCCACCTACTTGTTTTAATAATCCTAATGATAGATACAAGGTCACACAGAGGATCACTGCGTAAGGAATGAGTCTAGAGATAAGACCTATTGGATTTCGGATAGCTAATGCTAATTGGTTTTGCATACGTAATCGTGGCACAATGGTAATGCAAGCACCTGTAATAATACTTAAAATAGCCGTATTCAAGAATCCAATGATCGTTGTATTTAATGTATCATTTACTGGATTGTATAAAAGCCGTTGAGTCACCGAAACATTGGATACTGTTCCGCTTGCTTGACTATTACTTAACCCTAATGCTTTTAAAGTTCCAACTGCGACTGTGGCATTTTCCGTACTAACGACTTCAGAAACAGCTGAACGAAGATTCCCTGTTGCCATCGACAGTGCCATGTCTACATAAAAGCCGATATTAGTTTGAATTCCTTGAAGACTATTTTCTTCTAACCCTTTTGGCAAATAGATAACCCCTAAAAAATTTTCGTTATATAACAACTCATTGGGGTCTGATTCCTCATATCGAATTTCTGCAACGTCAATGTATTGTGAAGCATCTAGTTTATTCGTCAGGTCGATACTTTTTTGGCTTTGGTCTAAATCAATGACTGCAATGGGAGCTTCATTGATCATCCCATTTTGTAAGACATAACCAAATACCGTTGCCATGATAATTGGCGCAATTAATGCCGTAATTATAAACTTTCCGTTGAGAATAAATTTACATTCGTCAATGAACTGCTTCATTCATATCCACCTCAACAGTCATTCCAGGAAGTAATTCAGACGTTCTGTCGACATAAATCCGAACAATAAAACTACTAATATCATCCATACCATTTTCTGCGCTCATTCGTAAGCTTGCATATTTCGGTGCTGTATTAACTAATTTTACAGTGCCTTGAACCGATTGATTTAGTGGAACAACACGTGCCTCAACCATAGCCCCTACTGTTAATTGCGCAAGTTGGTCTTCATTGATATAAACGTCATAATACAATTGATCTGTTTCAATGAGTACAACGGTTGAATTAGGAGAAACATTTTCACCAATATTTGGCAGTATATTCGTCAATTTACCGTCAACAGGTGCCCTTAACGTCATTCGAGCGATATCCGTTTCTAACTTTTCAATTTGGATTTGTAAACTCTCTTTCTCCTTCTCAAGGAGTTCAATGTTATACATTTGGGTTTCAATATCCTTCTGTGCTTGTTGTGCTTCCTGTAGTGCTAATTCTGCTTTCTCAGTTGCTAGCGCCGCTTGCTTACGCTGTTCTTCTGTCGCACCATTCACTAGTTTTTCTAACGATGCTTGTTGTTGTAGTTCCGTGTTTTCAGCAATCGTCACTTGGTTTTTTGCAGTTTCTACTTGTGCATTGGCTGTTTTTAATTGAGTATTGGCATTGACTAATTTGTTTTGAGCTTCTTCTAGTTGAACTTTGGAAGCTATTCCATTGTCGTATAATGATTGCATACGCTCAAAGTTCTTTTGAGCTAGAGCGACTGTCTCTTCTGTTGCCTTCACGGTCTCTTCTGCAATTTCAAGTGATTTTTTGGCCGTTTCAACAGATTCTTTCGCAGACGCTACCGCTAACTTTTGTTTTTCAATATCTTCGGCTTGTGCACCCTTTTCTACGGATGTTTTTTCTGTCTCAGCTGTTTCAATTCCTACAAGAGCTTTTTGTTCACCTATTGACGCTTTTTCTTTTGCTGAAGTAATTTGCTCGTTTGCTTGTTCAATTTGGAGATTGATTTTATCTAAATTCACTTGTAATTGTGAAAGCTGGAAATCCATATCAGTTGTGTCAAGTTTCATTAAAACTGTACCCGCTTTAACGCTCTCTCCTTCTTCTACTTCAATAGAAGTTACTTTCCCCCCTACTTGCTGAAATGAAGTATTGACGACTTCAGCTGTTAACAAGCTATTTTTATGTATTGTTGCAGCTGAGACTGCGTCCTTTCCTCCTTTTGCCAACAAGTAACTTCCTACTCCGAATGCTAATATTAAAACTAGAAACATAATGAAGGGTTTTTTGTTCCCTTTTATTTTTAGTCCTATTTGCTTTAATTTCTCCATATATACACTCCTTCTATATTGTTCTATCAGACCATTTAGTTAGGGGCCGTACTAATACTTCAAAAAAAATAATAAATTATGACACCCATTTTGTTTATTAAAAACATCTAAACAGATTGGCCCCAATTTTTAAGTATAAAATTAGTAAGGGGCCGTACTAATTGCGTATAGTTTTAGCTCTGGCGCTGTATTTTCAACTCTATTTACCTATGGTTATGTATGCAAAATGATTTTGAATGGTGCTCATTATAATACGGCACCGTACTATCTATACAAAAAATTATTCATCACGTGCTTCATTAATCGCTTTTTTAATTTTTTTAAGTATTCTTCCTAAATGTTCATGTTCCTCACTTGTTAATTCACTCATATAACGATTCACCAAAGAAACATAACTTGGAATTAGATAGTCCATTAACTCCTTGCCTTTAGATGTTAGCGATATACTCGATGCTCTACGATCACTATGATTTCCCCGTTTAATATAATCACTTTTTTCCAGTCCATCTAATAGGCCGGTCATCGTCGATCTTGTCACCCCTGCATATTCTGCAATATCTGACGGTTTTAGAGAATCATGATAAAGGTATAACACGAGCAATATTCTAAGTTTGCCTTGTGATAAGTCAAATTCTGTTAGCTTACTCGTTATTTCATTTGTAATGAGGTGGTTTAATTGCGTTAGAGAAAAAAAGTTTTTTACCGGCTCACTGTCTAGTTTAGAAGAGCTATTCAACAATTCAATGAATTTTGATGATTTCACAATTCGATCCCCCTTATACAAATTTTCGAAATGACTAGAGTCTGATTAAACCCATTATCCGAAAGAAAGTAAATACTATTCTATCTTCCCAAATTTTACTTGTCAACTTATGACATGGTTGGAAATATGGGCATAAGTTGAAGTTATAATGGAACAGCTTATCCTATAGACCGCCCATTATTATACATCCTTAAAAGAGGTGGTATTTAAAGTAATCATGCACTTAACGAGTACTATTTAAGAAAGGACTTAGCTTCGATATAGGTGTTGAATTTGTGGCAGGGCCTGGGACAAAAGCTAGTTTTCAACAACAGATAGTTTTGGATATTGTAAGAATTTGCAATCTCTTTATTTGAAAGTGGTTCGTTGGAGAGGCACACCGACTCCTACGGGATTGTAGAAGCAGTCTTGAGACCCCGCAGAGTCTTAGCTCGAGGAGGCTCAAGGCTTCCCCGTGGAAAGCGAGGCGTGCTCCTGCCGCTTTCGCTTTCGTCGCAAATAAAATTTGCATCGGAAACGAACAATCACGTATCAAAAAATTACACTCTAAAATGAATGGTGAACTGTTCTTTACACTTCTGTACAGTCTCTCCCCCCTCAACAAAGCAACCACCTGTTGAGTATGACCCGCAACATCTATTTCGTTTTCATTTCCATCAAACTCTGTTCGTAGGAAATAGTTTACGATTTAAGGTCGGCACGTACATGGCGAGGAAGACAGAACGTCCTAGACTAAATACAATAAACGCTAACCATAAACCGTGATTTTGAAATGTAGGAACGGATGCATATAATACGATTAGAAAAACAGCTAATGCATAAACCATGGATGTCCGAATTGGTTTCGCTTCCGTCGCCCCAGTAAATACACCGTATAATACGAGGCCAAAGCTTGCACAGATAGGAAACAATAACATCCATTGTTCATATGTACGAATTAACTCGATAACGCTTTCTGTCTGCGTGAAGATGGGAATAATGAATCCCTTTCCGAAATAATAAACAATCATCATCAGAAGGGACGAAATAATGGCCCATTGACAAGAGTATGATAGTGTTTTCTTATATAATTCTTCATCATTTGACCCAATCGCTTTCCCAACAAAAATACTCGAAGCATTCGCTAACCCATCGAAAAAGTAAGCCATCATATAATGAATTTGGATAAGCACTGCATTTGCAGCCAATATTTCGGTTCCATACATCGCACCTTTTGCTGTAAACAAATTAAAGACAACTAGTAAACAAAAGGTCCTAATCATTAAATCTCGATTCATGGCTACCATCTTTTTAAAAGGAGCAGGATCTAGAATCTCCTTTTTGGACGGGAAACGAAATGGTTTTGGTAGTAATCTAATAATAATGATTACACTAATCATCACTGTGACAATTTCTGCTATCAGAGTGGCAGCAGCTACCCCTGATACTCCCCATGAAAAAACAATCACAAACAGGATAGCGAGTGTAATATTAATGAGATTCATCAGTATTTGAAGGAATAATGTTAACTTGATACGTGAACGTCCTACTAACCAGCCCATGACGACATAATTCATTAGCGCAAATGGCGCTCCCCAAATTCTAATGGTAAAATATTCTGTCGCAAACTTTAAGACATCTGATGTAGGACTTATAAACGTCAGGACTAACTGAAGAATTGGCAACTGTAATAGTAAAAAGCTTATTCCAACTATTAAAGCTATAAACATCGGTCTAATTAGTGCTAATAACTGTTGCCTCTCGTCTTTTGCCCCTTCTGCTTGAGCTGCAAAACCAGAAGTACTCACTCTTAAAAAGCCAAATAACCAGTACAGTGTGTTAAAAATAATCGTTCCCACTGCCACACCTCCAATATAGGCTGGTTTTGGCAACTGTCCTACTACTGCCATGTCTACAACGCCAAGTAAAGGGGTCGTTATTGTGGATATCGTTAGAGGAATTGCTAGGGCAAGATACGTTCGATGATTCACCACAGCACCTCCATAGCTTTAAGTAATTTATCATGCGTGTCTCTTTAGGAGTTTTCTGTTATAAGTGGAAGCCTACTCTCTTTTTCACTTCATCTATCAATAAAATCCACTGATTGTAGTCCACTTAACTGTATCTAAAAAATCGAAATAAGTTCTTGCGTATAAGGATGACGCTCATTGGCAAATAGTTGATTGCTATCAAATTGGTCAACGAGTTTTCCTTCTCTCATGACTAATATGCGCTGGCACATTTGACTGACCGCCGCAAGATCATGTGAAATGAACAAGTAAGATAGATTTAATGTTTTGCGAAGCTCCGTTAGTAACGTAAGTACTGCCTTCTGCGAAATGACGTCTAGACTTGCTGTTGGCTCATCTAATACAATAAGCTCCGGTTCAATACTAATAGCACGCGCAATCGTTACACGTTGCTTCTGTCCACCACTTAATTCATGAGGAAATTTATCCGCTACATTAGAAGGTAACTCCACAGCCTCTAAAAGTTGCCGAATAAATACATCCTTAGATATGTAAGAAAAATGACTAAGAGTTAACTCTTTATGATACTGCTCATAAGGGTCAATCAATGAATCTTTCACCTTTAGCTTTGGATTTAAAGCGGCTGATGGATTTTGAAAAACGATTTGCATCCTTTTCCGGAAAGGTTGTAATTGGCGTTCATTCAAATGTTCAATAGCTTCTCCTTGGAAACAAATGGACCCACTATCAATCGGTTCAACCCTTAATAGGCAGCGAGCTAATGTGCTTTTACCACAACCGCTCTCCCCTACAAGACCGAGGCACTCACCCTTATCCAATGTAAACGAGAGGCGATCAACCGCAACACTACCTGCGTTATACGATTTCGTTAGTTCTTTAATTGTAAGCAGGTTCATACTTTACATCCTCCTGTAAACCTGATGGTAGACCTTGACCAAGTATAGGGGCAGCTTGGATTAACTGTTTTGTATACTCATGCTTTGGATGGTCAAGTATCCGATGCTTTCCACCTGATTCAACTATTTCCCCTTCCTTCATAACTGCTAAACGGGTAGCGTAGCGTCTTACATGTCGCCAATCATGGGTGATGAAAAGAATCGCACAGCCTGTTTCCTTTTGCTTTTGTGAAAGCAACTCTAAGATCCGATGCCCAGATACACTGTCTAGTGCAGTCGTTATTTCATCTGCTATTAATAATTCAGGAGATAACAACAGTGCTAGAGCAATGGAAACTCTCTGAAGTTGGCCACCACTTAGCTGGAATGGATAACGGTAGTAGTAAGTTTCATCTAATCCTAATGAGTCAAGTGCTTCCATTGATTTGATTTTTCTCATTTTCGCGTTCTTTTCTCCATGAGCTTTTTGATATTCATCAAGATGTTGACCAATCGTTCGGAATGGCGTAAAAGAGCCTTGATAATCTTGAAAAATATAAGCTAATTTCCGACCCCGAAAAGTTCGAATTTGCTTTGGTGATAATGACAGTAAATCCTCCCCATTAAAGAAGATGTTCCCGGAAGACATCAAATTCGTCGGAAGCATTTGGCCTATTGCCTGTGAAAGCAAGCTTTTCCCACTTCCACTTTGTCCCACTAAGGCAAACCATTCACCTTCACTAATAGAAAGTGACACGTTTTCAACGATTGTCCGTTCTTTACTACAAATTGACAGTTGTTCAATTGATAAGATCACTACAGCACCTCCTTTTTTACATCAAAACGATCACGTAAATAATCGCCAATCATATTTGACAGTAGCACGACAAACACAATTGCTAACCCTGGAACAATCATTAATTCAGGTCTCGATTGGAAATATGGGCGTGCTTCATTTAGCATAGCACCCCATTCAGGTGTTGGGGGTTGCACACCTAGACCTATGTATGAGAAAGCAGAAATAAGCAAGATGATTTTGCCTAGGTCCAAACTTGCCAGTACTAACACATGCCCTACGATATGGGGAAATAAGTGCTTTCGGATGATTTTCGCTGAAGAAAGCCCATTCGTTCGGGCAACGAGCACATATTCTTTTTGCGATTCAGTTAAAACCGTACTACGTACAAGTCGGGCATAATTCACCCATTTAATTAGTATAATCGCAAGTACTAGATTACTAATTCCTGGCCCCATTAACCCACTTAGAACAATAGCGACAATTGTATCTGGGAAGGCGATAAATCCATCCGCAATACGCATAAATATTCGATCAACGAACCCGCGTTGATATCCTGAAATAAGACCAATAGGGACTCCAATCATGAGTGCAACAATAAGTGCTAGTAAGCTATAACCAATGGTCTGCTGAGCACCAAGTAATAGCCTCGTTAGGACGTCCCGGCCAAGCTGGTCTGTCCCTAGTGGGTGCAGAAGGCTCATTCCTTGAAGTCGTTCGTCGAGGTTGGTTAAATTCGGATCATGCCGTAAATAGGCGAAAGTGTAGATGGTTGCTATCAATATTAAAAATATGAATATGAAAGCTACTAACCCTTGCCAACTGAACTTTTTGGATTTGGGCGCACGGACAGTGAATCCATTCATCGATTGGCCCCCCTTTCTTTTAGTCTTAGCTCTGGATTTAAATATCTGTACGACAAATCCACACAAGTATTTACAACAAAAACAAGGATGGCCATCACGAAAATATATCCTTGAATGAGTGGATAATCGCGTTGGCGTATCGCTTCCACAACAAGTTTTCCTATTCCTGGATATGCAAATAACACTTCAATGACTACAACTCCACCTATCAAACTTCCTAAACTGACACCAAAAACGGTAATAACAGGAGGAAGGCAATGGCGAAATGCATGTATGAAAAAAATACGCCTTTCTGACAAGCCGCGCGCCCTCGCTGTACGAATAAATTCCTGACTAAACGATTCAAGAAGACTTGAACGAAGCAAACGGACATAGACACTTGACATGGCGAGCCCTAGAGTCAATGAAGGCAATATGAGAGACATGAAACCGTCTCTCCCCATCGTTGGAAGCCAGTTAAGACGGACACCAAATAGTTCGATAAAGATCAGACCTAACCAAAAGCTTGGGACGGCAGCACCTAGAACAGATAAGGCTCTACTTAACTGGTCAATCCAGCTATTACGGTAGAGGGCCGACAGCGATCCTAATGGAATGGAAACAGCCAGCATGACCAGCAACGAACCAACAGCTAACTCGATCGTAGCAGGGAGGCCGTTTAGAATCATATCCATAACTGGTTGACCCGCGATATAAGAATCCCCGAAATCTAGCATAAAGAATTTCAAGAGCCAAAGACCATACTGGATGAGCAATGGCTCGTTAAATCCCATTTCCTCTCTTAATGCTTCAATTTGTTCCTGGTTAACAGAGAGCTCTTCAACGTTTAAAATCGTTAAAACAGGATCTCCTGGTGCAAGTCGAACCATTAAAAAGCTAATAAATGTAATAAATAATAAAAAGAGTAGTATTTCAAAAAACTTTCGAGCTAACATACGCAACATCTACTTCACATCCAACAAATTCGTAATCATGTAATATTCACTTCGGGATGTCACCCAATTTTTAACTTTGTTTTCGTTATAAGCAACAATCGTTGATGGATGTAAGACAAATGAATTAATGACATTGTCATGGACATAATTCGCAGCTTCCTCAGCAAGTACAGCTCGCTCTTCTGGGCTAACAGTTTGATTCAGCTTATCGATAATTGCAGTTAGTTCAGGCTCCTCCGTACCACTAAAGTTCAGCGCACCAGTTGGGTGATAAGTAGCATTTAAATAATAGCCTGCATCCCCTCTTGGAGCCGTTAAGTTGCTATATGTGGCCAGATCCCAATCACGGTTTGACGCCATGTATTCTTCCGGTTTATCGATTTGGCGAATTTCTACATCAATTCCAATTTGTTTAGCATCTGATTGAAATACTTGAGCAATTAGTGGTAAATCTGCTCTTGCGCTATACGTTAAAAGCGTCAGTTTAAGCTGCTCTCCATCTTTTTGCATCTTCCCATCTTGTAGCGAATAGCCTGCTTCCTCTAAGTATTGAATAGCTAGATCCGCTCCTGCCTCACTCAGTTCGTATGATGGGGCAAACGGCAATGATGGTAAAAATGGGCTAACAGCAGGTTGGGCGTATCCTAAAAGAATATTGTCTACAATTTTTTGGCGGTCAATTAATGCATCGACTGCACGACGAACATTAATATCCTTCATGCTTTCGCGTTCCATGTTCATCGTCATTTGATGAACTCGGAAAGTCGCCGTTGATTCAACTTTCATGCCATCTAATGCTTCTAACGATTCCAAACTCTCTACCTCAGGACGATAAACAATATCAACTTGCCCCGACTTTAGTGCAAGTGTTCGAGCATTAGCATCCTCATTAAACGAAAATGTCACTGAATCCAGATTGGAAGCACCGTCCCAGTAATCATCATAGCGCTTAAGCTCAAGCTTACTTCCTGGGGAAAACGAAGTGAGTACAAATGGACCTGTACCGACTGGTTTATTGATTATATCTTCTTCTGTTACATCAATAATTGATACATTTGGGTTTACTAACTCAGATATAAATTGTGGGAACGGTTCCTTCGTGGAAATATGTAATAGATAACCATCCGCTTCAATTTTCTCTATTTTAAGTGCATTTTGAATTGCAACACTTTCTTGTAGTGCCCGGTCAAGAGAAGCTTTTACTGCAGCTGCATCCATCTGCTTCCCGTTATGGAATGTAACATCTTCGCGAAGTTTAATGGTCCAATGTTGACCATCTTCTCCCTCCCAGCTTTCAGCAAGCCATGGTTCAACCGTTAAATTTTCTTCATCTAAACGGACGAGTGTTTCTGTAATCCCAGCTCTTAACGGAACATAGCTTGAATCAACATGTGGATCTAATGAATTTGTCGAGAAATTATAAAGGAAATGAATATGCTTATTTGTCGTACCTTCTTCACTGGACCCTTCCGATTTGCCCGTACATGCACTTAACAAGAAAACAGTGAACAACAAAATGCCGATTGTCAAAATTGGATTTCCAAACAATGGTGGGATTCTTTTCCTTCCCGCTAAACTGTACCTCTGATTCGTTATCTTCAGCTTCATAATAACCTCCTCAATTCCAAATGATTTAAATCGTAATCATTACTGTTTAGATTGTATAGTAATGATTACGATTTAGCAAGGGAATTTTTTCCGTTTTTTCACTTTATTAAAAAATGAGGTTTGATTCCCTCTTTTAACGAATGGTGAATTTATTTTTCTGAAAATCTAAGAAATATTATGAGAACGGTATGCCATTCATGAGTTAAGTAGAAAATTTTTGGTTTTGTCATACTTCATAGAAAGTTCGTAGTGTGCGATTACCAGGTTCGTGTGATACACCCGCATTTTTGTTGTATTTACAACAAAAACATTTTCCATTATACTCTTTTTAAAGTAATGTTGATGGGGATGTAGATACCACATCCATTTAGAAAGGACTGAAATGAGTGCAGGCAAAAACAATTACATTAGAAGAGGATTTACGCGTGGCATTTGATATAAGAAAAACAGTATTTGTGGACGAACAAGGCGTACCGTTGGAAGACGAATTTGATGAATTTGACACATTGGATGGTCAATGTAAACACGTATTAGTTTATTACGATGGTCAACCTGTTGGTACGGGAAGAATAAGAGAAGTTGGTGGCTTAGGAAAATTAGAAAGAATTTGTATCCTAAAGCCTTACCGCAAGTTTGGCCTAGGCAAAGTCATTATTCAAGCATTGGAAGATATTGCGAAACAACAAGGACTTTCTCAAGTTAAACTACACGGACAAACTCAAGCAGAAGGCTTTTATCACAAACTTGGCTACTTGACTTCATCTGATATGTTTATGGAGGATGGAATCCCACACGTCTTAATGGTTAAAGATATTCTGACTAAGTGATGCAAGTATCGAGTAAAATTCAATATGCTCTTTATATGTTAGGTATTTTCATCCTAACTCTCGGTATTACATTAACCATTCAATCCAATCTTGGTACTTCTCCATTTGATGCCCTGTTGGTCGGTTTGGCCATTAATGTTGGACTCACTGTAGGAAGTTGGGAAATCATCATTGCGTTATTATTAATATGTATCAATTCACTATTAAAGAGAAATCGACCTGAAGTTTTAGGGTTACTAACAGCCTTTATTACTGGAATCGGCATTGATTTGTGGCTGTTTTTATTACAATATGTGATAGCGCCACAATTTTGGTTCAGCAAAGTTGTTTGCTTTGGCTTCGGCTTAGTTCTTATTGGAATAGGCACCGCTATCTATTTACAAACGAATTTTGCACCTATTCCGATTGACCGTTTAACACTCATTATAAAAGAGCTAACTCGAACCAATTTATTTTTCTCGAGAACGCTCATCTATATTGTATTTTTAGTCTTGGCAATGCTATTTAATGGCCCTATTGGCATTGGAACTTTATTAACCGTCTGTTTAGGTGGGCTCACATTAAATTACTTCATGCCACTGACAAAAAACATAATTGACTCTTTCCTAACAACTACCCAATCCGATGCTAACAAGAACCATTCCATTTAGGATGGTTTTTTTGCAGTTTCGCTAGTTGGTGCAGTCATATGTTCATCCTTCATAAGCAACTTATTACAAGCCTTCTCATGTTAGTGATCGCAATGTATCTTGACGAATTTGCCCAAATGTAATCCAATCATAAAGGGGCGTCATTGGGGAAGCTACTGAATAAATCAGGTAATGATGGATAATGCTATAGAATGACAATAAGCCCGAAGGAGAACTTCCCCAATGCCTCATCAAAAGTTCGAATCAGCTAATATAAAACCGCGCTATTCCAAAGGGAAAGTATCAGTTTGGGGTGTCAATTCGGTATATCCTCGCACTCCTTGGGTTTCTGCTTGGTGGTCTGCTGCTTTTCCAGGGTTTGGACATATGTATCTAGGAAAGTATCTACATGGAATTATCCTATTTATCTGGGAACTTGTGGTTAACAATTCTTCACATCTTAACATGGCGATTGCCTTATCCTTCCTTGGTAAGTTCGAGGAAGCTAAAGCTATTTTACATCCAAACTGGGCTCTCTTATATATAGCTGTATATATATTCTGCATCTGGGACAGTTACCGGTGTGCAGTTGAAATCAAGAAAGCTCACCTTCTATCTGAAATTGAAGATGCACCTGTTACCCCTTCCGTTGTTAGTTATTTTGACATAAATATCCTAGAAAAGAGAAATCCCTTGATGGCCTCGCTTTGGTCCTTTTTTACACCTGGCTTGGGGCAATTATATGGTAGCAGCACAATTGTTGGCACCTTTATTTTGGCGTGGTGGATCTTTGTTTGCTACAAGGCTATGGCTGTTAGCGCCTTGCTCTATTCGTTTCAAGGGGATTTTGACAGGGCTTCTCAGATTGTCGATTGGCAGTGGGTACTCTTTATGCCCTCCATATTGGCTTTTGCCATCTATCAAGCGTATGTAGCGGTAACTGAAAACAATACACTTTTCGATATTGAGCAAATACGTTATCTAAGAGTGAGGTCTAAAAACTTGGGACAACTAAACAATGATAGCAACAACACAGTGCAAATAATCGCTACATTTGATCATTCACCCTTTGTAGAAATAGCGATTCATGATATGGAAAAGTTAGGAATACAACCAGAGAATATTATAGCATTACCTGTTGAAAACCTTGACGCTCAAACCCATATCATTGACACTATCCATCGTGTAGACGGGACAAGTATTCTGGATGGGGCCATGATGAGCGCAACGGTTTTTTCCGTTCTAGGAGTGATTTATGGTTTCGCATGGCACTGGGGACCTATTATTTGGGGGTTGATTGGGTTAATAGGTGGGTTCGCCTTAGGATTGATTATCGAATTGTTGGTAAATAAAAAGAAAATAAAAGTTTTTCCAAACCGCAAAAGTGAAGTTATTATTGAGATAACATGCCACACCTCTTTGCAAAACCAGCTGATTCAAGTTCTTAAATCAAGAAAAGCAATTGGTTACGTGATTATGCCTCAAAGATTATAAATACCATACTTCAAGAAGGAAGTATGGTTTTTTTATGGGCTGTGTTGAACATAGAGTTGATCAAATATCAAAACGATAACAGGCCATCTCCCCCAAACAAGCACAACTAGATAAAAATAAACAACAAATTATTATTATGCTCATTAGCTTTTTCATTTATAAAACCGCCCTCTATATATCAAAGCTTTAACCCGTTTATACTTACCTATTAATTAATGCCACTTCTATAATCATAACTTTCGTGAGGTAGTTCCAGTTGTATATTATTTATCATCACTGTATTATCATCTAACCATTCGATAGTTGCGTTTTGCTCTCGATTTTGCCAATAGATTTTCTTTGGCCTTTTATTTTCTTTATTGAAAACTAATTCCCCCAACACGGTATATGAAACTGTTGCACCACCATTAGATAAATAAGCATTGATTGTATATGTCCCATTTGGAGAAGTGGATTGATTAATTAATTCATCTTTAAATCTACTCCAATCAAAGAAAAGCCAATATACTCCGTAACCTATGATACCTGCAAATACTAAAAACCATAAAAGAACTACTGTTAGAATTTTTTTATAAGTTTTCTTCAATTCCTCTTTATAATGCACGTCAGAATGCAAGGGTTACTCCTCCATTAGATCAGAATCCAGAGTTTCGAGAACAACTACTTCAGTTTGTAGGATGGTATAATTTGGTAATAGTTGCAATATAAGGGGGATTGCTTTCTTAGTTACGTTTTTGAAAAGTTTAAGGCACTTTAACTTAAACCAGGATTTAAGGGTTGCAATAAATGATCCTTAAATTAAAGAAGACGCATTCCTTATTAAAGAAATGCGCCCCGAGAATTGAATAACGATCTCCTATTAGGCTGGGTTACTCACACTTAGGCTTCAGGTTAAGCTCCAATTATAAGTAGCCGGAAATTTTCCGCTTAATTAAGAAATAAAGTAAAAAATAGCTGAAATAAACGGAGAAATTCCGCTTATTGGCTCGAAAAAGGTGAAAATGGAGGATTTTCCTCTGCATAATCGGAAAATTTCCCCTTATTTATCCCAGATTATAAGTGCATTCGGCATTTAGCCGGAAAATCTCCGCTTATTTCACTTTTATTAGTTATTTCATTAATGATTAAAAGTACGTTACCCGAAACCTCTCATCATTCATCAAATATTAATTGATAAATCCATCCACTCTATCTCATAATTTAGCCCAATTACAGAAAAAGGGAGAACACCCATATTCATTATTTTGTTAAATGATAACTGTCACAAATCATTTTATAAATATCCTCATCTGAAATGGTACCGTCTAGAATTATTGAGTTCCAATGGTCTTTATTTAGGTGATATGCTGGAACGACTGAATGATACATTTGGCGCCATAAATCTAGCAAACCAGGTTCACACTTTACATTTATCCATATATGTTTATCTTTCTCAAAAATCCACGCAAAAACTTTCTTGTTTCCTTTGTGTCTTATTAGCGTCCAATTTTTATCTCGAAACGGATAATCTTCGTATGTATCTTCTAATTTCAAACATGTATTAATTGCCTCTTTTCTAGTTTTCATTGTTGCCTTCCCCTTCCTAAAAAACCTACCCTCGTACTAATCATACGAAATTGTATCTTATGTGAAAGATTTCGTTCAATAATTCGACCCTATAATAGAAAAAGACACAATCCTTTTTAAAGAATAGTGTCCGATAGTTCATATCATAAATCTTGCTCGTATGATTTTTTCCAAGTTTCATTACTATCCAGTAAGCGCTCTATAATTTTTCTATTACACAACTACTCCTTGTTAAAGGAGTGTATCCGTTTCTTGAATAATAAAAGTACTATTTCACAATCTACTTAACGCATTCTTTAAAAAGTTAATAAAAGCTAAGACTTCATCTGATTCTACTTTTGTTAATACATAGGTATTGGATATTGGTGGAGTAATTTTATCCGTTTTTATCTCTACCAACCTATCCGTTGTTAATTCATCTTTAATCATAGTAAATGGTAAAAATGATATGCCGAGACCCTCTTCAATAAAACGTTTTGTCACTTCTATTTGATTTACTTTCATCGTTCGAACAGTTGGATAACATCTCTTAATATCGTTTAGAAGATCATTCCAATAATCGGGATGGTTATGTGTGATCAACAGATATTTATGTAAAGCTGTTTGTTCGTCAAGGGTAGATACCCTCTTACATTTATTGGGTCCAACTAAAATGACAGGTTCTTTATGAACAATATCGGCTTTTATGTTCGTTTGAATAGGTAGAACCCTAGACAATCCTACATCTGCTTTTCCGTCACTGATTTCCTCGCCTATATCATAAGATTTAAGTACATTTATAATTACCTCTATTTTTGGATGTTCTTCAATAAAATGACGCACTAATGAGGGTAGAAATGATGATGCTATTTGCGGTGCAGTAGCAATCACTAACTTTCGAGAATACCCCTGTTTCCACGATTCAAATTCTCCCATTCCTTCCTCATACTTTACTAAAAGCTCTCTCGCAAATGAATAGAATCGATGACCTGCCGAGGTAAGAATAACTTTAGTTCCTATCCTTTCAAATAATTGAGTGTTAAGGTTTTCTTCTAATCTTTGAATATGTTTTGTTACAGCAGGTTGAGTTAGAAAAAGTTCCTCTAAGGCTTTTCTAAAATTTTCAAACTTTGCTGTAACAACGAAAGTCTTTATCCACTTAATATGCATATTTCCCTCCAGTGTAATAACGATTTGTTATTAGAAAGCCATTTTTTCGTTAATATCTATTATTAATTCTTTTAATTATAATTCAATTAACAAATATATACAGCAAGGAGAGAAATGATATGGAAACAAAATTTCAAGGTACAAAAGATTACTGGGATGCAAGTTTATACGATGTGAATCATTCGTTTGTTTCAAAATATGGGAATAGTCTGGTTGAATTATTAGCTCCGAAAGTTGGAGAAAAAATGCTTGATCTTGGTTGTGGAACTGGGGATTTAGCTAATACGCTATATGAGTACGGTGTGAAAGTCGTAGGTGTAGACAAATCTGAAAATATGGTGAAACAAGCCATTAGTAAATACCCCCATATACCATTTATGGTCCAAGATGCTACTAATTTGGCATATCATAACGAATTTGATGCAGTATTTTCAAACGCAACGCTTCACTGGGTGCAACCACCTATTGAAGCATTACAAAGTATCTATCAGAGTTTAAAACAAGGTGGAAGATTGGTTGCTGAATTTGGTGGAAAAGGCAACGTACAAACGATCACAGATGAAATCATTCAACAAATAAAAAATTCAGGGTTTGAATTTAAAGCAAGGCAATTCCCTTGGTTTTATCCAAGTATTGCGGAGTATTCCAAACTAATGGAAGAGGTAGGATTTAGGGTTTCATTTGCTCAACACTTTGATCGACCAACGCAATTGGATGGAGAGAATGGATTAAGAAATTGGATTCATATGTTTGGCGGTATGTTATTTGATGGCATTCCTGAACATACTAAAGATCAAATAATCGAAAATGTTGAAATCAATTTAAAAGAAATTTTGTATCAAGAAGGGATTTGGATTGCAGATTATAAAAGGATTCGTGTAGTTGGAATAAGATAAGATGGAATAATGAAAGGAAGGATGCAACTAAGTCTTTCCTTTCTTTGGATTATGAAATATATCCTTATACTTTATCTAGATAGAATAACTAGCAACTAAAATTAAAACAAATAAGGTGGGTTACTCACACTTAGACGTTCAGGTTAAGCTCCAATTATAATTAGCCGGAAAAATTCCGCTTAATTGGAAAACAAGGCGAAAAATAGCTGAAATAGACGGAGAAATTCCGCCTATTGGCTCTAAAAAGGTGAAAATGGAGGATTTTCCTCTGCATAGTCGGAAAATTTCCCCTTATGTACCCCAGAATAAAGGTCTATTCAGCATTTAACCGGAAAATCTCCGCTTATTCACTTTCACTAGTTGTGCTTTAATATGCGGGACCGAAACCTCTCATCATTTATCAAATATTAATTAATGACTCCATCCCACAATTCTACTAAAGAATAGCGCCTGATTGTTTAAATAAGATAGTAATCTCTACATTACTTGTACTTCTTTGAATAAATAAATTCTGTAATGGGGACCGTAATAAATGTAAGTCCTACTACTATAACCAGTGGGTAATTATCAATATTATTGAAATTACCAGTTCCTTCAGAAACAAATAATATGATACCCGATAGGATCATTAATACATAATAACCTATTTTCGCACTTTGTGTTTCAATATGTCTATCCAGTTCATCTTTCTTGCCACCACCTTCATGATGACCCCAATTAAGCCAATTAAAAAAATAGCTTAAAACCAAAAAACTAAAAAATATACCAGCAGCATCTATCGTTCCAAAACTAACCCATTTGTATAAGGTAAATCCTACAATTGATAAAAAAACTATAAAAACTACTATAGCTATAATACTTTTTGTTTTATGCATTTCTTTTCTCCCCATTCTCAGAGATAAATAAATCCTCCATAGTCACTCCCAAAGTCCTTGCTATATCAAATGCTAACTGCAAACTTGGATCATATTTATTGTTCTCAATAGCGTTAATCGTTTGTCTACTTACATTACATAATTCTGCTAATTTCCCTTGCGAAAGACTGCTTTTTTCTCTGTACTCCTTAATTCTATTTTCCATTCACAAAACCATCCTTAGATTTCATAAGGTGTAAAAAGTTTTTTACACCTTCATTATAAAAAAGGACAAATAAGGTGTCAAATATATTTTACACCCCATTTGTCTTACTATCTTATTTGTTAGTATAAATTTCGAAGCCTCATTAAATTAAGTTGCCCTAAACATAAAGAAAAGCAATATTTGCCACAGGATTACGCCCGATAATTGAATAGCGATCTTCCGGTAGCTGGGTTACTCACACTTAGGGTTCAGATTAAGCTCCAATTATTATTAGCCGGAAAATTTCCGCTTAATTAGAAAACAAGGCGAAAAATAGCTGAAATAGACGGAGAAATTCCGCCTATTGGCTCGAAAAAGGTGAAAATGGAGGATTTTCCTCTGCATAGTCGGAAAATTTCCCCTTATGTACCCCAGAATAAAGGTCTATTCAGCATTTAACCGGAAAATCTCCGCTTATTTTACTTTCACTAGTTGTACTTAAAAATGCGTTACCCGAAACTTCATTAATTGATAAATTCATCCACTCTACCTCATAATTTGGCCTTCTAATGAAAAAAAGCGATCTTCTTATGAAAGGATTGCATTCTATTGTTAATCACTGTTATGAAAGAGAAGCAATTAGAAGCCTGCTACACTTGAATCCTAAAATCTAATTGTAGCAGGCTTTTTATTATTTATTATGAATTTACTTAGGTTCTTAGGCCATTATCTATTACGTCTTCCTATACCGTAATAAAGCGAGCTTAGTACATTATTGAATTCGAATTTGGTGTTTTTAGTTGACTCACACTTAAGAATTAGTTAATCGTCTCGCCACCTGTCACCCCATAAATCTGACCTGTGATATAACTTCCTTCATCGGAGGCTAGAAGAACATACACTGGCGCAAGTTCTGCCGGCTGTCCCGCACGGCCAAGAGGAGTGTTTTGGCCAAACTCAGGAATTTGTCCTTCCAATTGTCCATTATCCAACTGCAAGGGTGTCCAAATTGGCCCTGGTGCAACCCCATTGACACGCACTCCCTTAGAAGCAAAGTATGAGGAAAGGTTGATCGTAAAGTTACTTATTGCACCTTTTGTAGCGGCATAATCCATTAAAGATGCGGACGGATTGAAAGATTGCACCGAAGTGGTCGTAATAATCGCACTTCCTGGTTCCAGATGCTCTTCGGCAGCTTTTACGGTTTCAAACATGCTGATGATGTTCACTTTGAAGGTATCATGCACTTGTTTAATAGTTAAGTCACTAAGGGTTGGCTGTGCGATTTGTTGCGCAGCATTCAATACTAGCGTGTCCAATCCACCAAAAGCTTCCACTGTTTTGGTAACAATCTCAGTCGCGGCGCCATCTTCCCGCAAGTCATACGGTAACAGTAATGCCTTTTTGCCTGCTTTTTCAATTAATTCTTTGACTTCGTTCGCATCTTCCTCTTCACCAGGGAAGAATTGGATAGCCACATTTGCACCTTCTCGCGCATAGGCAATGGCGGCAGCACGTCCAATTCCGGAATCACCACCGGTAATCAAGGCATTGCGCCCTTCTAAGCGATTGTATCCTTTATAAGATTCTTCTCCGCAATCAGGTTTAGGGTTCATTTTACTCTGTAGCGCTGGCGTGTTCTGCTCTTGATCCGGGAATTTTTCTGTATAAAACTTCTTACGTGGATCGGTTAAGTGTGTGTTTTTCATCAAAATCGTCTCCTAACTTGTTTACTATTTAAAAATCAAAGAATAAAAAGTTTAGAAAGGCTCTTAACACGTGTTGTAAGCTTTCATAAACTAATCTCTGGTACATTTTTCACCTATGATCATTACTTTAAACAGTTTCGGAGCTTTTACCCTTTTCAAATCCACTAATCCATATCTATTTCAACCCAAGTGACGGCAATTTCGTTATCCTTACAAGTACAAAACTCTCCTAATTTTTCTTCCCAAAGATTATTAGCTCTAATTTGAAAGTATTACAATCATTCTTTTTTACACTTCACAATGGTAAATGTGATGGATGGTTTATCTGGATTGTGCTTCCCCCTCTTCTCCCCTTTAACTTGCCAACTATCCGCTTTTATTTAGGTGTTTCATCCATTACTCTCACTAAGACTAAAGAAGGACTTTTGCCTTAAAAATATTACTACTCCCAATTATTATAATATATTGAATTTTTAGTATAATAGGAATATAATACTAAAAAGGGTAAGGGGAGAATTTGAAATTACAGCTAGTATTTTTTAAATGATTACTATTTCAAACGATGGGGATGTTGCATGATGAAATTCAATATGAAAGGCTTGTTTGCCCACTCAATTAAAAGGAAACTATTAACAGTTTCTATATTACTATTAACGATTCCGATAGTTATATTAGGCCTATTTAGCTATCAAAAAAGTAGTGGCAGTTTAAGTGAACTTGGTGAGACAAATTTAAAAAATAATGTTGAATACACAATTGAGTTAATGAAAGTACTAAATGAACAAGTGGAAGCTGGGGATCTTACATTAGACGAGGCGAAAGAAAGAGTAAAACTAGTCATCCTTGGAGAGATGAAAGAAGATAACACTAGACCCATTAACAAAAATTTAGATCTAGGGGAAAATGGTTATGCATTTATTTCAGATAATGTAGGAAATCTGATTGCACACCCAACAAGCGAAGGGACAAACCTTTGGGATAAACAAGATATAAACGGCAAACATTACGCACAAGAATATATAGCACATGGGTTAAACGGAGGAGGATTTACGAATTACTTTTACCCTCTTCCAAATAACAAAGACCAGATAGAAGAAAAGATCACTTACTCTAAAGCTTTTCCTGAATGGGACTGGATTGTTGTAGCAGGTACTTACATGATTGATTTTAATCAACCTGCAAATGAAATCTTACAGTTAAATTTAATCATTATAGGGATTACATTAGTCATTGGTTTTTTACTAATCTGGATCTTTGCAAATTACGTATCCAACCCTATTAAAAAAGTAACAGAACAAATGGCATATATAGCAGATGGCGATTTAACTCGCGATCAACTTAAAGTAAAATCGAAGGATGAAACAGGCCAGTTGGCAAATGGCATAAATCATCTGCAAGATAAATTGAAAAATATGATTCAAAATATTTCTCAATCTTCCCACCTGATTAGGGTGCATAGTGAGGAACTAACACAATCTGCAAATGAAGTGAAAATTGGTGCCGAACAAGTTGCGAAAACGATGGAGGAAATTGCTTCAGGTACAGAATCACAGGCAAGTCACGCATCGGATCTTTCCTCTTCAATGGGAACGTATGTGGAGAAAGTAGAAGAAGCAAATGAAAATGGCGAAAGAATTCACCAATCTTCTCAGGAAGTATTACAGTTAACAGAAGGCGGTTCTAAGCTAATGTTGGAATCTATTGAACAAATGGCAACTATTGACCGAATTGTCCATGACTCAGTTCAGAAGGTTCAACAATTAGACGTTCAGTCAAATGAAATTTCAAAATTAGTCACTGTCATTCGTGAAGTAGCAGAACAAACGAACCTTTTAGCCTTAAATGCGGCAATTGAAGCAGCTCGTGCTGGTGAACATGGACGAGGCTTTGCCGTAGTGGCAGACGAAGTGAAAAAGCTTGCTGAACAAGTAGCTAGTTCCGTTTCGGATATTACGCAAATAGTCAATCGAATTCAATCCGATTCATCACAAGTGGCGAATGCCTTGCAAACGGGCTATCAAGAAGTTGAAAAAGGGACAAATCAACTTAAAACAACAGGCGAAACATTCGAAAAGATTAGTAATTCTGTCCAAGTGATGGTTGAAAATATCCAAACGGTTAGTGAAAGTTTAATGATCATTAAATCAACTAGCCAAGAAATGAATTCATCCATTGAAGAAATCGCTTCCATCTCTGAAGAATCTGCAGCAGGTGTAGAAGAAACATCGGCCTCTTCTCAGCAAACAAGTAGCTCTATGGAAGATGTAGCATCAAGTTCAGAAGAGCTTGCAAAATTAGCTATGGAATTAAATGATTTAATTCAACAATTTAAGCTTTCATAGATAAACCGAGCCAGTTGTAGTCAGTCATGAAGGGATACTCAGTTGCCTATGCAATTTGTAGTATCCTTTTATATTTAATTAAGTGCTAACACTGTGGTTTCTATCGATTAATTTTCACCTCCAAAGAGGATTTTTCGTTTTTTGAAGAATATATGAATTACAGAATATCTACCAAACACCAAGCGGAAGGAATGGGTACCTATGAAAATAGCCGTACTAGCTGATATACATGGAAATAAAGATGCCTTACATGCAGTTCTGACAGATATGAAACACCGAGGAATTCAAACGATTTATAACTTAGGCGATAGCTTATATGGTCCACTATTTCCACTAGAAACTTATGACCTTTTAAAGAACTCCAATATTCAAAGTATTAAAGGAAATTGTGATCGAATTCTATTGGAACCAAGTACGTCAAATTTAACAGTTCAATATGTACAAAGTTTATTAGAAGATGAGCATAGGACGTGGATTTCGAATTTACCTAGTGCTTTGCAAACTGAGGATTTCTATTTTTGTCATGGAACACCGACAAGTGATGAAATGTATTTGTTAGAGGAAATGAGCCATAATGGCGCTGTGCTTAAAAAAACCGAGGAGATTATAGGTTTAGTAAGTGGTATCTCACAAAGACTTATTGTGCACATACACATATCCCAAGAGTCATTTATCTTCCGAATGGTCAAATCATTATTAACCCAGGAAGTGTCGGGCTACCTGCTTATGAAGATGAAGTGCCCTTCTATCACAAAATGGAATCAGGCTCACCTTTTGCCCAATATACAATTATCACAAAACAAGCGGATGATTGGATTATTGAGCAAGTACACATTCCTTATCCTCGACAGGAAGCCATTAACCAAAGTGAAAAAAATGGTCGATTCGATTGGGCTCAAGCATTGAAAACAGGTAGAATGTAATGAAAAAGCAGATGATCATCAAAGCCAAGCCCTTTTCTTCAAGCCCCCTCCCCTATTAAGAAGCTACTCTCTTGGGGAAAAATGCTATAATTCTATTAATACATGCCTTCAATAAAAACAGGATGGTGATAAAAGTGTCAGTCATTATACCAACAGATGATTTAGAACATTCTTGCCCTCATTGTAATGGACAAACATATATTATCGAAAATGATAAACAGGAGTCTTGCCCAAAGTGTGATGGCAAAGGCGTTATTTTAACGGCATTAGGACAAACATTACTTCATTTTATAAAAAAACATTTGTAAAATTCCACTATTAACAATCTGACAATCAACTTTGAGAAAGGGCGTAATTCTTGCGGAATCGCGCCCTTTAGGTGCATAATTATTAGTTTTTGTTAGCTCGTTGATTCCAATACTCCAACTAACCCTCATCGCTTAACCAATGCCGATAATTCGCCCTCAAAAACTTTTTCTTCCTTATCATTGAAAGTAGTTAACAATACCGTTAGTAAACCTGTTTCACTCTTTGTTGCTTTCTTATCAATTACCTCAACAATGGTATGTAGTTCATCATCAGGATACACTGGCTTTATAAATCGAATATTATTCATTCTCGTTCCAGCGATTACATCCTCACCATATCTACCTTCTTCAATCCATTGCTTAAATGAAATAGCTAGTGTATGTATACCAGAAGCAATGATTCCATTAAATCTTCCCTGATTTGCTTTTTCCTCATCTAAATGCATATATTGTGGGTCAAACTCCCCTGCAAATCTCATAATATCCTCTTTTGATATTCTGTATGATTTAGTTTCAAATACCTGTCCAATTGTAAACTCATCTAATTTCATAAAATCACCTCTATTATTATGTAACATCTCCATTTAATTTTAACATCTGATATTAATAGTTGGTACTAATTATTGACCTATACGTAAATCAACAACAAGAAAATGAGTTACTTCTGTATAAACAGCTTTCAAATATTGGCCAACTGCTTGACATCTGCTTGACACATTGGCTTACTATACTAGTTTTAACAAGTGAAAGGTATAGGTAAAGAAAAATGAAAAATACAATGATTTTAAGTTTAAGTGCAGCGTTATTATTATTGAGTGCATGTGGATCAGATGAAGTAGAACAAACTGTTGATACAGAGGCAACAGCGCAAATAGCCCAACAAGGTGAGGCACCTCCTGGAGAAATGGCAGGAGGCCCAGGACAAGGTGGACCTGGAGGTGGGGCCATGAATGAGCAAGCTACTGCAAATGACTCAATTATTGAAATCGTTGAGGAAGTAGCTGCTGATACAACGATTGTTTCAGAAGAACACGTTGTCGAACTTGCAGAAGAATTGAAATCTACTTTAAGTGACGAGGAATTAGAAACATTACAATATGAATTTACAGAGGAAAACGCACAAGTATGGACAAACTTACCGGCAAATAGCACTAATCGTAATGGGTTAGCGTTAGGAGATCTTTCAGAAGAAAGTGTAAAAGCCGCGTTAAAGCTTGCAAAAGCAGCTCTTAGTGAAGAAGGATTTGAAACGATGGTTAACATCATTCGTTCCGATGAGTTTTTAACAACAGATACAGGCCGCACAGAATGGGGCTCACGTCTTTACTATATTGCCTTCTTAGGAGAGCCATCTAATACAGATACTTGGATGCTGCAAATCTCAGGACATCACTTAGCTGAAAATATTGTGTATAACGGAGAGTATGTTAGTGCAACTCCTCAATTTACAGGAACAGAACCACAAACATTTACTTTAGATGGCGTGACGTACTCCCCTATCGAGAAAAAACGTGACGCAATGTACTCAATGCTTGACTCTTTATCTTCGGACCAACAAGCAGAAGCAAAATTAAGCGGTACGTTTAAAGATGTCGTAGTAGGTGCAGGAAAAGATGGACAGTTCCCAGAAACAGAAGGACTTGCATATAGCAGTTTAACAGCTGAACAACAAAACCTGGTAAAAGAAGCAATTACAACTTGGGTAAGTGAATCCAGCGATTCAATCTCAACCGAATTACTTTCAGAATATTTAAATGAAGAAGCATTATCTAACACATATATATCATGGGGAGGTTCGCTTGACCCCAACGAAGTAGGTGCATATGCTCGTATCGATGGCCCGCGTGTATACATTGAGATGGCATCACAAGCTGGTGTTGCATATAACAGCGATACTGAAGAGGAGACTCATTTCCATACAGTGTGGCGTGATAAAGTGGCAGACTACGGAGGAGAATTAAGCGGGTTACTACAATAGTTTAAACAAAGCTTAAATAAATTAGAGGAATTTTTTGATATAAGAGCGGCTGGATTCCGCTAGTGAAAAGTTATGAAGAAAAATATAAGCGATCTTAGGCCTGCACATTATAGGTCCTAGATTGCTTACTTTCTATATGCTATACCATCTATTTGACTGCGAACGGTTCAATTAGTCTTAAATAATTGACTCTTTTGTTGAGACCTTTGCCCTTAATTCAAATTAGATAGCGATCAGTGATACCCTCTCACACAATATACATTTCTACCATTATTCAAGGAAGGCGCCCGATATAATATAGCGATCTTCTATTAGCTGGGTTACTCACGCTTAGGCGGTCAGGTAAGCTCCAAATATAATTAATAGCCGGAAAATTTCCTCTTATTTAAAAATTAAATTGAAAAATAGCTGAAATAGACGGAGAAATTCCGCCTATCGACTCGAAAAAGGCGAAAATAGAGGATTTTCCTATGCATAGTCGGAAAACCTCCCCTTATTTATCCCAAAATAAAGGTCTATTTGGCATTTAACCGGAAAATCTCCGCTAATTTCACTTTCACTAGTTATTTAATTAATGCTTAAACATGCTTTACCGAAACCTCTCATCATTTGTCAAAAATTGATGAATCCAGCCTACTCTACCTCACAATCTGGCCCTTCAATTGAAAAAGACGCATTCCTTATTAAAGAAATACGCCCTTTAGTAAAATAAGATAGTTACAAGTCAATAACAAATCCCTTATATTCATTTATATCTGCAGATTTAAAAATTACATTATTCAATTCATACACAAGTATTGCATATTCCGCATTTTCCATTCCCTGACTCTTTAATATATATTGAATTCCGTCATATGAAAGATCGTCTTGAACAGATATGAGGTAAGCATTATTTGGATTATCTTTTTTCAATTTTGTTATTTGTTTATTTGTAATATTGGTCCATTCTTTTTCTATCTTGTTTAGTTCACCTTCGTTTGCAATTAAGACAAAACTATAAGAACCTTCATTTTCAGTAAAATAACCTTTTTCGTAGCTTGAACTCGAGTCACCACATCCAGTAACAAGAAAAATTGTGCTAAAGAAAATAAGGATAAATTTGACTTTTAATGCCATCTCTATACCCCCTTTGTCTTTCATCCACTTCTGCCCCGATAGTTAACTACTCTTCTTACCTTACCAACTTAATTTTGACTAAATTTTAGATAGTTTTATTTTAATTTTAACATTTCTGTAATTTCAGCATAGCTGATTACGTCTTCTTTCATTCTCGAGAAATTACCATGAAAGATCAACAACTCCTGCTATAATAAGTTGTCTCACATTTTCTACACTTCTTCGACAGACATTCCTACCAACTTGACCTTCACTTGTGGCCATTCTTGGTCTATTACACTGTAAAACACAGAATTACATAAATAACCGTCAGGCATGACCATATAATTCCGAAGCACTCCTTCTTAGACTGCACCGATGATTCTTTCAATTGCCCTGTTGGGACCTCACATTCCGACTATCGGTTTTCAATTGAACACGAATAGCTCCTAGCATCTCAAAGCAGTGTTTCAAGAGAATATACTTCCTTTCAGTATTTATTCTCGTCCGCCACACAGTTGGATACAGCCATGTCAAATCAATTCCAAGTTACGGTTTGGTATGGATATATTAGATATTTTATATATCCATTTCAACCTTCCTTCCTGGGTAGAAGGACATTTGCGGATTCATTTGATTTTCTTTTGCAGTTCGTACGGTGGGAGTAATTTTAAAAACAACTGTATGACTCCCTAAGGAGGAGCGATATTTCTCAACATGTGATGGTGAAAGGCTTTTATCGTAGTAGCCGGGTGCGTATTTCTCCAACATCGCTTGCATTGCCGCAGTAGCTTCTGTTAAATCTCCTACCATTTCTAAAACCCCGAACAACATCACACTCATGTAAGCTGTATCTGTCTTGGCGGGTATAGGACTTACCATCGTTCCATAATCTTCAGATACCGTGAAACAACAGTTGGGATTGGCATGAATTAAATCTATTTTTCTCCCTTCAGCAGCTCCATGAAAATACAAAGCTTCATTCATCCAGATAAAATTTAAAGGAACAACATAAGGAAACTCTTCATCCATTAATCCAAGGTAACCTGTCCGTGCGTGGCTTATAAACTGATCAATACGCTTTTCATCTGTACATCGTCTTTTTTCTTGGCGGATACTATGCATTTTTCATCCCATCTTTCTTTATAAATGTTAAAATCATTTTAGAAAATTTCTGCACATGAGAAAAGTGACAGAATGAAATAGTTTGATAGGGACAGATGGAGGGTTAACAGTGGAACTTACCCCGTTTTTAAACAAGGAGTTGCCAGAATCTTTATACAGCCAATTGTATAATTATATTAAGAAAGAGATTGAAGAAGGTAGGCTCTTGCCAGGAATGAAAATGCCATCAATACGCCAACTTACGACCCACTTAAAGGTCAGCCGGAATACGGTTGAGGCAGCATATCAGCAGCTACAATCAGAAGGTTACCTGGAGAGTATACCTAAAAGTGGTATATGGGTAGCTGAGATTGAAAAACCTTTTCTACATCCACTTGTAGTGGAACATCCTATTCAGTCAAATTGTAACACTTCAAACGAAGTCCTTGTGGATTTTCAATATGGAAATGTCGATCCGAACAAATTTCCTTTAAAGCATTGGAAGAAATGTCTATCAGATGCTGTTGATCAAGAAAACAACTGGTTGTTTCAGTATGGTGAGAATCAGGGTGATTTTGAATTGAGGCGGGAGATATCAAACTATTTACTGCAATCCAGAGGCGTACGCTCTACTCCAGAACAGATTCTTGTAACGGCTGGAACACAAGCCTCCATTTCGATAATCTGCCGTCTTTTAGCACTCCGGGGAAAAACGGTCGCTATGGAAGAACCAGGTTACAGTCGAGTTCGATCAGTCTTAGAAGACCAGGGATGCTATATTGAACCTGTGCCTCTTGAGAAGGACGGATTGTCAGTGGAGCATATCCAAAAGAACAGTGCGAAAGCCGTATACTTAACGCCTTCTCACCAATTTCCACTTGGAATGATTATGTCCATTTCGAAAAGAATGCGATTATTAAAGTGGGCTTACCAAAGTGGTGGATACATTATTGAAGATGATTATGACAGTGAGTATCGATACCAAGGACAGCCGATTCCTTCGCTGAAGTCTCTGGATGAAGAGGAACGGGTTATTTATTTAGGTACATTTTCTAAATCATTTCTACCTTCAGCACGGTTAAGTTATATTGTATTTCCACCTTCTCTAACGATTCAATATTCACAAAAATTCGAAGCTTACAATCAATCTGTTTCTCCTATTATTCAGAGAGCTATTACCCTGTTTATGCAATCCGGGGAATTCGAGAGGCATATTCGAAGAATGCGCAAAATGTATCAAAGAAAACATCAGGCACTGCTAAGAAATATTGAACAATATATGGGCAATAAAGTACAAATAGTTGGAGAGAAGTCAGGATTACATATCTTATTAAAACTAAAAGGCGTAACAGCCATTGAGTTGATCGAACATGGTCTCCAAAAAGGGGTTAAAGTTTATTCCCCTTCAAGGTTTTGGCATAATCCAAACCAAGAAGGTAATTCTTATATCATGTTGGGATTTGGCGGATTATCTATTGAAGAAATTGAAAAAGGTGTCAGATTGCTTGCTAGCTGTCTCCCAGAGAGGTGCATTTGTTGGCAAGCACCCCGATCTTGAGAATATGCTTTATTCAGCCGTAGGAAGTAGTATTAAACAACGATGGACTGTTTCTGCAGTCTTTCTTGTTTTTACACAGTTAAAGGAGGAAAGTAAAAGGAACTTCTAAAAGAACTATCAAACTAACGTTTTTATCCCAAATGAAAAAAAAATTATATCTCCCAGTAAAACATTCAGTTTATTTTATGTATTCCCAAAAATGCCCATTAAGTAAAGAAGGCACAATTCCTTTTTAAGAATTGCACCTAATTATGGAAGATTGTGATTTAACTAATATCACCCGTTACCCTAAGTGAATTTATTACAATTTGCCAATTAAACAAATGCTCTAATCTAAAATACTTTTCTACTATAAATACGAATGGAGACCATCCAAGAAAAAATGTACAGGAGAACGACTGATAGTATTACTCCTAGGTATAATAGAGAATTATCAATAGACAAGACCCATTGAATAACCTCCCTTACTCGATCATTCAAATCAGGTATAAAACTGTTGACAATAATAAAATAAAGGACAAACACAACAATAGATGCAATCAACAAATACTGACTCTTAAATAGATAAGAAAATGGAAAAGCAAATGATATAAATATCGTCACACTGCCTATTATAATTAATAATTGTTCCCATTGGATGATTTCTCTATGAATGATTAAATTCCCCATAAAAATAGTGACTAAAACTAGTAAAGTAAAAATGAATGTACTTATATATTTTGAGCTAACAATTTCTTTTCTTGTATACGGTAATGAATTCAATAACAAATGGACGGGGGTTTTTTCATCCATTGAAAATGCCTGCATGATGATGGCGATACAAAATAAAATACCTACCCAGACCGTAGAAGTACCTACAAATAAGTAGACAAATAAAAAGGGTAACAAAATCAGTAATGTATTTTTCTGTAAGACAATATCTTTACGAACGAGATTGAACATATTCACCTTTTCCTTTCTTTGTATATAACATAATATCTTCTAGTGATGGTTTCTCCAAAATGACCATATTCCCAAAGAGACTTTCAGTACGCTGTTTATTTGCAGTTAATGCTTCAAATCCATGATTGGATTTACGGATACCTATAAATTCTTGTTCTGTATCACGATCTAATAGATTTATATTTCCTTTCACAAGCGCGTAGTCTTCTTCTATTTTATAATACTCTTTTGTAAACATATGTTGTCCATTATGGATAAAGGTAATATAATCTGCTATTCGTTCTAAGTCTGTCGTAATATGAGTTGAAAAGAAAATGGTTTTTTCACCGTCCTGCATAAGATCGTGAAGGATGTCTAACAGTTCTCTACGAAATATTGGATCCAATCCCGATGTTGGTTCATCCATAATAATTAACTCTGCATGGTGGGATAATGCAATGGTTAACGAAGCCTTCATCATCATACCTTTTGAAAATGTTTTTAACTTTTTCTTTAATGGCAGTTCGAACCTATCAATATAATGATTGAATATAGAATCGTCCCATTTTCTATATATTGGTGCTATTATATTTTTCATCTCTAATAAGGTAAGATTCTCATAAAAAACATTATGATCGAACACAAAGCCAATTCGTTGTTTGATTTCTTTTTCATGCTTTTCATAATTCAAACCAAAAAGTGAAACCTCTCCACTATCCGGTTGTAATAAATTCATAATCAACTTAATCGTTGTGGATTTTCCTACGCCATTTCCCCCAATAAACCCTGTAACAAAGCCTTTCTTCACTGAAATCGATATGTCTTTCAATTCAAATCCTTTGAACGTTTTATTTACATGTTGTAGCTCAATTACGTTTTCCATCATGTATCCTCCTTATATAGCATCGTAAGCAATTCTTTTAATTCAGCTAACTCGATTCCTATTTCCTTACTATTTTGAATGGCAGCCATTAACTGTTCTTCAATGACTTTCATTTTTCGCTCAAGAATCATTTCATTATTTTGTTCAGACACAAACGATCCTTTTCCAACGATTGAAAAAATAAAACCATTTTTCTCAAGTTCTTCATAAGCCCGTTTTGTTGTGATCACACTTATATCTAGGTCTTTAGCTAACTGTCGCATAGAAGGTAAGGCCTCTCCTGCTTTCAGTTCATTGGTTAAAATTTGTTTCTTAATTTGCACATAAATCTGCTCATAAATTGGTTCTTTTGAAAAGTTTGATATTATAATTTGCATACAAGCACCTCCGTTCACAATGTATATATACTTTATATACATTATACACAAAGTATATATTGATTACTATATTTTCCCTCCATAATTTTTCCATCTAATTAATATTCACTCTTTATTGTTCAGAAAAGCGCCCGTAATTGAATACCAGAGAATTTACTATTGGCTGGTTTTGTAAATTATTCAATCATTATTAAAGATAATGTTCACCTTTGTATTTTTACGGTAACACTTGTCATTTGAAAAATAGTCAGTTATACTGATTATATAATAAGGTGATTATTCGAGAAGGTGATTGTTATGTTGAATAAATGGAATCAATCTTATGGTTTTTTGCTTGGAAAAGTTCTTCAGCAAATGGAAACTAAATTTGCTGAGGGACTTGCACCATATGAAATTAACGCTAGACAGTACGGGGTCCTTTTATTTATTGAGGGGAACCCTTATTCATCACAAAAGGATATTTCTGAAAACCTACAAATTGATCGAACAACAATGGTAAGTCATATCGATCACTTAGAAACTTTAGGCTTTGTGGAAAGAACAAGGAATCCCAATGATAGAAGGTCCTATAGTCTTTTGATTACACCTAAAGGGAATGAAGTATTAGATTCACGCTGGGAGTTTTTAATCAATACGGAATTAGAAGTACTAGCACCTTTAAATCAGCAAGAAAAACAATTGCTAAAAGAGTTTCTTGTAAAGGTTTGGAGTTCACTTTAAAACTGGAGGTAATATGTTATGAATGCACTTGATTATTTTAATGCACGGTTAGAAGCAACGATTAGCCCTATGGATTATTTGAGATTGACACAGGTTGAACCAGAAAAATACTTTTTAATGGATGTTAGAAACGGTCCTGAACATGTAAGAAACCTAACAATTAAGGGTGCTAATATCATTCCCCAACAAGAATTACAGGATCGTTTACATGAAATTCCAAAAGATAAAGAAATTATTGTTTATTGTTGGGATGTCTGGTGTAACACAGCAGCCAAAGTAGCAGCATTTCTATTAGAACGTGGATACAAAGTAAAAGAGTTGACGGGGGGAATTGCTGCTTGGAAAGAAATGAATTTCCCTATCTCAGATTCTTCGAAAGATGCAAACCTGTCGCCTGATAGTTGTGGATGCTGATTCTAATGCGGAATAACAGATATTGATTTGGGGTTACGTGGAGGTTAGAATATTCTAATCTCCTTTTCTTTATAATCACCTAACCTAAGGATCCATCTTTAGCTAAACTACCCCTTTCTGTTAAGAGCAATTTTTAAACTCTCTAACCTATTTCACCATTGAAGATCTCCAACAAACTGCCTTAACTGTAAAACGAGCGCCAATTCCTCAAGAATTGCGCCCGATAATTGAATAGCGATCTTCTATTAGCTGGGTTACTCATACTTAGGCATACAGGTTAAGCTCAAAATATATAGCCGGAAAATTTCCTCTTATTTAAGAATTAAAGTGAAAAATAGCTGAAATAGACGGAGAAATTCCGCCTATCGACTCGAAAAAGGCGAAAATGGAGGATTTTTCTTTACATAGTCGGAAAATTTCCCCTTATTTACCCCAGAATATAGATGTATTCGGCATTTAACCGGAAAATCTCCGCTAATTTCTTTTACTAGTTGTGCTTAAAAATGCGTTACCGAAACCTCTCATCATTAATCATAAATTATTTGATGACTCCAACCCACAATTTAAATGTTACGCCTAATGGTCTTTTCACATTGCACCTTCATATACTCTTCATTAATTTTCTATTAGAAGATTATTAGTTTAAATCCCCAGTTAGAACGGATTGAAGCTTGAAACATATTAGTTTATAGCCTATTAATTTATTCGTTATCCAAAACTGATTCTTACATAAAGAAAGAGCACAATTTCTACTGAATCGTGCCCGATTTTTGAGGATCAAATAGTAGTTTCTGCCTTTTTCTTGTTAAACTAAAGTCTCCGATAGTTTAAGTACCCCCTTTCACAAACAGTAATTTGATATTCTACTTTGCTGTTTTGTCACGATATACAATAATAGTTATTATATTTAATAGAAGTGTAACGATAAGAAGAATTGAACTTACAATGACCACAGCCTCTTCCATAAGAGCAGACCAATCCTCAATCATAACCAGATAATGACCATAGACTATCTGGAAATATAACGATATCGCACAAGCACTGATACTCATAATGGAAAGACCGCTCCAATTCTTATGGTTATGGTTTTTATATCGAATAAGATTAACAACTGGAAGTGTCCAAGCAATAAGACCAAGAACGAGACTACCAACATTAAGCCAAAGCCAACCATTCATTATTTACCACCCTTTGCGTTTTCTTATCTGCATTTTTGTTCACGAATCAGTAAATATCCATTTTTACTAAACTGCCCCGTTAGTACAATAAGTTCAATAAAAAGAGCGTCGAATCCTTCTTGGATCAACTCCCTCTTTAGTTGAAGTGTAATCCTTCACAATCTCTATTATCAACTTTTTCTTTGGACGAAAAAAGCTGAGAAAAATCTCAGCTTTTCATTTTCCCTTATTCATTTACTTGTAAGATATTTAGCATTTCTGCCGATGCTGCTTGTAAATAGTCAATTAATTCACTGTGTCCTAAATCGAACTCAGCAATTTTTCCCATATCTCCATTATTAACAAGTATCTCCTTTAAATTTTCAATCCAAGCTTAAAGCGTGATAAGAATAATAATCGGCTTTTTGATGAAGAGTCGGTTAACTGGCTTATAGGTGTTAAATATCTGAAGCAAGTTAGTATGTCAGTGGAAGACATTAAATCCTATGTAGATTTGTGTTTAGAAGGTAATAGTACCATTCAGGAACGATATGAAATCATTTTGAAACAAAAAGAGATTGCTCACGCTCAATTAGAGGAAGCGAAACAAACAGTAACATATATGGAAGAGAAGGCAAATCACTACCTTGATATTATCAATGGTGTGATTCCAGATGACACGAATCCTGGAGATTGGAAGTCAAAATATGCTAAAACCCAACTTTAAAAAAACCAAGCTAATTTTCAATTGGAAATCGGCTGTACTAATGCAAGGAGAGATTGAAAATAGATCAATAATTAGCAGGATTTTTTTCTACTATTACATCGAATGCTGTTCCAAAGTTTCACTTAATTGTAAATAATTTCACTTAGGCTAAACTGCCCCGTTTGTGAAGTACATTTATTAACAATCTCACCATCATATTAATAAAAATATCCAATTTTATTTAAAACTTTTATTCCGTTAAATCGCCTAAAATGGAAAGAAGCGCTGATACTTGGCTACAGAATTGCACCCGATCGTGAAGATTGTTAATTCACTAAATCCTTCGTTAAGAAGAAATTAGCATATATTCATTCTTACTATGTATTCATTCATATTATTTATCTGTTTGATTTTGCTTCTTTTTCAAATACTCCGCACGTATTTTTTCAAGTTGCTGCTTTTTATCAAATCTGCCAGGCATGTTTTTCTCATGATACTTTGTCACAGCTACCTTACCCTTGGTATCCAATTGATATTTTCCCACTTTGTTCACCTACTTTTCATGTCTTAAAGAGAATCTAATCAACAAATATAAATAATTTTACTAAAGTTATTATGTACCGCTAACCTTGCATATATCAATAAATACATTAATAACTTTTTTCCCTTAAAAGCTATAAGGCGCCGATTCCTCAAGAATGGCGCCCTTAAATGGAATAACTAATATATGATCTCAAACCTAAAATCATTTAATTCTCCTTCAACTAATTTACCTGTTAGATGTATACTGGTTATTTTACCATCAGTCCTTTTGGAGAAATTATATAAATCACCCTCATCAAATCCTGTTGTCAAAACAACTACGGTGTAAATGATAATGATTCCACAGCATTAACTGCTATATCATATAGTACCTTTTAAGAACATTCCCTTGCCGTATCTCTTTCCCTCGTGTTCGTTAAAGTGTCATAAAGAACAACTCAATCTACTCTAAATTTGTTGCGGTATTTCTTCTAAAAATTGTTTTCTCTTCTCATCTGTTGTTAAGTTAACTCCAGAAAAGTGAATCCATTTGGTGTATTCATTTTTAATTCCCAAGTCAGCTAGAGTTCGGTTAATGAAGACTCCCTGAATGGCATTTCCCCCTTCAAATTCAATATACTCTTTATCTGTTGTAGAAGTTGAGATGACAGTTGTTTTTTCTATACTTGTCAATAATCCTTTCAAGGAACCTGTTTTTTTATCTTCTATGAAAGCAAAGCCACTCAACATCACTTTATCAATGAATCCTTTTAAAATAGCAGGTAAGTCCCACCACCAGACAGGAAAAATAAAAATCAACTCAGTTGCATGGCTTAATTTTTTTTGATATTCCTTAACTAATTCGTAAGGCGTCTCTCCTCTATTAAAATGCTTTAATTCTTCAGCCGTAAATACGGGATTAAACCCGTCTTTATATAGATCAATCACTTGAAATTTTTCTTTCTTAGCTTCTAAGTCTTTTGTTAAGGAAGTTAAGATTGCATGATTAAAACTTCCTTCCCATGGATGTACATAGACAATCGTGTTCATTTTTAGTCCTCCTTTTCCTTTTAAAACGCATCATATTTTGATGTACATCCATTTTATTTTATGCTATAACATACAACAAGTACGGTAATTAAAGTGCGATACTAACCTAAAGGAGAGTATTTGAATGGAAAAAGAATCCTATGTTTTTAAAGAACGCCTGGAGGATACCGGTTTCGTATATACTTTGTCATTAATTGGTGGTAAATATAAGATGACGGTTTTATATGCTTTATATTTGAACCGTAATCCTATTCGCTACAACCAGTTGAAACGGATGCTTGGCACTGTCTCTTTTAAAACATTAACCAATACACTAAAAGAACTTGAAGGTGATCAACTAATTAATCGTAAAGAATATCCTCAAGTGCCTCCTAAAGTAGAATATAGTTTATCGGAAAAGGGATTATCACTGATTCCTGTATTGGATGCGATTTGCTATTGGGGAGAAGAACAATTGGAAAAAAATATGGAAGTCACAAATAGCGTGAAAAACAATAAATAAAGAAGACCGCCTGGTTGGTAGCTCGAGATTCATGTGCGAGTCTTGTCTAGTACTATATAATATCACTGGCAAAAAACTCATGGTTTTACTCAATATTGTATGACTGTTAGATTATGACAGTTCTTTTGGAAGACACGCTCAAATTCCCACCATTCTCTGTGGTCAAGCGCTGATTTTTGCGATTCATGGATGGCACCGGGGGAGTATAGTTAAATAATGACTGAAGAAATAAATCCTGCAATATGTACAATTCTTCGCACCCCCCCTTATTTTGGCATAAATATTCATTTCCCTTTATTCAACAAATGGGCGCTTATCATGAAGAAAGACGCATTCCTTATAATGAAATGCGCCCGATTGTTGTGGATCAATATTCAACTAGAGCTCAAGTAAGCTAAAGTATAAATCTTCACACACTCTTTTCTAAAATTTTTAATTCATTTTTCTAATTTCTTCTTTTGAAATAACACTCCAACCGTTTGCTTTAAGTCTCTCTATATAGGTCTCTATCTCGATTTCTTCCCTTTCCAACTCAAGGGGGGATAGTGAAACCCAGCATTCATTTAAAGCATAATTTATTGTAACCTTTACAACTTCATATCCATTATGAAATCCCGGATGGAATCCTGGATCATCTAAAATATCCCCTTTTACAGGACGAATGTTAGATTCAAATGTTTTGATCACTATTTCTCCGACATTGTTTTCTATTTGTTCTTTTATGGATGATATAAAAATCATTAAATTTATTTTCATCATAATCCCCTACTTACCTTAAATTGTATTCATTCAGTTATCTCTCTCCACAATACTACAAAATGGAGATATTATCCCGAATCTGCTTCATTATTATCTCTGAACACCAAAGCGATTGTTTAGTATACTAATTGAAGTACAAAGCAGCCAAAACTGTGCAGTAGTCAAGATGCTTTATAGAATGTTCCCCAAAGTATGATGTGGGAATGTTTTTTAGTTCTACTCCACAATCTGGTCCTTAAGATAAAGAAAAAACACAACTCTTGTTGAAGAATCGCGCCTGATTACGGAACAACAATAATCAGCGGAAAAACGGGACTTCTTTCACTCCTGCCATACGTGCGTAAACAAAAAGTTGGCCCTTATGGTGAATCTCGTGATCATACATTGCAGTAAGATATCTTTTCTTCGCCCCTTGAAGTTTAGGGTGTGATGAATTATTTTCGGCTTCTAAATCTGCATCCGTCAATGATTCGTATGTAGCCTTTGTTTTTTCCGTAAAGTCCTTTACAGCCCTACGTACGTCTCCCATTGTCTTACATTCAGGAATGTTTGGTGAAGCAAACTCTTCTGTTTTGACCATTGAAACAAACACATCATTCCACCCAGCAATATGCAATGCCAGTTCACCAAGTGCCATAGCCCCTTCCCATGGTCTAAAATCAATATGTTCATCATCTATGAATTCTAAAAATTCCTCTAACACATTACGGTGTTGTAACCATTCATTCATCATTTGCTTTACTTGCCCCATATTAATTCCTCCCTTACTTGGTCTCACTAAACCTAAAACAACCATGAAAACATAATTCGATGGTGAACAACTTAGTTCCTTTTTTAAACGAAATGTTATTACTACATTAAATTCCCGGGAGTTGAACGACTCATCATTTATGATACGGTTTACGGTAGTAAGGCTAAATGAGGTTTATTCCTCGAAATAGTCTCTATCGAGTATGTTTTACCGTAACACATTTAAATAGGGTTTCCTTGAATTGTAAAATAAGCGGAGAATTTTCGGTTATATAAGTATGGAACTCGTTTTGGGCTTAAATAAGGGGAGGTTTTCCGGTTATGCAAAGCAAAACCCTTAATTTATACGTTTTTTGAGCCGATAGTCGGAATCTCTCCGTCTATTTTAGCTATTTTTTATTCTTTTTTCCAATTAAGCGAAATTTCTCCGTCTATTTATCAGATTGGGCGCTTAACCTGATCTCCTAACCGATAGGAGCGGATTCTCTTGACCCCAGATGCGGGAATCAACATCTGTTTATTAACTAGTTGAGAAAGTACTTTTTTTACCGTCTTGTCACTTAGCTTCATATACTTTTCAACTTCTTTAGGGGATATGGCTTCCCCTTTTCGTATCGCTAACCGAAGTACTTCCTTTTCGACAATTGGCAATGATGTCTGGTCCAGTTCATCACCCAGCCATTGACCAATCACTTGCTGAACAATCTGTTGACATCGACGAGGTTGCTCTTTTACTTGGTCATAAGAAAAGCGGATTACTGTCCATCCGTCAATCACCAACTGATTCTGACGTTCCAAGTTGTCGGAAAATTGCCATCTGCTTATGTTCCGTAGGTGAGGGCCATACCCGTCGATCTCAAGACATATTCGGATGCCGGGGCGAATATAAGCAAAATCTAAATACCTCTTACCATCCTTAAAATCGTCCACTTCATATTCCGGATGAAGATATTTAAAGTGGAAAAATATTGGCCACCACACTTGCTTCAAAAATATCATTTCAGCCTGATTGTGACCTTCTTGTAAGCGACGCAACCGCTCACCCGTCCTTGACTTCAAGTGCGCATTCATAAAAGCCTGATATTCTTCTCTAAATCCCATAAGATTCCTCCTATCCAATATCATATCCTCATTTTCTTCTACGTATCGAAAGCAAAATTACATCCCTATTCGATGCCACGAATAAATTAACTCTATTATTGATTTGTTTGAACTTTGGACAAATATTTAAATGAATGAGGTTAAGAGAAAAAGGTCGTTTAAATTATGAAAGAAAAATATGGAGTACAAACATAAAAAGAAGAATCTGAGGATAATACTATTTCTAGTTTAATAAAATCCCAACATTTGTCAATCTGTATTTTAACTTTCGAAAATCTCATTGATATCATTCTGTTTCCGTTTGAATCGCCCTGTTTAAGGGTTTCTTTAATCGAAAGTTGCTCTAAACCGGCATATGTAGTTGCAAAACTAGATCGTAATCTGGCACCATGCCAAAGTAGATAAGCGGAGAATTTCCGGTTATATGAGAATGGAGTTCATTTTGGGCTTAAATAAGGGGAAGTATTCCGGTTATGCAGTGAAAAATCCTTCTTTACGATGTCTTTCGAGTCGATAGGCGGAATCTCTCCGTCTATTTTTAGCTATTTTTGATGTTAGTTCTCAATTAAGCGAAATTTCTCCGTTTATTTACCGGATCGGGGGCTTAATCTAACAACCGAAACGATAGAGCGAAAGTTTTAATTGTATGTCTAAAATCAATATCCCCATGAAAATATAATAAAATCATCAAAAACGCTTTTATATCAACGCTTTTGATGATTTTCTTTAAAAACCGCACTTATTTATAATTCAGTTCACGGGATCATCGTGACTTTGTTTTGCGGCCTATACATTAGAAAATTTCAAAAATTACGAACTGCTAGTACAAGTCTTTCCTGTATAAATTGATTAAATCCTTTAAAGCTGCTGCTGCTGCCCCTCTCGGATGCGAAGCCCCACCAGTGGTGCAAATTGTGCCCATTTCTATTGTTTCAAAGAGCACGCCTTTGTTGGTTCCCGTTACGTGGAATAAAGGATGCTCTTCATCCAGTTCACATGGTGTTACATCTAAAATGAATTTCCCCTGTTCTTTAGATGCCCGCGCAAGTAATTTTATATGGCGATTACGCATTTTTGCGTTATGAATGTCTTCCCTCGTTAAATGCTCAATTCCACTAATTTTTATATCATTGATTGAATAATTCGTTCCTAAAAGACTATTAGCTAGCAACAAAATTTTACAAGCGCTGTCGAATCCTTTTACGTCCAAGGATGGATTTGATTCTGCGATTCCTTTTTCTTGAGCTATCCGTAACGCTTCTACAAAGGAAAGATTATTCTCATACATGCATGTCAAAATAAAATTAGACGTTCCATTTAAAATTCCTTCTATGCGTGAAATAGTGCACCCCGATAAACTATATTCTCCAATATCAATTGTAGGGAGGGCTGCTGCTGTAGCTCCACTGTATTTTAGTCTGATTCCCTTTTCTTCAGCTCTTTTTTTGATATCACGATAGGAATGAACTAAGGCACCCTTGGAAACACAGACAACATCCATACCCGTATCAATCGCTTTCATCAAATAAGTAAGGCCTGGCTCTCCAGTTTCAACATTCGTTGGTGTGCATTCAATCAGTACGTCCTCTTGAAAATCAGGTTCAATCATTGGCACTTCGAAATTTTGTGAATAGGAGAATAGAGCATTTGAACCAGCTCCACTTTCCAATAATGCATGGAGGTCAATTCCTTCACTTTGATAGAGCATCCCTTTACTACCAACAATACCGGTAACCATGAATTCAACCCCGTATTTTTCTTTGATAGCAACTGTTCGAGTATGTATAAGCTTTAACAGTTCTCTAGCTACCGTCCCATAACCTGTTAGTATGATTTTCTTTTGCATTACAATCACCATTCACTTTTTTTGTGTATTTTCTTTTTATTAAAACAGTTTCCGCAAACGTTGTATATCTTTCATTGGAGACAGACCAAACTTACGGCTGTATTCCCGGCTGAAATAAGATGGACTTTCATAGCCTACTTGGAATGCCGCCTCAGCCGCTTCCAGATTTTCCGTTAAAAGTAATCGTCGCGCTTCCTGCAACCTAAGCTGTTTCTGATACTGAATTGGGCTCATACCCGTCACTTCCTTGAAATGACTATAAAAAGAAGAAGGACTCATGCTAGCTTCTTTCGCCAATTCGTCTACCTTCAATGATTGCGTGAATTCACGGTTTAACACTCCAATCACCTTGGCAATCCGTTGGGCTTGACTGCCTACAAGCGCAAAATGCTTTAAGGAATCATTGTGATCATTCTGTAGAACCCGGTAAATAATTTCACGTTTAATGCTCTGTGCTAGGACTGGTATATCTTGCGGCGTGTCCAACAGCCGAATGAGCCTTAATACAACTTCTAGGAGTGCGTCATTGATAGTGCTGATTACTAGGCCACGTCCCGGAGAGTCACTTGAAATACCTTGACCCGATGTTTGAGCGACCTCGAAAATCTGGTTCATATCAAGCGACAAATTTACACATAAATAAGGATTTTCAGTTGAAGCCTTTATGATTTGTCCTGTGATTGGTAAATGAACAGAAGCAGTCAGATAACTGGCCGAATCGTATAGATAGTGTTCTTCCCCCAACATGACCAATTTTGACCCCTGAGCCACAACACATAGGGACGGTTCATAAACAGAATATACGGGTTCAGAAACCTGTGATGTACGAACAAGCCGCAAGCCTGGTATATCTGTCTCATATGTTCCATCACCCGGTACATGTCTCTCAATCAACTCTGCCAATTCTTTTATTTGGTTCACGGTCAATTTCTCCACCTTCCCAGTTATGTTTATGAATCTATCACTCACTATACTATACTATTTGGAGTATTAGGCAATAATTGTATATCATTCGGCTACCCCCTCATTGGCGTAAAGTTTCATAATAAGTTTATGGTCAGACACATCAAATGGAGGATAAGGAATTGATCAAGTTTTGTTATGGAAGCTTTGTTGTATTACATTTACTTTTCACATTTGTATGGCTACCAAAGCTTGAGTATCATCCAACCGTTAATATGAAAGGGGATTATCAAATGAAACAGGAACATGTAAATTCTCATCCTTATACAGGTATGTGGGTAACTGCTGATGGCTATATTCGCCATGAGCTTCTTCCGAATGGTCGTTATGACGAAGCACGTGGTAACCGCAAAAGTGCCTATCGAGGAAGCTATACTATCAAGGGAAATCATATTGATTATGTAGATGATACTGGCTTTACTGCTGATGGGGATTTTATCAATGGGGTGCTTTACCATGCTGGGATGGTGCTATATCTAGAAGAGGCCAGTGAAGAAGGTAAGTAAATATCTGGCATTCAGGAAAGGTGTTTGTATTCTAGGGGCAAGCAGCGGAGTTGGCGAAGTGACCGGCCAGCTGCTTGCAAGCCCTCGGTATTCATCTAATTATTTTTACCATCAAGGGGAATACCACCTACCAACTACATCATTTATTTTTTGACATTGGTGCAGCATAATAAAGTTACTCTCTTTTTCCTCATATCAAATAAAACATCCAAAGGGTGATTCCTATTAGGACTTAGAAATCACAACCTAAAATTTGTCCTTTCTTTTGCGAAAGCTCAAAAATATCATTTTTGCCACTACCATTCTTAATAAAATTAACTAACTAAAATTAACAAAATAAACGTATAGTATAAGGTAGGCTCTGTTAAATTTTGTCATGAGCAACTAACAAAACTCGTTAATGGTAAAGTTATTTTTTCAGGGAGGTAAAATATACATGAAAACTATATTAATGTGCTTTAGTTTTTTGTTTGTTCTTGTGGCATGTTCAAATGAGAATGGAATTAACACTACAAAGGAATTTGAGATTACGAAAGTATTTGTAGAAGAAAATGCAGAACTTGGACTAACTTATGATGAAATAAGAAGGAGATTTGGAACAGCGGAACTTGCTGATATAGTTGATAATACGGAAACTTGGATATACTATTCCTCTAAAGATAACAATTACAAATACGATAACAGTAAAAAAACTGTATCTCATGATGAAATTAAATCTGGCAATCTACAATATCAATTTTATATTACCTTTATAGATGGGAAAGCCTTTATATACTCATACTTTTATTTGGGGGACGATGGAAAGGTATGGAAATATGAAATATCTCCTTACTCCGAACCATTAAATATTCCTGTAAGTGATTAAAATAATAATAAGGCTATTTACGATGAGAGTTTCATAATAGGAATCCTTCACTCCGATCATTAATAGTGTTCTAATAGCTGGGTTACTCATACTTAGGCGTTCAGGTTAAGCTCCGAATTATAAGTAGACGGAAAATTTCCGCTTAATTGGAAAATGGGGTAAAAAAATAGCTTAGATAGACGGAGAAATTCCGCCTATCGACTCGAAAAAGGCAAAAATAGAGGATTTTCCTCCGTATAGTCGGAAAATTTCCCCTTATCTACCCCACTTTATAGATCCATTCGGCATTTAACCGAAAATTCTCCCCTTATTTTACTTTCACACGTTATTTAATTAATCCTTATAAATGCGTTAATGAAACTCAATGCACAAGAAATATGGAAAATGCTAGAGCGAAATCAAATGATAAGGTAGGAAAATATATTAGTAGGCGATTCCAACCCGTGATTGTATATAACGGTTGTCATAGATCTGGCTATATGTGAATTCTGCCGTATCGGATACGTGGATTTTCACTCCATCCACTGGCAAAAAGTCACGCTCCACACGGTATTCTCCTACCCTTTCTCCATCCGGTAAATAGGTAGGACATACAATGGTCCATTCGAGTGTTGATTGTTTAAGTAAATCGTACACCTTATGATGTTCTTCTGCTGCACGGGTTAATGTACGCTTTGATTCGGCTGATTGATAACGTAGGATTGTTGGGGTCGTTCTACTTTGTAGAATTCCAGCAGTACCAACTGTAATAATCCGCCCAATTCCTTCATTTTCCATGGCTTCGATTATGTGCGGCATACTTTCTGACAAAGTTGTAGCCCCATCTGTATTGAGCGCACTAATCACCACATCAACTCCATGCATTGCACGTACGATATCGTCTTTATTTAAAACATTACCTTGTATGATAGATAAGTGTTCATTATTTAATTGAATTTTTTCTGGATTACGAACTAATGCAGTAACATGATGTCTGTCTTTAAGAGCATATTCAACTATTTGACTACCAACTCGACCAGTAGCACCTAATATTAATATATTCATAAGTAAAATTCTCCTTTTTACCAATACGACTATTACACTACACTATAAATTAAACTCTTCAGCAAACAAATTTCTACAATGACGTTATCATACTCTGGCGCCAAAATAAAAATTGGCGCACATCGTTGTTAGGATGGCGCCCTTAATTGAATAAGGTCAGCTTATATTAGCAGGCCTTTGTATATGTAACTGTTCACAATCCCTTTTAAATGAGAATGGTAATATCTCTAGCCATTCAGACGATCCGTTTAAAAAATTCTATACGTATTCTTTCCTGCTGCCTTTGCACGATACAAGGCATTATCCGCATTTTTAAGAATAGTATTTAATTCGAAATTACTATCGACAGAGTAAGGTACAATTCCAATACTTGTGGATAGTTGATATTCGTTACCCCAAGTATTTAAACAGTTATTTAGTTGTTGCGCTAGCTCATTCATTTCCTCAATGGAAGAATTCTGTGGGAAATTGATGATGAATTCATCTCCTCCTAATCTAACAGCAAAGGCTTCACTATACTTTTTAATGTATGTTTGAATTCTTAAAGCAACTTCCTTTAATACGGAATCGCCAGTATCATGCCCGTATATGTCGTTCACCTTTTTAAACCCATCCAAATCAAGAAAGAATAGTACTCCTTCTGTTTTGGAAATGCCTTCAAAGAATTGATAAAGATACTGCCTGTTATACAGTCCTGTTAAAGAATCTCTATAGGCTAGCCGCTCAAGTTCCAAGTAACAAGAAAACATTCTAGCTAATCGTTGAAGCATGTTAACGCTCTTTTTATCAAAGTAGCTAGGTTCATGATGAGCAGCACATAACGTCCCAAACCGCTCCCCATTATCAAGAGAAATAGGAATTCCTAAATAAGCGTTAATATTAGCTTCCTCGAGTGTTTTTCTTATACCATTCAAACAAGTTTCTTTACTTGTATCCTCGAAGATAAGTGGTTCATTTCTTTCAAAATCAATTCGATTACAAATAGTTTCGTTCAGATTAATAACCATTCCTTCAGTCAGGAGAATACTTGTATTCGTATCCGAAAGTTTTAACGTAATTTGCTGTTTGTCATTTAAGGAATTTAAAAAAATCAACTTATCAGGTAAGATTTCCTTTGCCAAAGCAAGCATACCTCTCGCAAGCTCGTCAAAATTTTTATACATCTGTATTTCGCGTAACGGTATCACTATAAAACCCCTCGAACAATAATTTCTTATATTGTTTACATCGACAATTAAGTAATTTATTAAACGATAAAATATAGGATTTGTCAAAATGTATTATTCTTCCTAATAACGTAGAAATACCATAAAAAAGAGTTTACTGATGTAATATATCGACTCCATAACCTTTTGAGTACAATTCTTCTAAATCAACAATGGCTAGTTTGGTACCAAAACTATAAGATACGTCTACCCACTTGCCTTCAACTTCAACTAGAACCCCCTCATATAAATAGCCATCTTCTTCTTTTACTAAAATGACTGTTTTGTAACCTAATGAATCAAATACAGCTGAAAAGACCGTTGCTTCTGAGTAGCCTGTCCTTACTCCATCTACTAAAAGGGTATACGCATTGCCTGGTCTACTTGGACCATCTGGGAAAGTAGCACCATTTAATAAACTCCTCGCAATACTTATGCCTTTATCTATACCTATAATGGCATCTTTACTGATTCCAGCATCCACTAAACTTCCAAAAATTAATTCTGCTTGAATGAGGGATACATTTCGCCTCTCTCTAACAACAGGATCTAATCTATCTCCTTTAATACCTCTCGCTCCATCTAAATACTCATGATAATATCGATTTACATCCTCATCTACAGCTAAGTCAATTTCATCATAAGCACTGATTATTTTATCTTGAACAATTGACATTACCTTGTCATATTCAGCTTGATTCTTACTTGCATAAGTATGACTACCGTATTGGACAGTGATGCCAAATACTTTATTATTTTCAGACGGTGCAATTAAAGAAGATAAGCTTTCTTCTGGATGTGTAACATTTCCACCTGCTTTCAGGAAATCATCATAACGTTTCATGAAAGAAACGATTTGGGCTCTCTTTAATTGGTCGTTTACTCCGAAGTTTTCATATGTTTTTCCTTTTGACTGGTCTTTACCAGAAGAAAGACCTGCTTCGTACATAAACTTAACAGAGTCTTGTAAATTTACCTCTTTGCCAAAGTGAACTGTGGCTAAAGCTCTTGCTAATTCACCACGAGTAACTACTCCATTTGACTTGGATTGATTATTTAATGAAGCATCTGTTGGTACACCATACTTTTCAGCTAATTGATAAGGTGCAGATGCCCACCAACCAGTTGCAGGTGTTGTTTTCGTTAACTCATCCGGCTTAGCATAACGGAATAATATTGTAACCATTTGTGCTTCAGTTAAGTTTCCATACGGGTTTAACCAATTCCCCACTATTTTTATATTCTTGTTTGTCGGATGTGTTGCATCTATATATCCACTTATTAAACCTTTATCGATTGCCCACAGCATATCCTCAGCCCAATATTGATTTGCATTGAAGTCGTTGTATGTAATATTAGATGTTGCAACCGGTTCACTACTTGTTGAGAAATTGCTTGCAATTGCTTCATTTCCAGAAAACACTATACAACCCGTTAAAGTCGTTAAAGCCAATATTTTGCTTAAGTTAATTTTGTTCTTCTTGTTACTTTTACTCATCATTTTGTAGGCTCCGATCCTAAAATGGAATATGGTTATTTTTTCCTATTATATCATCCTAGTTAAAAGTAATAAACTACTAATGTATAAAGACAACAAACAAACATCCTAGTATAGTTAACCATGATCTAAAAAAATCACCTCGACTCTATAAACGATAGAGTGAGGTGATTTTAACAGAGGTTCACAATTGCTCCTACTTTTTATACACATTCTAATTTTGTAGTAAATTACTAATATGTAAAAAGCTAAAACCATAGAGTTTTTATTTCTTGTGACCAACTTGAAGATAAATAGAACCTGTTGCTTCAACAAATTGTGCTTTTACAGTTCTTCCATTAGCAGTAAACTTCTCAGGAATATCATTATTGTTAAAATAGTTCCATACTTTGTCTGCATCCTTTTCAAAATACAATTTAAACAATTCTTTCGCGACGATAGGTATACGATATGATTGTTCGATACTTGGATCCTTCCATAAAAAGAAAGACATCCCTACTTCTTGTGTGGAACTGCCATCATAGATAACCTCAATACCGCGAACTGCACCAAATATATCGTAAACAATGCCATTTTGTGTAAAACCTAATTCATTTTGGAGTGTTTTATAATTTACTTGTGGATCTTTGCTCCATTTTGACTTTAATGTTGGGGCTACCCAGCCATCAGCATACATTTTTCCTTTTGCTGGTGTTTTTCCGATTTTGACAACATCTTTATCTACATAACCAAGATGTTTTCCAACTTTTATTTTGTATAATCCATCTTGTTCCCCGTATATATAAAATTGTTGATCCTTCACAATCATATTACTTGCATGAATACTGCCAGGATATTTAGTCGTGTGCTCAACTTCTGTTGCGTACCCATGTGTATTAATGGGTATTTGTAGAGTTGGAGGAAGCTCCCCTATGTAAATGGACGTTTTCGTTTTATCTGTTACCGTGTTAACAACATAGTTCATTCCATCTGTAGATGAAATAAATTCAAGTGGTACAAAGATTTGTCCATTTTTACTGATTGCCTTTGCATTGTCCATCTCGGTTTTTCCATTGATCACTTTTGTTTTTAATGGAACTGTTCTCGTTCTATCACGACTATGCTTTTGAGATTCATAAATAGAGGCGGTTGATTCGCCAGCTTTTACAGTGGCATATGATAAGAACACTAGCTCTACCTCAACTTGATTAGTTCCTGGGTAAACCTCATTACCCATTAATTTTGTAATTTCATTTAATGGAACATACGTTGTACCATTACTTACAAAGGGATTTAATTCTCCTGAAACTTGCTGATTGTTTACTTTTAAAACAATCGGTTTTTTACTATTTGCATCTTTTACTGTTGCTGGAATTTCCCCAATATAAATTGTTGTTTGTTTATTTTCATTTACTGTTTCCACTGGATACGTCATACCAACACCGGAAGAAATAAATTCAAGGGGTACGTAAACTTGCCCATCCTTATAAACCGCCTTCACATCAGCGTTTACTTCTTTGCCATCTACCTTTTTAGTTTTTAATGGGACAATATCTCCGTGCAGAACTGCAAAATTTTGCCCATCTTTTACACTTACCGAAAGTTCATTTCCATGAATCACGACTTTCTTTTGATAAGAAATCGAATCGACTTCCTCTCCCATCTGTTTTGCGATTTCATCTAAAGGTACATACGTATTACCGTTGCTTTCGAATGGTTTAATGGAAAGCTGCTTATTGTTCACCACTATCACTATAGATGGATTAGATGCTGCATGGGCAAATGTAGGTGCTACTAATGAAAATAATAAAATAATTACTACGAATAATTTCTTCATGTAATTCCTCCTATGGTGATTCGACACTATTTCATTATAGTAATTTGTACCATAATTTACATTAATAAATTTAAATAGTACCTAAATTTGCTTTTCTTCAAAACGGATGTTTAGTTTTAGTGAAAGCATTATAATTCCTAAACATAAAAAGAGCGCAATTCTTCATGCTGAATTGCACCCGTTCTTTATAGGTCGATTATTTGTATTAAGTTTATCAAATGGCACTTTTCGCGAAACAAATATGGCCGATTATTTTTCCTGCCTCCCCAATACCTTCTTCAGCATTCCCATCAACGATATATATAAATGAATCAAAATGTATGTAATGATCAGATAAATAAAACCCTGAATAAGCAGTTAGCAAAGTAACTTACTATTCAGGGTTCCAATATCAATTTGAAATCAATGGTATTGTTTTGTTCTTAACGATTCTCACGGTTGTTATTGTTGTTGTTATTGTTGTTGTTGCGGTTACGGTTGAAGTCTGCTTCTTGAGCATACTCCTCACGATTGTTGTTATTGTTGTTATTGTTGTTGTTGCGGTTGAAATTTACATCCGCTGCATACTCTTCACGATTGTTACGGTTATTGTTGTTGTTATTGTTGTTGTTGTTTGCCATGTCCATTTCACCTCCTGCTCAATTATTTTGGACCATTGGGACTTTTTTATTCAACAATCCTTCTAATAAATAAAAATTACTGTTAAAAAAACGCTGATTGGAAATATATGTGATAACCTTTTTTTCTAGCTTTAGTGATAAAAATTCTAGAAAATATGACAATCCTATAACATATAGTTCTAATGACACATACTACAATACTAATTTCCTATTTAGTAACCCAATTAACTTAAGTATATTTATTTATACCGCACTAAATTATACCTATATTTACTAGATTAAGGGATTGTCTTCCACTCACTTGTTAGAACAGAGTCTTAGTTATTCTTCTTGTTTATTAAAGGTATTATGAAGTCCTTTTTATGTCGGTAGAATATTGAGGTCATTTTTTTAGACAATCAAAAGTACTACACAACTTATTTCACTAATGGAGGGTCATAACGATTGAATTCAACTATAAGTCATCTTCAAAATACAGAAGTATTAGACCAACTAGCAGTATTATCTGCTTTGGATACCAATCTAGCGATGATTGCATTTAATATGCAAAAAGAAGTTATTTGGGTGAACGAGAATTTTGCTCATGCTTTAGGCTATGAAGTAGATGAAATGAAACATTTAACTCACAAACAATTTTGCACAGAAGAATTTAGGGATAGTAAAGAATACCATGAACTATGGAATAATCTACAACAAGGCATTAAATTTCAAGAGAAAATTCAAAGGGTTGGTAAAAGAGGCCAGTTATTGTGGTTTGAAGCTACTTATATTCCGATTCTAGATGAACGCAACAAAGTCAATGCAGTGATTAAAATTGCTACTGATATTACGGAACGTGAAAATCAAGAAATCAAAATTGTTTCCGAGTTAAATGATATGTCTGTAGATTTAGGAAACGTCATTGTTACGAACTCAAAGGAGAATATTCAAACCCTTCAAACATTAAGTGAAAACGCTAAGGAAATCAGTGAAATCTCTAAAGCCATTCGATATATCGCGTCTCAAACGAATTTACTGGCATTAAATGCAGCAATCGAAGCGGCGAGAGCTGGTGAACATGGACGTGGATTTGCGGTTGTGGCAGATGAAGTACGTCGATTGGCTAAAAATGTCGATGAGTCCATTACAAACGTTGATTCTACTATTAACAATATTACAAATGAAATTGCAAAAGTTAGCCAAATCACGGGGAATTTGCAAAAAGTAGTGGAAGAAACTCAACTTAAAATTAGTAAGAGTATGGAAGAATTTAATGCTATGAAGTAATATACATAAAGAAACCAAGAGTTCTTTGAGAAAACTACTCTTGGTTCTATATGCTTTGTATGAAGAGACCCTTCAACTGAATGAATCACCTTAAAAACCGACGCTTACAAATGATCTCTTTGTATCGCATTTTTCATGACTTCCGCCATCTGTTGGGAGTTTAGATCTTCCTCTTCTTGCAATTTTCCAACGATGTTATGATAATCCTCTTCATTTCGATTCTGGCTTAGTTTATAAGCAGCTTGAATTTCTTCCACTTTGATTTTAAATCCAATAATTCCTTTTAGTTGCTTTTCTAATAGCTGAGGGGATAATGTATCCCATAAAATTGGATTTTCACGGTATTTCTCATATTTTTCTAATAAATGAGTGAGATCTTGCTTTAACTCCTCTTCATCTAAAATCGTAGCCTGGCCATACACATGTACTGCCTGATAGTTCCAAGTCGGTACGTTTTCATGCCCATACCATGAAGATGAAATGTATGCATGTGGACCTTGAAAGATGACGAGAACACTTTCGCATGTTTCAAATGTTCGCCATTGGGGATTCCCATATGCCATATGTCCAGTAATGAAATACGCCTCCCCCTCTTTGTGAAGCTGTAACGGGAGATGGGTTGCGATGGGTTTCCCCTTTTTTGTAGTGACGATTGTGGCAAAGGAGTGAATCTTAATGAATTCCATCACTTCCTCCACATTTTTGACTTGAAAGTATTTCGGAATATACATACGCCTTGCTCCTCTCATGATTAAAGGCTTTCTTCCCCACCATTTAGCGTATTAGAAAAAGGCATGTAATCCTGTTAAGAATTAATGCCTTACTATAAGTGTATGAAAGGAACATTCCTTTATATAGAAACCTTCTTTAGGTCTAATGTTAAACGGCTAGATTTATAGTTCGTTTTATTTCAATGAATTGTAAATGATGATCTTCTTTTTCGTGGATTGAGAACGTATAACCTTCAAATTCAATACTATTTTCTAGACGTAAATCCATATCTTGCGTGAAGTACCATCCACCAATCGTATCGACATCTGGGTTTTCAAGTTCTATTCCTAAAAGTCTAGCTACATCTTCTAACAATACCTTTGCATGAATAATGTAATGGTTTTCCTGCACTTTTCGGATATGCGCTACTTCATCATCATCAAATTCGTCTCGAATTTCGCCAACTAATTCTTCTAAAATATCTTCTACTGTAACTAAACCAGAAGTTCCGCCATATTCATCTAACAAAATCGCAATATGTGTACGTTCTTTTTGCATTTTCGTTAGTAAATCTTGGATTGGCGTTGTTTCAATCGTTTTAATGACTGGGTTAATAAAATTTTCTAAACGGAAGTTTTCTGCCGTGATGCGATTACTCATCCCTTGAGTTAAGAAATCTTTTATATTAATAAACCCTATGATATTATCACGGTCCTCCTCATAAATAGGATATCGTGTATAACGTTGCTCCTGAATCGTTGTCAACACTTCGTAATAGGTAACGTCCTTATGGAAAGCCACAATTTCAGTACGAGGGACCATAATTTCACGAGCAATACGATCATCAAATTCAAATACGTTGTTCACATATTTTAATTCGTTATGATTGATTTCTCCGTTTTTATAGCTTTCTGTTAACAATAAACGTAACTCTTCTTCTGTATGTGAAAGCTCGTGTTCTGAAGCTGGTTTCATTCCAAAAATACCTACTAATATTCGAGCTGATCCATTTAGGAACCAAATAAATGGATATAGAATTTTATAGAAAATCATAATTGGTTTTGCAAACAATAGTGTAATCGTTTCAGCTTTTTGAATGGCAGCTGTTTTCGGTGCTAATTCACCAACGACTACGTGTAAAAATGTTGCAATGAGGAAAGCCGCACCAATTGTAAAGAAGTGAATATAATCACTTGGAATTCCAACCATTTCAAAGGCTGGGTGTAAAATAAATTCAAATGTCGATTCACCCACCATACCAATACCAAGGGCGGTTACGGTAATCCCTAATTGACAGGCGGATAAATACTCATCTAAATGGGTTGTTACATGTTTAGCAGCAAGGGCCCCTTTTTTACCTTCTGCCACTAATTGATCTATTCTTGTTTGTCGTACCTTGACAATCGCAAATTCCGTCGCAACGAAAAACGCAGTTAAGGCAATTAAGACAGTAAAGATCGTTAAATTCAATGCGGTCAAATAAATGTCTTACTTATAAAAAGTAAGACTTCACCTCCTAGGTTATAAGTGATAGTAATGACTGCATTAATGCAGTACATTCTGATGATACTTTGTTTTTGACCTGCGATTGCGTTGAATGTTCTTGTTGTTTCATTTGTTCAAGCAACGTAGTGACCTCATGTTGAAGATTTTTCATGTGTAAACGAAGTTCTTGGATATCGATTTCTTCATATACTTGTTCTTTATCAAAGTTTTGTTTAATCTCTTGTAAGCTCATGCCATTGGCTTTCATTTCTTCAATTTCATGTAGCCGATCTATTGCGTCCGATGTGTAGTAACGGTAATTAGAACTAGAACGTTCAGCTTTCAACAGGCCTAGATTTGTGTAATAGTCGATTGTACGCTTTGTTATCCCTGTACTTCCAGCTAGTTCACCAATTTTTAGTTTCTCGATCCCATTGTGTTACCCTCCAAACCGTCACGTGATACTTTTATTTTAAACAATAGTTTTCTAGATTTCAAGAAATACACATTTGTTTTTTTGACCTCTTCGTTTTTGTCTATATATTAGACATATTTTGCTTTATACACGTCCGAAAATGAATACGTCTTAAACGATAATCGCTAAAATAACATTAGCTGACCACATCATTGTTTGATATACTTCATAGCAAATCCAGTGTCGGAAGAAGGTATAGTATGAAAATAGATAATCCTAAAATCCCTCAAGATTTAACCGTTAAACATTTCAGTGATATTTTATACGAGGAAGAACCTACTCTTGAAATGTGTATCATAACTGACTCTGAGTTTACCGACGAATCTTTAGATCGCGTACGACTATATAATACTGTAATAAAAAATGGCAAGTTTACGAATACAGATTTCAGTGATATTGATCTGTTGGATGTCCGTTTTGAGAACTGTGATTTATCAAACGTGAATATGAGTCGATCTTCCATTCATAGAGTTGAATTTATCAACAGCAAACTGCTTGGGACTAATTTTTCAGAATCTCGAATGGGCAATGTTAAATTTGAGAACTCTTTACTGAACTTAGCTACATTCGGATATTCAAAACTTGAAAAAGTACTATTTAAAGATACTTCATTACAAAGTACAGATTTCTATGACTGCAAGCTAAAGAAAGTTGAATTTGAATTATGTAATCTGAACGAAGCAAGCTTTGAACAAACATCCCTTAAAGGAATTGATCTTAGTACATCTACTTTTGAGTCTCTATCCGTTTCGATCACTGACCTAAATGGATGTAAAGTATCATCATATCAAGCCATCCAATTTGCCTCATTATTAGGATTGATCGTTAAAGACTAGTATTCGTATGAATACGGATGTTGCTAGACATTTAACTATCTAACTTTGATAACTTGGTAGGTTGAATCGTAAAATTCCCTGACAAATATAGACCGAATAAAACTAGAGTCGTCCCAATTACAGCAAACCCAGTGATAGGCTCTCCTAACAAAATGGCACCTAGAATATAGCCAGCAACTGGGTTTAAAAGCAGCCAATTGTTGGCAATAATGGCGTCTTTTTTTAGCAAGTAAAACCAAAGACTTAAATTAAAAATTGATAGAGCAAAAACTGACCATAGTAAATAACCAATCATATTTACATCCACTGTAATGGGTTGCCCAGCTTCTAAAAGAACGGTAGGAATGACTAAAATAAGACCACCAAAAACTACTTGCCACGTGTTAATGACAATAGAAGGTAACTGTAAATCCATTTTCTTATATACTAGACTCCCTGTAGCCATCGACAAAATCGCAACAGCTAATAAGAAAAGACCACCAATCGTAGCATGACTACCTATTAATGACGGATAAGAAGCAATCATTAACCCTATAAAAGAAGTAACCATTCCTCCCCATTGCTTTCTTCGAATGGATTGCCCTAAAAACATAAAAGTAAGTAGAGCAAAAAGGAGCGAATTTATAGGCACAAAAAGGTTAAAAATTCCCGATGAAACGGTTTGGAGTGCAATTAGCCCCAATCCTAAAAACAAAGAAGTATTTAATAAACCTAACCAAAATAAAATCCCCAGTTCCCTCCTATTTGGTATTCGATATGTTCCCTTTTTTAAAATATAAAGATAGATTAGCAACAACATTCCAGCAATAATAAAACGCAACGTCGCAAGTGTTAATGGTGGTGCAGACTGAAGTCCAAATTTCATCGCAACTGCTCCGGAGGCATATAAAACCGTAAATAATAGACCTAACAACAAGCCCTTTAAACCCATAAAATTTAATCCCCTTTGAGTAAGAAGCAATCTCTCTATGTGATGACCACTATCTTCATTCGATGAATGCCACAATCACTAAAGCTCCTCATTTGTGTAGGCCGTTCAATTGTCATTTGTATTTCCGAACAGTTTAAGCCCTAACGCCCCTACCGCGATTGTTGTTGCTATTACGGTTACAATAAATATAATTTCCGTGGTAAAAGTAGGCGTACCTATTTTTGTATAAAACCAAGTCATTTCAAAAATTAAAATTAATACCCACAAAATAAAAGCAGCTTTTGTTACATCCCTATTCACACTTCTCCCCCTAATCAAACGAATCTACATTATACCTAATATTTTAACATAAATATCCAACTCCCTTTATTCTCTTCACATAACAATCCCTACATAAAAAACGGGCGCATTCTTACTGTAGAAATGCGCCCTTAGGTACCTAATAGATGAAACTATTTAATTAAACGTATAAATCGTTTTTTACCAATTCGTAATACTTCTTGATTCATTAATACACGGTCAAGATCATCTTCACTTAACTTTTCTTTGTTTAATTGGACTCCGTTTTGTTTTATCAATCGTATAAATTCGCTTTTACTTTTGACGAATCCTTTTTCAATTAGCTGTGGGATGATATCTTGTACTGTCTCCGCTCCAAGTTCGATGAGTAATTCTGGAATATCGTCCGGTATGTCTTTTCTAGTAAAAACAGTTTCAAAATATGCTATCGCCCTTTTTGTTTCTTCCTCCCCCCAATATAAATTCGTAATGATTTCAGCCAATTTCATTTTAATATCTCTCGGGTTCGCTCCTTGGTTAAGTGCCTGTTTGATCTTATCGATTTCGTCAGGATGTTCGTCGGTTGCTAATTCAAAGTATTTGATAATGAGTTCATCCGGTACTTCCATCACTTTTTTTAACATAACTTCTGCTGGCTCATGAACCCCTATATAATTTCCTAAACTTTTACTCATTTTCTCTACTCCATCAAGACCTTCAAGTAATGGCATAAAAATAGCCACCTGTTTTTCTAACCCCCAATGTTTTTGAAGTGTACGGCCCATTAACACATTAAATGTTTGATCTGTACCACCTAGTTCGATATCAGCCTTAATCTCTACCGAATCGTACGCTTGCATTAGTGGATAGAAGAATTCATGGATACCAATCGGCACTTGGTTGTTGTAGCGTTTTTGGAAATCATCACGTTCTAATATTCTTGCAACGGAAGTCGTTGCAGCAAGTTTAATGACTTCTTCGAATGTTAATTTTGATAGCCATTCACTATTAAAACGAACCATCGTTTTTTCCGAATCTAGCACTTTAAAGATTTGTTCACAGTACGTTTTTGCATTGGTTTTCACCTGTCCATCACTTAAAGCCGCGCGACCTTTTGCTTTCCCTGTAGGGTCACCAATTCGCCCAGTAAAGTCACCGATAATAATGATCACTTGATGCCCTAAATCCTGCAGTTGTTTTATTTTTCTTAAAACAACTGCATGCCCTAAGTGGATATCTGGTGCTGACGGGTCAAGCCCTAATTTAATTGTTAACGGTGTTTGAGATTGGTAGGATTTCTCTAGTTTTGCTAACAACTCTTCCTGGTCAACTACTTGGTGAGCACCTTTCAGAATGATTTTCAATTGTTCTTCAGGTTTACAAAACATACTAACATCTCCTTGGAATATTATTGCTAATATTGCAAGTTCTATAAGAAACAAGGTTTTAGATAAAAAAAACGCCCTTTTGGATTAACCAAAAGGACGATTCATCTCGTGTTACCACCTTAATTTGTAAGTAATTCACATTACTTACCTTTGAAAGTACAGTCATTTGACGATACTTTAGCACAAGATTACGGGTGCTTAACCGGTGTAGCCTACTAAGGAATCCGTTTCGGTACACAGCTCCAAGATGTATTCACAATCACTCAACATGCACCTCTCATCAACCGGTTGCTTTCTGTCTGTTTACATGATTGCTACTCGTTCTTATCATAGCCTTTGATTCTTATACTCCGAAATGTTGAAAACAAATCTTCGTTATGCAGATATTAATTGATACTTATTTTACCCATTCTTTTAGAATTGTCAACAACAGAAAGCTAGCTAATAACATCTACTGCTTCCCCAAAAATCTCCAACCCTTGGCCTAAAGAAAAACCAATTAATATAAAAAACACTTTCCAAATTCCCTAGGAAAGTCCCGATAATTAAATAGCGATTAGCCTCTATTAGCTGGAACGTATTGTTATAAAACTAGCCCCCCCTGTTACTAAAGTAATTTTATTAATTTTGATATAAAGCATGAAGAGTATGGTCAGGACAAAAGTTCATTTGTAATGAATTGACGTGCCGGATCAGAAAGATCACGAGCAATCGGATGTACAAAATATACCTCATCTTTCAAAGCTTCCTTCACTTCCTCAATACTTAATGGATTGCCTAACCGTACAAATTCAGTAGTGTAATAGGGATAGGAGCAAATTTTTGCGCCCGCTCTTAAAGCAAGTGTAGCGAACAATATCTCCTCAAGTGCAAATACATTCGAATTCTGAATGAACTGATCTAATTTTTCACGATTAATGCCAGTAAACATTTGGTCTACAATCGCTTTCCGATAAACTTGCATTGAGTTAAGCGTTCCGCAAATTTGCTTCATGTCGAAGAGTGGCACCCATCGTTGCTGATCACTCCACATTTGTTGACCAGGTATCCAATGAGGAACGTCTTCTGGACTACGTTGAATCCCCATATTAATTCCAACAGCATCATATCTACTCATGATCTTCTGTAAAAAATCCAAAAAACCTGAACGAATAAACATCATGTCCGAGTCCATATACATCAGGAAATCGTATTCAATTGAAGTTTGTGGTAACCAATCGATAACATCCTTTAACACTGTAGCTATTTCATTCATTTGCAAGTGCCTGCTTTTAGGACATATAGGAATACCAAGACTTTTCCCAAAATCTTCATCTAAGCTACTATTAAACAACACAATCGTACTATTCGGTACAAATCTTCTTATATTTTCAATTTGATTTTTTAATACTTCCTCTTTTTCATGAGCTAAAATAACAATACAAATCCTTGGATTTAAAATATTTCGATTCCCCCCATTTACAACGGATGAATCTAAAGCTGGAACTATTTCTGTCACAGAATTATTTGTTGGCTCTGCACCTGTTCCCGTTACGATGCCCTCCTGCGCATTCTCATGAAACATTTTTGCAAAAGATGATTGTTGAAAAAATTGTATTAGTCGCCGATCGGGTAGTTTATAATCTATCGGCAAATTGTCCGCAGCTTTTTCCCATGCCGGGGTATTGGACAATAGTAAAGGAGGAAAGGAGAACAATTCGGACGGTTCCCTTCTAGATTGTATTTCTTCTGGTTTACGTTTATCGACTTTTTCTATCGCTTTTTTATAAACCTGGAATGTTCTACCAGCTAAGAGTTCTAAGGACCAATGTTCATGCGCCCAAATCTTACTTTGTTCTCCTATTTTTTGATTCCATGAAGGGTTCCTCATTAATCGAAGTAAGATGTCTGCCAATTGCTCACTGTTTTGTTTTTCAAATAGTAATCCTGACTTACCGTCCTCAATCATTTCAGGAATGCCGCCAACATTAGAAGCTACAACTGTTTTACCTAGGGTCTGTCCTTCCATGATGACAAAAGGATGATTTTCCTGTAAAGAAGGTAAGACGACACAATCTGCATTTTTAATGATTGCTGGTACATCATCTCTTTGACCTAAAAATGAGACGAAATCTTGAACCTGATGCTTTTCACATAATTGTTTTAATTCCGTTTCCAGTGGACCGTCTCCGATAAATAAACAGATAAATTGATCTATATGCAGTTTGAGAATTTTTAGCGCATCTATTAATGTGTTATGCCCCTTTACAGTAGCAAGTCTCGCAGGACATGCGATAATAAATTGATTCTTAGTACTATCTAAAATGGTTAGTTTAGGCTCTACTTCTGCTTTTATTTTTAATTGGTTCATATCAAGCCCGTGTGGAATTACATGCAAAGATTGTGAAGGGACATCGAAGTGTTTTGTCAGTTCATTCTTTAACCAATCTGTAATAACAATGGTTTCATCAGCAGAGGTAGCACCTAACTTTTCTAGCATAGAAGCATATTCCCATTCAATCCCCTGCTTTTTAATGATATCTCCTTGTAATATTTTTTCATATGCAACCAAACCATGTAGTGTAGCTATATGTGGAGTAGAGGCAGGTTTAACTCTTGATATAGCAATCGCTGAGAAAATATCTTGCGTGTGAATCAGGTCATATGAGGATAAATCAAATTGAGTGGTCATTAATTCATATGTGTATCTTTCAATTTCTTGCCAACGAATAGATGGGACTACATAAGGCATTGTTTCTTCATAGAATCGATAAACTTCATCATACACATATTTTAGAAGTATCTTTTTGTCATAGACAGGACCATTTAGCAAGTGAATTTTCTTCATGCTTGGGTGATGAGCTAGAATATCTACTTCATGTCCTTGCTCTTCATATTTTTCTTTTAGTAACTGCAAATAGGCATTCACACCGCCAATATCAGGTAGAAACCAAAATGTTGAAAATAAAATTCGCATTATACTCACCCTTTTACCTAGTAATGAAGTGAAAAGCTTTAATACTTTAATACTCTATGTATATAGGAATGGTATAGTGACGGCGAATAGATGAATAACTCTTTAAATATTCCATCATATTTTTTATTTAAATGATGCAGAATTGTATCTAATTTTACTAATTTGGAAAAAGTAATAATAAGACTAAAAAGGGAGGACTGCAAATGGAAGCGAATATGAGTGTTGAAGAAGTTGTGAGTAAGATTGCTGAATTAGTGCAAAAAGAAGGACAGCCACTACGAAAGAAACAGGTTAAGAAAACAAATCCTGAGTTAATGAAAAATGCATTGTATTATTTTCCAAGTTGGGAAGATGCAATGGAAAAAAGCAAAGAATCGTAATCGTGCCATAGGGTGATTAAAAAGGTTGGGTATATGCCCAACCTTTTCTTACTTCTTTACTAAGCCCTTCACATTCTTAAGTCCTTCTGTCTATTCGATCACTATTTGTACTCTAAAAGAGTTTCAAATTAGTTGGCCTCTCTTCTTTTCGGCACAAACCAGACTACAATAAATGCGATTACCGCCATAACCAACATATAGAAATAGGTCGTACTTGCCGCAATCACATAACCTTCACTTGTTTCAATGGAAACCCTCGTTAATTGTATAGAATAAATCGTAACAATAACTGCTGTACCAATTGCACCTGCTAATTGGCGAACCGTATTGTTAATAGCTGATCCATGTGAAGCCAATTCTTTAGGTAGAACATTTAATGCAGCTGTATTTAACGGCATGGTAATAAAGGCTAAGCCAATGCGTAAGATTATCGTTCGAACAAGTATATAAACATACGAAGTGGAAGTTGATAAACCAATCACTGCTAACATTGACAGTACGATCAAACCCATCCCCACAATAAATAAAGGTTTTGCCCCGTATCGATCAAACAATTTCCCTGTTACTGGTGATAAAAAGGCATTCACGATAGCACCTGGTAGCAATAAAAGTCCTGCTTCAAATGCTGTAAAGCCTCGACCATCCTGTAAAAAAATAGGTAATAGAATCAAATCTGCATACATTAAAATCGTAACAGCGATATTGATAACTGTCGTCATGGAGAACATCTTATATTGAAACACTGATAAATTTAATAATGGATCACTTGAATATAACTGCCGCTGACAAAATAAAACCGTGACCACAAGTCCCAAACCAATCGTTGCTATAACAAGCCAATCGCTCCACCCTCGACTACCTGCACTACTAAACCCAAATAGTAAAAATCCGAAACCAAATGTAGAGTAAACGACACTTAATCTATCAAGTTTAACCTTTGTCCCTTCTGCAACATTGAGTAAATACTTATAAGCTAATAGAATAATGATTGCCACAAATGGAATTAAGCCAATAAATAGCCATCTCCATGACATATATTCTACGATAAAACCTGCAATCGTTGGGGCTATGGCTGGACCGAAAATAATCGCAAACCCAATTTTCCCCATTACAGCACCGCGCTCTTCTAGAGGATATAAGTAAACAATTACTGTCATCATTAACGGAATAATAATTCCTGCACCAACAGCTTGTATCATACGTCCTGCTAATAACACGTAAAAATCCATGGCACATCCTGCAATGATCGATCCCACTAATAAGAACAACATGGAACTGATAAACAGCTGACGTGTTGAATATCGTTTCATTAAAAACGCAGTAATCGGTACTAATATTCCATTCACAAGCATAAAACCGGTTGCTAACCACTGAATGGTAGTAGGTGTGACATTAAATATTACCATTAAATCACTCAAGGCAACATTAAGTAATGTCTGATTTAATGTAGAAAAAAAGCATCCTGCAATCATGACAACCAGCAAGATTTTTCTAGTCTGATTCGATATTTCGTTTTGCATATTGGAACTCCTAACGCTATGATAATTTTATAGACACAATGTCTAAAAAGTATCTTAACAAGAAATTCACAACATTGACCATAAACAATCTAAGACTCAGTGTCGAGTAGTCGACACTGCATAACAAAATGTACATAAAACTAAAAATAATAGACTGGAGTTGAACATATGTCTAAAAAAGAAGATCCTCGTGCTATAAGAACACAATGTATGTTAAAAAATGCCGCTTTAGCTCTATTAAATGAAGGATTATCTATTCAACAGTTAACTGTGAAAAATGTAACCCAAAAGGCATTATTAAATCGAACAACATTTTACTTACATTATCAGGACATAGCCGGACTAATTAACCAACTAATGCAGGATATTATTCATGAACTAACCGATCAAATGGATACGCTCATTCAAGTTCAAGATTACAATGTAAAAAAACAATTAGTTCAATTACTCGATTATCTTTATACGCAGAGACGTCATTTGCTCTTACTTTTTCAACTTGAACAATTCGAAAAGCATCTGTTTAACCTAATGAAAAAGTTAATTGAAATCCGTAGATTGAATAGTACCAATCCGAGTTCGAAGATAAATGTAGATATAGAAATTAAAACAGCTTCTTTAGTTGGTATCATTATGTGGTGGTTAAAAAATGGCTTATATTTAAGTTCAGATTATATTGCCGATCAAATTCATTTAATGTATAGATCCTAGTAGATATCAGATGAGGACACAGAAACAAAAAACATTATTTTTCAAGCAAATAACTTTATATTCCTAGTGTTAACCATAAATTGGGATATAGAGTCATTCATTTAGGCCAAATGGAAAAAGTGCTATTCCGTTCCTAGGAAAGCACCTTTAATCATTGCTCGAGATATTTTTAAAAACTAAGAAGGAACATGAACTACTCCAAACTTCGCCACGTGTTAATCAACCATTCAGCAAAAAGTGTTTCTTCTTCGAATTGAGGGTAATGTGCAGAATGCTCAAAGACCATAAATTCTTTCTTTGGAGCTTCCAAGTGATCAAAATACTCTTTTGCTGCACTTGTAGATGTCATATAATCATATTTCCCCATTACAAAATATAAGGGAATATCTAAATGCTCAACTATTGTTGTAATATCATTCTCTCTCTCTTGAGCTAGTAATCTATCTTGTGTGGCTGAAATTCCATTAAAATAACGAATCACATCTAGTAAGTTATATTCCGGACTCGTTAGAAACCCAGTGAGATAGTCCATATTGTCATCAATTAACCTTGCAGCCCCTCCATACTTACGGACCATGTTTCTTGGTGTATGGGCTTCACCATTTTCAATAGCATCTCTGAGCAATTCTAATTGCTCTACATCCGATTGATTTCCAGCTTGTTGTGCTTGTTGTATTGTATAATTCAGACTATCCATTTCACTTTTTATAGTATTCGAAACCTGACCGATACCAATATAAGCTGCGTAGTGTTCAGGATATTTACTTGCAGCTTGCAGTCCTATGTATGTTCCATATGAATGACCAATTAATATAACCTTTTCTTGACCCAATTCTTTTTTTACATATTCAGTCAGTGGCAACAAATCATTCACATGTTGTTCTGAGTTGATATTCGAGTAGTCTTCAAAGAAATGAAACGACTTCCCGCTTCCTCTCTGATCATAATGCACAATGGTAAAATGTTCTTCAAGGAGATCTTGATATTTCCTAACATAAGGGATCTCTGAGCATCCTGGTCCTCCATGCACAAAGATAACAATGGGATTCCTTTTATCAGCACCTCTTATCATCACTTCAAGTTTTGTTCCGTTTATTTCAATCGGCTTTAATTCGGTAATGCTATTTACTCCCTCCACTTTAGGTGTCCAAGTAGGAAAAAATAAAGTAGCAATAATGATGACCGCCATGATGATAAAAGATATGAAAATCTTTCGTTTCCTTTTCAAATGCAAACTCCTTATCTCAGTTTGAATTAAAAATTCATTGTACTAATAAGCAACTGCTGTATAATTGGCAGACACTTCAATTTGACCATTTTTTCCCATTATAACAGCTCCATGACTGAACGTAACTGTCTTACCTCAGGACTTGCCCCGGCCAACTACGCCACACTCCATCCATGTTTCCTGGAGAAAGTATGGCGAAATCATTCCTTACTCTCCTTCACCAACCATCGGAAAAACTTAAAATGTAAAACGAAGAAGGAAATAATAAATGGATAACATAAAGCTGAATACCAAATTTTCCATTGATTATAGTTAATAAAGTTAAATATATAACAAATAAACTCAAATCCAACCGCAAGCAAAGAGCAAAATAAGATGTAACCTGCTTTCCACATTTTCGATTTCTGATAAGGATAGAAATTCAATATTAGTAAACTGCCTATATAATATAGAATCACTTGCCCAATTATTGGAGGTATTTGTACTCCTGGCTTATCAAGTACATAAAATTCATATTTTACCGCTAACATCGTATCTACAACAAGACCTACCACTACTGAAAACAGGGAAGTTGCGTACATTTCATAACGTTTGATCTTTTTGGGAATTAGTAAAGCCAATATGATAAATACTAAGCTTACAACATAAACAAAAATGGTTTGTGGCTCCATTCTAACTCCCCCATAGAAAGTGTTTATTTTTATTCCTCGTTATTATGTAAATTTTGCCCTCCATATATTCCTCAAAGTTCTTCTTGTTTAAAATCCACCCAAATTTTAGATATGAAGTTCTGAAGACTTTCTTTAAGCAGTTGGTAATAATACAGAATTTAAGGTAAGATAATAGTATATAAAGAACAAAAGGAGAGATACGCGTGTTCGATCATATTGCTGTGGGTATTTTACAAGGTCTTCTAATTGCAACGATTGCGATTATTGTTATTGGAATGCCTCTTGTGGATACAATAATGAACAACAAAAAATAAACATGCCTCCCAATGATCTGACCAAGTGAGTTAGACATATGTATATAGGCTGCATTGAAGACCTAAGTTATTGTATTTCACCAGGCTTAGGTCTTTTACTTTGCCATAAAAAACCCCGTAAAAATTAGATGTTTGACTAATTTTCACAGGGCCACCATATCCTCATTTTTACCTCACTTATTCCCATTCATTCTAACATGCCTTCCCTTCCCATGCGGAATACATAAAGGCGTTCCAAAAATTGGGTCTATCGTGATATCACAATCCAATTGGAAAACATCCTTTACCATACTTGCAGTAATGATCTCTTCCGGCTTTCCTTCGGCATATACTTGTTTATCGCAAACCGCAATAATATGATGTGCATAACGACAAGCTAAATTTAAGTCATGTAAAACCATCACAACTGTTCGACCTTCTTGTTCATTTAATTCAAATAAAAGGTCTAAAACCTCTATTTGATGGGTCATATCTAAGTAGGTTGTCGGTTCATCTAACAAAATTATATCCGTTTTCTGTGCTAACGTCATTGCAATCCATGCCCGTTGTCTCTGCCCACCAGATAAGGAATCCACCGCTCTTTCGGCAAACTCCTTCAAACGTGTAGCTTCAAGCGCTTGATTGACAGCTTTTTCATCTTCCATAGACCATTGCTTTAACCAACTTTGATGTGGGTACCTTCCTTGTTTAATCAGCTGTAAAACGGTAAGGCCCTCTGGAGCAATAGGACCTTGTGGGAGAATCGCAAGTCGCTTCGCCACCTCTTTTGTTGGTAAGCTTCTAAGTGCATCGCCTTCTACTATTATATGACCCGACGTTGGTTTTAAAAGTCGCGCAAGTGAACGTAATAACGTTGATTTTCCACAACCATTTGCACCAACTAACACTGTAATTTGTCCTTTAGGTATTTTTATATTCAGATTTTCAATGATATTATGGTCACTATAACCTAATGTTAAAGAACTTGTTTCTAGCGCACTCATCGTTTCAACTCCTTTTTTCAGTCTCCATGCACTAACGTTACTTATTTCGGTTTCTATACAATAAATAAATAAAAAATGGAGCCCCAATTCCAGCTGTAAAAACACCTGCTGGAATATCAAGTGGTAAAAATGCCGTCCTTGCAACAATATCCGCTATCATGACAATTACTCCACCCAGCAAAGCAGAAATAGGTACTAACCCAGAAAAGGAACGCCCAATCAGCATCCTGCCAACATGTGGTGCGATCAGACCAACAAACTCTATTCCACCTGCAAATGCTACGGCAGAACCAGCTAACACAACACTAATAAATAGGAGAAGAAGGCGCTGTGATTGCACTTTCACACCAAGACTTGTAGCAACATCATCACCAAGTTCTTTCGCGTCAACAGTTCTAGCTAAAAAAATCGTGAACGGAATAAAGATCAAAAGCCATGGAAACATGGAATATACGTCCTGCCAATTGGCACCATACAGGCTCCCCGTTAACCAAAGATACGATTTGGATGTTACCGCCACTTCACTGAATACTAGCATCATTGTGACAAAAGCCTTCATCACTGCCGCAACTCCAATTCCTATTAGGACTAGACGGATTGGCGTTATTCCCTTTTTCCATGACAACAAATAAATTAACACGGATACACCCGCTGCTCCCAATATGGCAAATAAGGGAAGCCATGTTAAACTTACCGTGCCCATCAAAAAGACAAAAAATATATTCGCCCCAACAGAAGCACCACTTGTGATTCCAATAATATCAGGGGAAGCAAGGGGATTTCTAATTACTCCTTGTAAAATTAAACCGGAAACACCAAGCGCTGCTCCGACCATAAAAGCAAGTAATACTCTTGGGAGTCTCAATGTATTTAATACAAAATCATGTTCACCAGTCCCCAAGCCAAGGAACTGTTTAACCACTTCATACGGACTAATGAAGCTACTCCCTACTGATAAGCTGAGAATAAAGATAAACAACGCAAGCAAGCTTAGGATTAAAAACGTAATCCATGTCTTTTTATAAAATTGAATAGAGATCCATTTTGTTCGAATCGTTATTAGGTTAGTCATTCTTTGTTAACCCCCTACGTGCTATATAAACAAAAAACGGAGCTCCTATGAAAGCTGTCATCACACCAATTGGCACTTCTTGAGGCATAATAATAAATCTTGCTACCGTATCTGCTAACAGCAGGAGAATCGCTCCTACTAATGCACTAAAAGGAATGATCCATCGATAATCTGGACCGACAAGCCCTCGAACGATATGCGGTACAATTAAGCCAACAAATCCAATAGAGCCAGCCACTGCCACCGATCCTCCTGCTAGAAAAACAACAATGACACCCATAAGGATCTTCAATAAGATGGTTCGTTGCCCTAATCCTTTTGCAATATCCTCACCAGACTGGAGAATATTAATGGACCTTCCTAAAAATAATGTGAGAACCCCTGCTCCGATCATAAAAGGTAACACAGGCAACAACATATCCATACTCCGCCCTGCCACCGATCCGGCGAGCCAAAATAATACACTTTGGATGCCTTGCTCATCAATCACTAACAGCCCTTGAGTAAATGAAACAAAAAGAGCGGAAATGGACGCACCAGCGAGTACAATTTTAATGGGCGTTAAGCCATCTTTTCCTATGGAACCTAGAAAGAAAACCAATACTCCAGCAATCCCTGCCCCAAGAAAAGCAATCCACATGTAACTAACTAAAGAGTCAATGGAGAAAAAGGTAGCTGAAAAGACAATAAAAAACAGCGCACCCGCATTAATTCCCAAAATATCAGGAGCTGCTAAAGGATTTCTTGTCAAAGCCTGCATGAGAGACCCTGCTATTGCAAGACTGGCTCCAATTACAGCGGCAATCACTGCTCTAGTTGTTCGTGATGTTGTAATGATCACGTGCTCAGTAATCGATCCATCATAATGAAAAAAAGCTTCAAAAGTCGTTTGTAACGGAATCGTTGTTTGGCCAAGCGCAATACTAAGCACGAATGAAATTAAAAATAACATAAGGCAAATACTAAAACCTGTTATTTTGAGAGATGTACGAGAAAGTAAACTATTCATGGAACTCCTCCTTTCATTTCTTTATAACGAACTTTAATTTTACAAAATGGGCATTTAACTTATAGATTATGTACAGTCCCTACTCAGTTGGATGAACATACAAAAATAGGAGAAAGAGTGACCCCCCTCTCCTATCTCCAGTTCTTATATCTACTTCTCTAAATCAAACCTGTCATAAATATCATCAAGCATTAAGTTCGCTGCTGTGATGCCACCACCCATATTCCAAATGATTTCATCTACTGTGTAAACTTGATTTTCTTTTACAGCATCCAGATTCCCCCATAATGGATGGTTTGTCCATTCATTATAGGTTTTCGTGATTGCCTCGTCTTGTTCCATGAATAGATAAAAGACATCTGCATTCATTTGAGCGATACTTTCTTTATCAGTGAGTTTAAGAATATCCTGTCCTTCAACAGATACGTCTTTAGGCCCCTTAAATCCAAGTTCAGTTAAAATGGACCCAGCAAAACCTGTAATATAAATACGTGCATGGTCTTGTCTAAAGTTTAACACCGATGCATGAAGTGGCCATTTGTCTCCCATTTTATCCTTAATCTTGCTTTGGAAATCAGCCACTCGGTTATCCCAATCAGAAAGAAGTGCAGTGGCTTTTTCTTCTTGATTCAACGCTTTACCCATTAATTCGACTGTGCCTTTAAACTCAAAAACAGTCTCATGTGCAACAGTTGGCGCAATTTTTGATAATTGTTCGTAGATTTCTTCATGACGTAATTTAGAAGCAATAATTAAGTCTGGTTTTAACTTTGCGATTTCCTCTAAATTTGGCTGAGTTTCTTGACCTACTATTTGAACACCATCCAAATCCTCTTTTAGATAGTCATAGATAGGTTGTTGCAACCAAGACTCTACAACCCCAACTGGCTTAACACCCATTGCCACAGCTGCATCTGTTGCACCTTGGTATAAGGTAACAATTTTTGTTGGTGTTCCACTTATTTCTGTTTCCCCCATAGCATGTTCAATGACACGTATGTCCGAGTTAGCAGATTCAGAGTTTTCCGTTTTTTCTGTTGTTGCTGACTTATTTTCCGTTGCTGCAGGCTCTGATGAAGGGCTATTACCGCAAGCAACAAGTATTGCACCAAGAATGATGATAGCAAACATTAAAAATGTGTTCTTACGTAAAGATATGTCCAATGTTTCTTCCTCCAACTATGTTAGATTATTATAGTTCATGATCATTATCAGTTAAGTTGAAGATGAGTATCTGTAAAGGAAGGTACCTGTTCTGTAAATGATAATGATTATCAATCTCTTTTATAATATAAAAAAGTTCCCTTCATCTGTCAATTCCCTTTTTTCGAATTTTTGGAAGTATTTTTATACGCTTCAAGAATCCTTAAGTAAATGGATTTTCCACATCAATAAAAAAAAACGAGAACCCCCTAATGGAATAAAGGGATTCTCGCTTTGTGTCATTTATTTCATAATTTTGAAAAAATGGTATAATTAGTAGAGTAGTAAGTACAAGGTATCTAGGGTGATTGGCATATCTGTCATTCCGATGACTCCACGTTTTGTGGAGGGAAAGGAGATGATGCCAATGACAATATATGAGTCTTTAACGCTCATGATAAGTTTCGGTTCACTCATTGTGACGGTCTTAACATTGTCGTTTACTTTTTCACGAAAAAAGTAAACCACCCTCTAATACCTTGCCGGGTTTAGGGTGATTTACTTCAACCTGCCAATCGCCTTTAGTGCGATGACTTACTATAGACCGTATAGTGTTAGCTGCACTATGCGGTCTTTTTATTTTACGCTTTTCTTAATTTTAGTATAACACTTTTTAACTAGATTTCAACTTCACTCATACTTCTGTTTTATTGAAAATTAAGAGCGGATATGTGTCACTTTGGAATTACGATTTGGCAAAAAGCAGTTAATTCTACTTTCTAACATTATATTCCTTTTCTGTCCCATCAGGGAATTCAACATCTAATTCAAATTCCTGGTAATTTCCATCTAAGTTAAAGGCGTTTACAACTTCCGAAATCACCTCTTCCTCTGGCGTCTCTTTGTTAAAAGTTAATTGTTCAAATATCGGTTGAAGCACTGCAAATGCTTCGTCACCTTTTAATTGATTATTTGCTCGATCATCTTTAATTTCCGCTTCCATTCCATTCTGTTCACTTTCATAATCAACGTCGTATTCTTGGTTATTGTCATACTTTACATCCAAATCAAAGTTCGTAAAAGGAATCGTTGCTTGTTCTGTTTGATTCGTATCACTTTGGGTAGTTGCGTCCGTTTGCGTATTTGTTCCATTTTGGGTAGTTGTTCCATTTTGGGTAACGGCACCATCTTGTTCAACTGGTACGTTTTCAGGTACATTTGTTACTTGGTCATCATCTGCATTGCATCCTGAAAGAATGAGGAAAACTACTATAGCTGCAGTGTATAATCTGAATTTTCTCATGGGAAACCCCCGTTGTTTTTTACTACTAGGGTTTCCACTAATATTGGAATTTATTATCCTGACTTTCAAAAGATACTTCCTTTGAACCGGTATTTTTAGAAGACCATATGAGTAAGCCAATTCCTAACATTAAAAGAAAAATTCCAAACCAAGATGTAATCGTTAAGTGTTCGCCTACTATTAGGACCCCTAATAATGCTGCAGTTAATGGTTCCATCAATGAAAGTGTCACTGCAGTGGATGATGAGATATGGGTAAGCCCTTTAGCAAAAAGCAAATAGGCAATCCCAGTTGCCACAATTCCAAGTTGCAAACTAACACCTATACCTTGTAAACTCATGATCCAAGACATATCAAATATAAATAGTAGTGGCGATAAAAAAAGCCCACTTAGCGTAAAAACTACTGCTACTACTGATAGTGACGACTGCTTTGCTATCAATTCTCTACTAATTACGGTATAGCTTGCAAAAGCGAACCCTGCCCCTAATGACATGACAATTCCTACTGCGTCTACATTTACAGATTCCTTATTCATAAAGAGCATTAAACATCCTACGATGGAGAGAAAAGTAGAGAACCACCAAATTTTAAATGGGCGAACCTTCAAATAGACCCATTCGATTAAACCTGAAAAGATGGGTGCACTTCCAATGGCTATAACAGTCCCAATGGCTACGCCAGTTATGGAAACGGCCGAAAAAAATAATGGTTGATATAATGCCATGCATAAGGAAGCCATAATCGTCGTCTTAATTGGCCAATGTTGAAAGTTGAATTTCCCTTTTACTATGACGATTCCTAATAAAAACAAACCTCCTACAGCTAAGCGGGTCGCACCAATTGCAATAGGATGTACTGTTTCTGGGGCAAGTGCCTGCGTTGTCCCCGTCGTTCCCCAAAGCACTGCAGCAAATAAGACAAAAAAAGGAGACCATTTTTCCTTCATGTTGCTCACCTCAATAAAAAAGATAAAAAGAACTATTAAACTTAGCATAGAAAATCCCCTAAACGTTTTCTTTACCAAATTTAATAACCTTTTTATCTCTTATTAAGCATTCTATATTTTTGTGGAGCTATCCCCTCACAATTCACAAACCACCTTGTAAACGACGAAGAATTCTCAAAATGTAATTCTTCACTTATATCCGACATCGACCACTCTGTTGCGATTAGTAAATGTTTTGCCTCTTTCAAACGAAGATCAGAAATATAATCTCTTGGACTTTTCCCTGTCTGTTTCTTAAACCATGAAGAATAATACACTGGGTGGTAATGCTCCAATTTTGCTAGAGTGTCTAATCTGATGGGCTCTTTATAATGGTTATGAATGTATTCAATTGAGGTTGGCATTGAAATTTCAAGTTTATTCGTCACATATCTAGTTAAGTTTTCTAAAGCGGATATGTTCTCTTTACTCTTCGTCTCTTCCAATAGCAAATAACGAATGGAAGCCCATTGTTGGTCTAGCCGAATGTACATATCATTTGTATTTTCAGGCAAGTATTGAGTTGGAATATCTAAGATTAAGAACTCATTGCTGTCCATAGAACGGTAGTTGTGCACTAACTTAGGAGGAATATAAAAGCAATAATCTGAGTTCATATGGATTTCCTGGCAATTTGTTTGAATCTCTAATGAGCCTCTTAAAGGAAATAAAAGCTGTCCAAACTCGTGTTGATGAGATGTAAACTCGTGTGTATAGGATCTTTTTTCACATGTTATGTGGTTTAGGTTATTCACCAAAATAGCCTCCAGTTTCTTCAGCAATTCGCTTTAAAGCCTCCGCACGGGATATAATAAAGTTTCTCATATAATTTTAAAAAGGGACAGTTTCGTCCCCCATTTTACTTATTGCATCTTTTCGTACACTTTTAGGTTTTGATAAATTGCCTTTAACAAAGGTGTTTCAATCTTGTATTCTTCTGCTAGTTGAAGTAAATACCCTTGTAGATGCTCCCCTTCTGTCTGCAACCCTTTTTCCATATCCCGTTGCATAGAGGATTTCATCTCATAAGAGAGGCTATTCATTGTTTGCATATGCACTTCTACTATATTATCAGCAACTGGCGCGCCATATGCACGCATAACTTGTACGATTTCTTCAAGTACAGCTTGGATAAAGTCTTGTCCTCCATCGCTTTCTCGAATAGGTCCAATTGGTGCACGTGTTAGAGAAGTTACACCTGACATAGCGGTAATAAATAAATACTTATGCCATATATCTTGGACAATATGATCACTTAGCACAAAGCTCGCTTTTGTCCCACTAAATGCATCTGCAATTTTGTTGACTCGCTCTGTCTTTGTCTGATTGAATTCGCCAAATACAAGTCGATGTGCTTTACTTGCCTGTACAACATCTCCGGCCTCATTTAACGTCGTTTCAATAAAGCACAAGCCGCCGATCACACGTTCCTCGCCAAATGCTTGTTGTAATGGAGATAGATGTGCAAAACCATTTAATAGCGGAATAATCACTGTATGTTCACCTACAAATGGTTTAAGATCATTGATTGCTTCCTCTAAGTGATAAGCTTTTGTTGAAAATAGCACGACATCAAATGGTGCTGCTTGATCCTCTTTTGTTATTAATTGTGGAGTACATGAGAAGTCTCCGTTCACACTGCGGATATTTAAGCCAGTTTCCTCCAGCTGTTGCTTTCTCCTACTACGGACAAGAAATGTAACGTCTTCCCCTTTTTCTACTAAACGGCCACCAAAGTAACCACCAATTCCCCCAGCTCCTAAAACTAAAATACGCATAGTCTAATCCCCTTTTCTAAAACTATTGATTCTTCTTCTATATATCTATTTGAGTTTACTATGTAATTTCCCTTCTAATTGCATAAAATCTATAGAAAAATAATATCTGCAAATATTTAATGGGAATTACAAAAAGGATAGATGCTTACAGGGATTTCAACACTCCTGTTCATCTATCCTTTACTTTTGAACATCTAATTGCCGGAACGTTTGCCCGTACCCTCGTGTCCTTTTAAGATTTTTTTATAGGAATTTCCACAAAGACGGTGGTTTCTGCTTCACTAGAGTCAATGGTTATTTTTCCGTTATATTTCGTGACGATGTTTTTTACAATGAATAACCCTTGTCCTCTCAACTTGCCTTGCACATCTTTTTTAGTTGAAAACCCTTGTTTAAAGATCTTGTCCATATCTGTAATTTTCGGTCCTGTATTGCTAATTAAAAATTCATATTGGTTGCCATTTGTTTGACAGTCAATCGTGATTTCACGTTCAGTTTCAGGTAACTCAATCGTTGCATCAATTGCATTATCTATTAAGTTTGATAATAAACGAATTAAATCGGTTGTTTTCATATGACTGAACGGATCATCCGAAACGGAAACTTCCATATCAATATGTTGGTTTTGTGCTGACAGTTTTTTGGTTTGTATTAGGACCATTAAGCCAGGGTGTTTAATATTCACATTAATCGATTTAATGCTATGAATTTCTTTGGACATAGACGATAAGTATTCAAGTGCTTGCTCCGACTTTCCTATTAATAAAAGGCCATGCAATACTTGAACATGGTTCGCAAAGTCATGTCTTATGGAGGAGACAGAAGCAAGAAGTGCTTTTATTTCTGCGTGATAAGTATCTTCTGTATCTTCAACTTCTTTTTTCGTCTCTTTCTGATACCAATTTTGCATAAGTACTACCGTTATGATGACGATCAAAACAAATAGGCCATTAAATAAAAGGACTGAAATACTACTTTCAATCACTTTTCCTTCAATTGCGTTTAATTGCTCTACACTAATATCAATCCCTAAATATCCGATAATATTGCCTACATCGTCCTTAATCGGGGCGCCAACAGATATATAGTTTAAGCCTAACAATTCATCTTTAATAATACTTGTTACATACGTTTTTCCTTCATAAGCTCTTTTCACTTGTTCTTCTGGTACTGTACAAGGAGTTCCAATGGCATAGTCAAGTGGATCGTCTTCCGGCAACCCCATAATTAAAGCCGTTGAAACTTTGGGATTATCAATTTTTAGTGTATATACATAGAGTGCACCTATTTTCTCTCTAGCATCATTTAGGTAGTCTCTAATTTCCCAATAGTGTTCATTTTCAACCGGGTCTTGTAAAAATTGTTTATATGTATCCGTATCAATCGACGCTGCAATCGATTCTGCCATTTCCACACTTTGATTTGCAATGGATGCTTCTACCGTGCTTTCTATTTTCACATACGATGAATACACATTTATACTAATAAACAATAAAAATAGAATGAACGATAAAATGATTATTAGTTTGAGTTTATTTCGCTTCATTCAAACGTCCTCTTTCTATAAGCAATAGAATATGAAACTATTCTATCATTTTTGGTGATATGAAAGAATTGTAACATTAAAGGGGAAGGAATTACCAAAATAAGCAGAGTTCTCGCATTACGATCTATTATTTGAATGATATAAGGCACTCATTTCTTTAAAAAAAACTGGCAAGAGGGTTCTGCTTTCTGATTTTATGTCCTTGGCTTTTCCTTTGTGGAATGTCCTGCGAGTGGTTTTTTTATAATATTTTCACATTACCGCCATTTCCAATCATAATACCCCATTACTTAAGCGTTCACTTCTCCTCCAACTCTACTACCAAACAGGGGATCTCATCTTTCTCTTTCATCAACTCACGAAAGCTTTTCGTTTGTTTTGAAGCTGGATAATAAATAGACGTATCAATCATTTGATTGTAGCAGCTGGTAATTTTGTTCACCAGCTGGCCATAGTGTTTGAAGTGAAGTTCTCTAGCTTCAAGCGCATTGCTAGCAAAGTAGAAGGCATAGCAATCCGCGCTACATTTAATTGCATATATTTTAATTGGCCTCATATTAAGGACATCTTTTGCACGCATTCTCTGAAACTCTTTTTCTTCCTCCTCTGAGAGAGACAAGCGATAGAGCTTTTCCACCGAATCTAGAAATGTCACTTTGCCTTTCATTACAGCGAAATAAATATAATGTGCCGCGTATGGTTCATCAAACATGATTGCTTCGTCAAATAGCGTTCCTATATTTCGATATACTTCCATGCCACAAACCTATTTTCTATCTGAAATTTGTCCAGTTGTTTTGCGATAGTTTGCCGCAACAATTCCTGTTGGGCCGTTCCGATTTTTGGCGACGATAAATTCTAGTCTCTCAATTCCTTTCTCATCTACTGTTTCCTGCTCTGTCATTTCTTGTTCTACTTCATTATGCAATATAAGATCACTTCTTTCTGCGTAATAAGAATCTCGATAAAGAAGGATAATGACGTCTGCATCTTGTTCAATATTTCCTGAGTCGCGTAGATCACTCATTAATGGGCGTTTGTTTTGTCGTGATTCCACACTTCGATTCAATTGTGCTAGACAAACTACAGGGCAATCAAACTCCTTGGCCATTTGTTTTAGTTCCCAGCTTATTTTACCGATAATGGTTGCCTGAGTCCCACCCCCTATATCGTTTGAGTGGATAATTTGTAAATAGTCGATAAATATAATCGGTCTACTCCCCGGAATGGAATGGCTAATTTTCCTAGTTTGTGCTCGCATTTGACTAACTGTTAGACCAGCTCGATCATCGATATGGATATTCGCTTTGCTCACTTCGGTTAAGGTGGCGATCCAGTTATCCTTTTGCTTTTCGGTAAAATATTGATATGGATCTCGCATTTTTAAGCGGCTGATTTTTCCGGATGCTGCAATTAGACGGTCAATGAGCATCGTTTTGTTCATTTCTAAAGAGAAGATGATGGGAAGATATCCAGCTTGTCCTGCAGTAATAGCAAAGTAATTCATGACATCTGTTTTCCCCATAGAAGGTCTGCCTGCTACAATGGTCAACTCCCCTTTTTTAAACCCTACTAGGAGGTGATCTAGCTCCTTTAATTTCGTTGGGATAGCCTTCATTTCTTTTAACGGTTTATATGGGCGTTCGGACATCTTGACAAGGTCATCCATAATATCGGTATTGACAGTTGTTGTCATGGTTTGAATGTCATCCAACGTTTTTTGCACCTGTTCAATGGACCAGTTATTCGTTTGGGCTTGAACTAGGATTTGCTGTTTTTCTCTTTCTCGCCAAGCATCTACAACCATTCCATAATAAGCTTCGAATTTATCGGAATCGGCATATGTTTTTAGGCTTGATACATACGGAGCCCCTCCTACTTCTTTCGGTTCGACCATCGTCAGAATGGTAATGTAGTCGACAGGTTGTGCCTTATGAGCTAGTTGCTGCATTGCTTGAAAAATCGATTGATGAATTTGTGATTGAAACATAGCTGGCTTTAAATTTGTGTCACGTATCAAGTAATTTTCATTTAGCATCGTTCCGAGTAAGCTTTTTTCAAGCAGTTCTATGCTTAAGTCCTTTGCCATTTGTTGTAACCCCCTTATTTGTGCTTCGTACTGAATGAGCGAGCTAGTATAGATCCTTTCTCTGTTAACTTTTGATGCCATTTCTTTATACTTTAGGCACTGAGTCCCTTGTTATTAAACGTTTCTAACAGCTATGTTACTCTTCTTCACCTAAAGAGAAATCTAAAACAATTGGTTTAATTTCTCTTGTTTTGTTAGTATTTTGTTGTTCTCTTGATTCCACTAAGTAGTTTTCAAAGTTTGTAGGGTTAAATAATGTTTTTGGTCGTAAGTATATTTTCATTTTGGGATCTTTTAACCATTGTCTAACTTTCACATCAATTACTCTTTTAAAATCCTCTAGTTGATAACCTTCTCTTAATCTTGCCTTAATGAATCGAATGGTAGATGGATTGTTTACTCGATAGTTTTGATTTGTACGTGCATTTAAGTACTGAATGATTTTGGTTGTAACGTCGAGAGTCTTCTCGACAAGATAATTTTTTTTATTTAATTCTTCTTTAAATTCTTCTTTTATTAACAGACCATGATTGTCCTCAAGGATAAAGTCAAATCGACTTGCAGTTGGCTGTTCTTTCGTGCAGTTGGTGATGTCATTTTGACCTTCATTGATATGAGGGGTTATGAAAGGGTCAGTAGCTTGATTATCACTATCACCTTCCTTTAAATCGTTAACAAGGCGATTCTGCTTGTCTTCACAAGGATCTACCTCTCCATCTTCTCCACCACAATGGGACGCTTCTGATAGTCGATGATGAATGTCTTCAATCGTTTGACAGACAGAGTCATATGGAATATCTAGTTTTCGATACAGTTCTTCATAATCAATACGATACCATTTCGTTTTCATCACTTTGTAAGGGTTATATTCTTGACTAGAAACAATAATCTTCGCCTGTTCTAAGGTCAAAAAGGCTCGACTAATTGTTTTTTCCGAATAGAATGGAAACTGTTTTTGCCAGTTTGCATACGTATGCCTGTACCATGTATAGCCATCTTTTTTATATGGAGAGTTCAATAAGCGGTAATGCAGCTGTTGCAAAATCATGGCTTCTTTGATGCCTAGTATGACTGCAAGTGTAGGCAATAGTTGTAAAGGTGCCTCAGGAATAAGTAACTTGTTCTTCATTGTTCATTGCGCTCCTTTTTACTTTGTTTTCAATTTTTATATATAGGCCAAGACCAGAAAAGGAGACATGATGAAATGTAAAATTTGGGTTGTTGTATTTTATGTACCGCGAGCATGCTTACTTGCAATTATGTGGCTGCCTTTCGTCTTAGAAGTTTTGTTATTCATCAGAAAGTTTCATTGGAAAACGGTTTGCGGAACTAAACGAGAAAAAGCGGAATGGAAAACTTTAGGGGATAAAAAACTTTACTGTAGTAACCGTAATACTGTATCATATATACTGTATGATGCATAGTATATATCGTATAGCATGGAGGTGTAAGATGAGTAATCTGCTGGACTCATTAATGACCGAGTTAAGAAGAGGAACGTTAACATTAGCCGTCTTGAGTCAATTACAAACAAAGCAATATGGCTACTCGCTTGTCCAACTACTAGAGCAATCGGGAATTTCGATTGAACAAAGCACGTTGTACCCGTTGTTACGCAGATTGGAAAAGCAGGAGTTAGTTGAAAGTCTTTGGGATACGACAGAATCTAGACCGCGCAAATACTACATTTTAACGAATTTTGGATTAGAAATCTATGAGAAGCTGAAAACAGAGTGGCTTGTGAATTCACAACAACTTTATCAATTATTAAAGGAGAATGAGGATGAATCTAATTGATGTCTATATACACGAAGTAACTCGTCGCCTGCCGGAAAAAAGTCGTGAAGATATCGCTTTAGAACTAAGGTCAACCATTGAAGATATGTTACCCGAGGACTTTACAGAGAAAGATGTAGAAGAAGTATTGAGTACGTTAGGAAATCCTGCTGTGTTAGCGAGTAATTATAGTGAAAAACCGATGCACCTTATTGGACCACGTTATTTTGATGTGTATGTGACATTGTTAAAAATGATTCTCCCTATTGCTGCAGTAATTTCTGTCATTTCAACTGTAGCCCAACATCTTTTTGCCTACGATGAAAACGAGGCTTTATTAAGTCTTGCTTTATCGATTTTAGGAGAAGGGATTTGGAGGATTATTGAAGTGGCTATTCAAACGTTCTTTTGGTTAACGATTACGTTCGCTATTATTGAACGAGTTGATCATACAAAAGATCGTGATCCTCTCTCTATGAGTGGGAAAAAATGGACTCCTGAAGATTTGAAAAGTATTGTCTACATTCCAAAGAAAAAAGCGATCTCCACTGGATATGTTTTTGGCAGTTTGTTTTGGACAGCAATTTGGGCTACCGTTTATTTCAATGCAGATAAACTTTTAGGCGTTTATCAAAAATCGGAAGATGGCCTTCAATTTACTATTCCTGCCTTAAATCAAGCCGTGTTAAATTCCTATTGGCCGCTTGTAGTGATAAGTATCGGTTTGGAAATCGCTTTAGCACTTTATATGTTGCTAAAAAAGCAATGGACGAAACAAATTGCTTTCGTTAATACAGTGAAAGAAATCGTCGGAACGATTAGTGTCATCATCATCGTGATGAATATCGCTATTTTCAACCCACATTTCATCGACTATATGAACAACGAAACGAACTTTGATGGAAGTTCAATCATGAACTATATACAAATCCTTACGATTACCTTGTTCCCTATCTTTGCAATTTGGAACTGTGTTGACGGTTTCTTAAAATCTAAAAAATAACATAAGCTACAGAAAGGACACTCGGGCTAAAATGCTACAGTGTTCTTTTTATGTTCCAAATCACTTTTGGAGTGAGAACGACAAATATATTTTAGGCGCTACTAAGGCAAGTAACTAGTTTCCTCATAAACTCTCGCATATGGATAAAAAAACGATTGGAGGTAATTCTTTTGAGTAAGTTTAATCCAGAAAAACTATTAGTAGAATATAAAGACGGAGTTACTGCTACGAGCCTTGTTATACCAAGACGCTACACCCTCACCCATTCTGATGAAACAGGAGACCTATTTTTAACCATCGGCACTCATTATGCTTGGGACAAAGTTAATTTAACTATGCGCGATGAAGTATTAGGTGAATGGCTAACCAATGGGCAATTTTTATATTATTATGTAATCTTATATATTGATCAGGGAGAATACGACCCTACTACTTCAGCAAGACGTACGAAAATATTCCGTCGTGAATTACCGCTTGCTTTAACAGCCATTCGATACGGAGACCGATTTTTATTCAATCTTTCCCCTCCCCTATATGATGCTCCCATCATAGTGCACTTTATATCCTCTTATCCTCAATTGGCTAGACTGGAAAATTGGGGAACTTTTAAGCGTTTTTCTACTAATAATTTTAGTAAAAGCTGAGCAAATCCAGCATCCAATTACGCTTTGAAATTTCATCTCATAACCGATTTTAGAACACTGTCATCTTATTCCCCTGATTTTATATTAAATATTTTTTAGAAACTATAAGATTTTACCATTATGAAAACGCTTGCATTTTCACAATAAAAAGAGCATGATAGATTCATAGGGAACATTGTCGAAATTGTGAACATCCCTACTGAAGCGAAATATATAATTATGGGGGAAATAATTATGATATATGCAAATCCAAATACAGAAGGTTCTTTAGTTCAATTTAAAGAGCAATACCAAAACTTTATCGGTGGCGAATGGGTAGCACCAGTTAAAGGACAATATTTAGAAGTAATTTCACCCGTAACAGGTAAAGTATTTACAACTGTACCTCGCTCTTCAGCTGAAGACGTTGAGTTAGCACTAGATGCAGCACATGCAGCAAAAGATGCTTGGGGTAGCACAACAGTTGCTTACCGTTCACAGATTTTAAATAAAATCGCAGACCGCATTGAAGATAACTTAGAAATGATCGCAGTGGCAGAAACTTGGGATAATGGGAAAGCAGTTCGTGAAACATTAGCTGCAGATATGCCATTAGTAGTAGATCACTTCCGTTATTTTGCAGGGGTGATTCGTGCACAAGAAGGCGGTATTAGTGAAATCAATGGGGATACAGTTGCTTATCACTTCCACGAGCCACTAGGTGTAGTTGGACAAATTATCCCTTGGAACTTCCCGCTACTGATGGCAGCATGGAAAATTGCTCCGGCACTCGCTGCAGGTAACTGTATCGTAATGAAACCAGCTGAGCAAACACCCGCTTCAATCTCTGTATTATTAGAGTTAATTCAAGACTTATTACCAAAAGGTGTATTAAACATCGTTCATGGTACTGGTCTTGAAGTTGGGAAACCACTTGCTACGAACCCACGTATTGCAAAAATCGCGTTCACTGGTTCAACTGCAGTAGGTCGCTCAATTATGCAATATGCAACTGAAAACATTATTCCTGTCACATTAGAGCTTGGTGGTAAATCACCAAACATCTTCTTCCCAGACGTAATGGATGCAGATGATGAGTTCTTAGATAAAACAATTGAAGGTTTCGTATTATTCGCACTTAACTCAGGCGAAATTTGTACAGCTCCTTCTCGTGCCTTAGTTCATGAATCAATCTATGACAAATTCATGGAACGAGTGATGGAACGCATTAAAGCGATTAAAATCGGCAACCCACTAGACACTGAAACAATGATGGGTGCTCAAGCTTCTAAACAACAATTAGATAAAATCTTATCTTACATTGAAATCGGTAAAGAAGAAGGCGCTGAACTTCTAATCGGTGGTCACCGTAACGTTCTAGAAGGTGAATTAGCAGAAGGTTACTATGTAGCTCCAACTGTATTCAAAGGAACAAACAACATGCGCATCTTCCAAGAAGAAATCTTTGGTCCAGTATTATCTGTGACAACATTCAAAGACTTCGACGAAGCAATCGCAATTGCGAACGATACAGTATACGGCTTAGGTGCTGGTGTATGGTCTCGTAGTGGCGAAATCGCTTACCGCGCAGGTCGTGCCGTTCAAGCTGGTCGTGTTTGGACAAACACATACCACCAATACCCAGCACACGCTGCGTTCGGTGGATACAAACAATCAGGTATTGGTCGTGAAAACCACTTAATGATGCTTTCTCACTACCAACAAACAAAATGTATTTTAGTAGGTTACAATAAAGGATCTATGGGCTTCTTCTAAGATGGAAAAAGTCATTGCGACAGAAGCAGCCACAAAACTGATTCAACAGTTGCAGGGACAGCATGGTGAACTGATTTTCGTTCATTCTGAAGGTTGCTGTGATGGAACGTCACCGATTTGTATGACGGCTGGTGACTTCTATCTTGGCAGCCGGGATGAACAAATTGGAGAAGTTATAGGTGTGCCCTACTATATGCACAATTCGAACTTTTCTTACTGGCAGCACTTGCAAATTGTGATTGATGTTACGGATGGCATGGGCAATTCCTTTTCCCTTGAAAGTACGGAAAACAAATCCTTTATCATCCGCGCTAAAACAATATCAGAGACATAAGGGGTAGGTCCTTTCATAAGGGGTAGGTCCTTTCAACACCAAAATAACACTCTACGCTAAAAATGCTTCAATTTTAGCAGTAGGGTGTTTTTTGTTCATTTCATAGTAAAATCCAGAGTCCCTTCCATTTCCTCTTTTACCACACTCTTTACTCAATATGAATTCAAACAAATAGGCACTATGACATAAGAATTCTGGACTGATCATGACATTTTTATCTACTTTTAAGCAATTTTTTTGTAGTACAAATACCTCTACTGGTGTATATTGGGATAGGGATTCTTTCCTAACCAAAATAGCAAACTAGGATTTTTTAAAGAGTATGGAGGCATTTTAAAATGAAGTTTTATGATTATTTAGCAAAGAAAACAAATGGTGACATCGTTTCAATGCAAACGTATAAAGGGAAAGTAACTCTCATCGTCAATACAGCGAATCATTGTCAATTTACATATCAATTTGATGATTTACAAAAACTATATGAAAAGTATCAATCTCAAGGTTTCACCGTATTAGGATTCCCGAGCAATCAATTTGCAAATCAAAACCCTGAAACCGGATTAGAAACAGAACGTACTTGTCAATTGAACTATGGGGTAAAGTTCCCCATTTATGATGTTGTAGATGTGAATGGAGATCATACACATCCCTTGTTTAACTACTTAAAACATGCTGTTGACGCACGTCCAATCGATAAATCAAATATGCAAGAAGCAATTCTAATGGATATGATTTCACAACAATATCCAACTTACCTACTAGATAATAACATTCGATGGAATTTTACAAAGTTTTTAATTGATGCTCAAGGTAATGTTATCCAACGCTTTGAACCAGATGATTCAATCATTGATATCGAAAGAAAAATAGAGCAGCTTTTATAGTTTTGTGCATCGATCCAACTAGATATTAACTGATAAAAGTCCAAATTAAAGGCATCTGCAATGGTACACACGCAGATGCCTTTCTTTTTCGTTTTGGCTATTTACTTTTTGTTCACACTTCTATATGAACAGGACATCTAATTCTTAACAAATGCACCGTCCACTTCAATTGTTTGAAATATATTAATAAATGCTTGCTTGTCATATTGACGGACAATCTCTTTAATTTGGAAAGTTTCATATCGTGTAACAACCATCATTAAGATTTGCTTTTTCTCTTTCGTGTATCCACCATATCCTTCTGTAATTGTAATTCCACGGTAGATGGACTTCAATAGCTCTTCTCGAATACTTTCTCCCTTAGAAGTGACAATCTGCATTGTTACTTTGATGTTATTAGTGTGAATTTTATCAATTACTAATCCAGATAAATAAATAGATAACAGTGTATATAAGGCAATATTCCAATTAAATGCAGCGCCAGAAATTAAGACAATGACCCCATTCATGCCTGTTAGAAGAAGACCCACACTAAAGTTACTTACTCTAGAAACAATAATCGCAATGATATCTAACCCACCTGAAGTGCCGGAATACTTTAAAATCAAACCTACGCCAATACCACTTATAATACCACCAAAAATGGTTGACAATAGGATATTATCAGTCACTTGAACGACTGGTAACAAATATAAAAAAGCAGATAATGAAGCAACACAAATGAGCGTATTGATTGTAATTGCTTTTCCGAGCTTATAGTAACCTAAGATAAGCAAAGGTAGATTCAGCAAGAAGTTCATGATACCTATATCAAAGGGTGTAACTAACCCGATTAAAATGGCAATACCACTGATGCCGCCACTTAAAATCTCATAGGGAACTAAAAAGAAATTAAAACCAAATCCTACAATCAATGAACCGATGATCGCAATCATATTTTTCATACCATTGCCCCCTTAAATAACAAGATGCATTTTTTATGATGCTAAGTTGAGAAATTCGAGCTGTCCTAAAAAGCATAGTATACTCATAGCATATCCTTTTGTTTTTATCCGATTCTCTATTTTCTGTGTAAAAAAATCGCCCCTATTTTTTCAACATATAAATGATTAATTTCAATCTATTGGAATTAGAAAAACATGTCAATATGTTGAGGATTTATAGTAATATTAAAAAAATTCCGAATGGATTGGCAATTTGCGCTTCACTATGGACATTTGGTAAATGAATGTTTGTTTGAGTGCCAGGCACCTTTTCTAAACACAAAAAAGCCAGCCTATTATAGGACTGGCTGTACATAATTTTCAAACCACTTTTCATTAACGTGTGGTTTATTCTATTTCTCTTCCCACTGAGAAGCAGTTACTATCACGGTTGGTCTTTTTTTGATTCACTATGCAGCTGCTCTATTTCCAAATCCCTATTTTCAGCATCTTTTCTGAATCGGAATTTCGCATACTCTTCATACTCATATAGCTCAAATTGTTGTACAAACTCACTTATGATTGACTGTATCGCCTTTAGTTCACCAACTATGATAGGATTTGCTGATTGTAATTCTGGTGTTTCCAATTGCTTTTTCAGTACGTTCTCTTTCGTCTCTAAATGCTCTAAAAACATAATGGCACGCTTACGTCGAAACGTTTTCGCCCCTTCTGATTTCACCTCTCCATGCTCTCCTCGATGTCTACGATGCCTTTCTACATGGTGTCTGTCTGGTCCTCTATGCCCTTCACGTCTCATACATTTCCTCCCAACCGTATACATTTGTATACACTTACTCTTAAAGCCATTGTATACATATGTATACATTTGCGTCAATTTTTTTAGTGAGGAGAACATGAAAAACCATTTGACGTTCAATAGAATCTCGAAAAGTGAACAAGACACCCTACGCTATATTGATTTTAGTCGTAGGATGTCTTGATCGGCACACACACTTATTTTAAATGTTCGTTTAATACGTTCTCTTCCAGGATTCCTGCTGTATCGCCATAGACTTTGATAATATGATGTTCTCCCCAATTGCAAAGAGCATTTAAAATGCCTTCTAAGCTCCGTCCATATTCACTTAACTCATACTCTACTTTAGGTGGAACTTGATTATAAACAATTCGATTAATAACGCCATCTTCTTCTAACTCGCGCAATTGCTGCGTTAGCATCTTCTGTGTGATATCTGGCATCAGACGTTTCAATTCGCTTGTTCGTTTCTTTCCATGCGTTAGGTGGCATAGAATCACACATTTCCACTTTCCGCCTATTACTTCCAATGTTGCCTCAACGGATATATTGTATTTCTTACTTTTCATCTAACCTTCCTCCTCTGATAGGCACTTAAAAGTATCTATAACACTTTTTAGTACCTATAGCACTTTAAAGTACGTACTTCTCTATTTGTTTTATAAGTATCATAATAACATCTATCGATTTGGTTTTGCGGTTTTATTTACATTTCAACAGACTAAATCGTTCATGAACTACCAAATTTCGGAGGAGTAGAAATATGTCTTTAGATAAAAAACATAGTACATTGGCATTGTTAGCGTTAGCTATTAGTGCATTTGCAATCGGAACGACGGAATTCATTAGTGTCGGTCTATTACCATTAATTGCAACGGATTTAGGAATTTCAGTTACTACTGCAGGATTAACGGTTTCGTTATATGCATTAGGTGTGACTTTTGGCGCACCCATTTTAACTTCATTGACTGGCAATATGTCTCGAAAATCATTGCTACTTTGGGTGATGGTCGTTTTCATTATAGGCAATAGTATTGCAGCAAGCGCTACAAGCATTGGCGTCTTACTTGTGGCTCGTATTATTTCCGCCTTTTCGCATGGGATTTTTATGTCTATCGGTTCTACAATTGCTGCAAGCTTAGTACCCGAACAAAAAAGAGCGAGCGCTATATCCATTATGTTTTCTGGACTCACGGTAGCGACTGTCACAGGAGTCCCATTAGGAACATTTATTGGACAGCAATTTGGTTGGAGAATGGCCTTTATCATTATCGTAATTATTGGTGCTGTGGCCCTAATAGCCAATAGTTTCTTGATTCCATCCACTTTACGAAAAGGGACTCTTTCGACATTTCGCGATCAGTTCAAATTAGTGACCAATGGGCGTTTACTGTTGTTATTTATC